>NZ_SJNU01000012.1:0-133241 GCF_004331055.1 Acinetobacter sp. ANC 4779
CCGCCACGACCGCCATCACGACCACGACCAGCGCCATCACGAGCACCGCGTGCAGGAGGTGGAGATGGCTCAAGACCTTCAATTTCAGACACGTTTAAACGTGCATCTAGGAAGTCTTCAAGCGCACGGATCTTACCGCGTTCACGGTAAGTCGCCAGAGTAATTGCATTACCTGTACGACCGGCACGACCTGTACGACCGATACGGTGTACATAGTCTTCGTTTTTCATCGGTAAACCGAAGTTGATTACGTGTGAAATTGTTGGTACGTCAAGACCACGCGCCGCTACATCTGTAGCAACAAGGATTTTTGCACGACCTTCACGGATACTACGTAAACGACGGTTACGAACAGTCTGTGGCATAGCACCATGAAGTGCTACAACTGATAGACCTGCTTCAGCAAGTTCTTCAGCCAACATGTCTGTATCTTCTTGAGTTGATGCAAACACAACTGCTTGATCTACTGATTCATCAGATAACCAGTGAGTAAGCAATTTTTTCTTGTGTTCAAAGCCATCAGTCCAATGCAATGTTTGGGTGATGTCTGTATTTGTAGAGTGACCAGTTTCGATCGCAATACGCACTGGATCATTCATCATGCGTTCAGCAAGCGTAACAATACGCGGTGCAAAAGTCGCAGAGAACATCAATGTTTGTTTACGGTTAGCTGCCAATTCACCAATTGCTTCTAGGTCTTCAGAGAAGCCCAAGTCAAGCATACGGTCAGCTTCGTCGACGATTAATGCATCAACCATGTCAAGTTTAAGTTGACGACGGTTTACAAGATCAAGTAAACGACCTGGAGTCGCAACTACAACTTGTGCACCTTTTAATTGTTGAATTTGTTTACCGAAAGGCATACCACCCATGATCGCAGCAACACGAACACCTTTCATATGACGAACCAATGCAATCGCATCTTGACATACTTGTTGTGCTAATTCACGAGTAGGAGAAATCACTAGGATATTCGGTTGAGTTACCGCTTTCATGCGGTCTTTAAATGAGATAAGCGAATCTTCATTTGCTAAAGCATTTAAAGTAGGTAGTAAGAATGCAGCAGTTTTACCAGAACCAGTTTGGCTTGATACAAGAAGGTCTTTACCTTCTAGTGCAGCTGGAATTGCTTGTTCTTGTACAGGAGTTGGCGTAGTAAAGCCTAAACCTTCGATCGCTTGGATTAAAGTCGCATCGAGGGAAAAATCAGCAAAAGTTTTGCTCATAGAGAGTGTTCACCCTGAAGTGGGTGCTCCATTAAATAAATTACAATATGGACATCGGCAAAAAGCGGCACAGCAAATAGAGCTGAAAAAATTAGGATTCAGCAGCGATCCGAATAACGTCGATGTGGATATAACGCACGTATATGATTACGGCCGCAAACCTGAAGGGAATCGCTTAAGCGATTGGGGCGCGAAGGATATGTCCTCTCTATGGACAGAACGCGCATACAATGATTAGAAGATAATGTTCAGGTAAAGAACGGAAATTTAAGTGCGTGGCGGCATAATAACAGAATAATTTTAAAAAGTAATCATTTTTTTCGATTGAATTGGGAATTGATACTGTTTTTTTCAGTAACAGCCTATTTTACAACTTAATTTTGTTTATTTTTTCAGCGAAATTTTTAATTAGCGGCATCTTTCGTCAAAAATCACGTTATAAGTGATTAAAACTCGCATTAAAGATGAAGATCAAATTTCTCGGGCAAATAAAAAAGCCCTCACATGGAGAGCTTTTCTTTGTCATATCACTCGATTAAATCGGTCTTACTTTGCGGCTTCACCCCAAGCTGGAACGACAGCTTGCATTAAAGGTTTTAGCATTTTCATAGAGCAAGCAATGACTTGACCATTGTCCATAGAATCGGGACCACCACGTGCATCCACTACAGTACCACCTGCTTCTTTTACCAGTAACTCGCCTACAGCGATATCCCAAGGTTTCAAACCAAGTTCGAAGTAACCATCAAGACGACCTGCAGCAACATACGCCAAATCTAACGCAGCAGAACCTGAACGACGGAATTGTGCACCCGCTTCAGTCACGTTTAATAATGAATCAAAATGGTTTTTCGCATAAGACACCACCTCACCGTTACGTTTATTACGGTAAGCATGGCCTACAGCCAAGAATGTCTTGTCTAGATTGTCTTTAATATTTACGCGAATACGACGTTGATTCATCATGGCACCGCGGCCACGACTTGCAGAGAAAAGCTCGTCTTTCACAGGGTCATAAATAACACCGTGTTGAGTTACGCCTTTATGTTGAACTGCAATTGAGATACAGAAATGTGGAAAACCGTTAATGAAGTTTAAAGTACCGTCCAAAGGATCGATCACCCAACACCAATCGGCGTCGTGACCAGTACCTTCTTGCATACCAAACTCTTCACCAAGGAAGCTGTGGTTTTTATAGCTTTTACGTAGAGTATCGATCGTCAACTGTTCCAAATAACGATCTACACGCGTTACCGGACCATCAATCCCTTTTTCTTCGACTTGTAGATCGAGTTTATGACGATTTTGATGCGCTTTTAAAAGCTCTTGACCAACTAATTGAGCCGCACGCGCAGCCATAACCACCATAGGTTCCATTGAACACCCACTACAAATTTAAGAAACTGATAAAGAATAATGCCTAAAAGCCCGCATATTTTAGCAAATATGCGGGCTTTTAGGGGAAAAATGTTTTTTAAAATTTATTTCATCATGATGAAATGGTTTGTCCAAGCTTTAGCCAAGCCAATTCAATCGACTTTTCAATGCCTTTGGGATCAAGCCCAGCCTGTTGCAACATTTGTGTATGTGAAGCCTGGTGCATAAAAATATCAGGTAAACCTAAATTTAAAGTCGGTTTAACAATTTGTGCGTGAGCCAAATACTCATTTACCGCACTTCCTGCGCCTGCCATCACCGCATGTTCTTCAACCGTCACAAACAAGCTGGTGGTTGCCGCAAGTTGCTCAATGATCTGTTCATCTAACGGTTTAACAAAGCGCATGTTGACTACACGTACACCAACCTCATGTGCTTGTGACAATGCTTGTGCTGCTTCTATTGCAACCGTGACTCGGCTACCAAAAGCCAAAATACTAATCTGTTCATCTTGCTGTTCATTAAAACTGGCTACCACTTCAGCTTTACCAATCTCTAAAGCAGTCAATTGGGATTCAATTTTAACACCGACGCCATTACCGCGTGGATAACGCACCGCCGCAGGACCATTGTATTGATACGCTGTATGTAGCATCTGGCGACATTCATTTTCGTCTTTAGGCGTCATAATCACCATATTCGGTACAGTACGCATGAAGGCATAATCGTAAGCACCGGCATGAGTTGGGCCATCTTCACCGACCAAACCGGCACGGTCAATCCCAAAAGTCACATCTAAATTTTGCAAGGCAACATCGTGAATCAGTTGATCATAACCACGTTGCAAGAAGGTCGAATAAATCGCCACTACAGGTTTTAGGCCTTCACATGCCATACCGGCAGCCAAAGTCACTGCATGCTGTTCAGCAATCGCGACATCGAAAAAGCGCTCGGGAAATTGCTTAGCGAACTGCACCATGCCCGAACCTTCACACATCGCCGGTGTAATCGCGAGTAAGCGATCATCTTGTGCTGCTTCATCACACAGCCACTGCCCAAATACATCCGAATATTTAGGTGCAGTATTTACTACAGGGGCTGAATTTATTTTACTAATGGCGTGGTATTTAATCTGATCTGCTTCAGCAGGTACAAAGCCTTTACCTTTTTTGGTATAGACATGAATTAAACGCGGACCTTTCCGTTTTTTTAGTGCATCAAAGACTTGGACCAAATGATTGACATCATGACCGTCAAAAGGACCGAAATAGTCAAACCCAATGGCTTTAAATAAGTTATCTGCCGCATCAGTTGCTGCACTGTGTAAACGCGAATTGTAATTCCATTCAGGATGAGGCTGTACATAAGCTTCCCCTGTTTCTGAAATATTTACCGATTGACCACTTCCCCAGATGGCAGCCAAGTGCTTGGCAAAACCACCGGTACTGCATGAAATCGACATATCGTTGTCGTTTAGTACCACGATTAAATCAGCATTGTGTGCCACCGCATCATTCATGGCTTCAAAAGCCATACCGGCTGTCATCGCGCCATCACCAATGATCGACACCACCTCACACGGATTTTTCTGGTAACGGCGTGCCAGTGACATGCCTAAACCCGCAGATATTGCGGTAGAAGAATGTCCCACGCCAAAAGTATCAAAAACCGACTCTTCACGAGTTGGAAAAGCTGCCAAGCCATCTTTGGAACGAATGGTAGTCAATTGCTCACGGCGACCGGTTAGGGCTTTATGCGGATAAGCCTGATGACCGACATCCCAAATTAAACGGTCATACGGGGTATTAAAACAATAATGCAAAGCCACGGTCAGTTCGATCACGCCCAGATTGGCACCAAAATGCCCACCACTTTGTCCTGCTGCATACAAAATGTACTGACGTAACTCATCCGCCACTTTTTCTAATTGGCTGCGCTCGAGTAATCGTAATTGTTGTGGATGATCAATGGTATCCAGCAACGGTGTTACAGGGCGGTGAGTCGGTATTTCTGTATACAACATAAATGGCAAAGCCTTCTAAAGCCTGGCAAATCCTAAGCTAGGTAAATGGGTTATTCGAACATAAGGGTCGAATTGTATCACCTTTTAAATCAGCCACATTTCTAGCGATGCAGTTTAGAGCAAGTTCTCTACACTGGGTGTTTGTTCATGAGCGAGATTATCCTGAATAATCTTACTATTTATCAACTATTATCGTTCGCTTTATACAAAAAAGAAAATCTTCTGCATAATTTCAGCATAGCAATTCTACCAATGTCCAAGCATTACGCTATACTTCAGCCAATTAATGAACTATTTGACGGGTTAAGCAGTGCCGATAGAATTTGTCGCAACTTCAAGATTACCAACCGCTTTTGGTGAATTTAAAATCACTGTATTTCAAGATCCTCAAACCGGTGAAGAACATGTCGCACTTTCTAAAGGTCTAGAGACAGCACCGACTGATCCGGTGGTGGTTCGCATTCACTCTGAATGTTTAACCGGTGATGCCTTTGCCTCACTGAAATGTGACTGTGGACCGCAACTCCAAGCAACACTCAAGTTGATTAACGAAGTGGGTCAGGGGGTGATTTTATACTTACGCCAAGAAGGTCGCGGTATTGGGCTGACCAATAAAATTCGTGCCTATGCCCTGCAAGATCAGGGACATGATACCGTGGATGCCAATCTGATGTTGAATTTGCCTGCAGATGCACGACGTTATGACATGTGCACGATCATGCTTGAGCATTTAAAGGTGAAACAGGTCAAACTGGTGACCAATAACCCTTCAAAAATTGCCGCATTAGAAGAACTGGGTATTGATGTGGTTGATCGTGTACCCCTCACTGTCGGCTTAAATCCGTTCAATGCAGAATATTTAAAAACCAAACACGAACGTATGGCGCACATGTATAAAAAAGGTGACTTCTAATTCACTTTATAAAGCTTTATAAATCACAGTAATCAGGGATTTTTTACAAGATGTTAAAAAATCCCTTACTTTTTTTATGACTTTATGTTTTGATGTATTCAGTCCTTAAAATCAGGCAATAGAGGTCATCTATGCAGAACCCAACTTCAGCTGATATTCAACGCGTTCGCGAATTTCTCCTCGACCTGCAAGCCCGTATTTGTGCAGGTATGGAACAACGAGAATTAGAAAGTGGCGGCACTGCTCATTTTGAGATTGATGATTGGGAACGCCCGGAAGGCGGTGGCGGTCGTTCACGTGTTTTGCAAAATGGCAGCGTGATTGAAAAAGGTGGTGTGATGTTTTCTCACATCAATATTTCCAAATTACCGGCTTCGGCAACAGAACGTCACCCACAAATTGCCGGGGCAAAAGCACAAGCCTTAGGTGTGTCTTTGGTGATTCATCCTAAGAACCCGAATGTTCCAACTTCTCATGCCAACGTGCGTTTGTTTGTGGCAGAGCCTGAAGGACAAGATCCAGTATGGTGGTTTGGTGGTGGTTTTGACTTAACTCCCTTCTATCCAGATGATCAGGACGTATTGAACTGGCACCAAAAAGCCCATGATCTTTGTGCGCCATTTGGTGATACGGTTTATCCCGAACACAAAAAATGGTGTGATGACTACTTCTATTTAAAACATCGTGATGAACAACGTGGTGTAGGCGGATTATTCTTTGATGATTTAAATCAGTGGGATTTCGAAACCTGCTTTAAATACATTCAGGCCGTCGGCAATGGTTACCTAGAAGCAATCTTGCCAATTTTCCAGCGTCATCAAAATCAACCCTATACCAAAGCGCAACGTGATTTCCAGCTCTACCGTCGTGGTCGTTATGTGGAATATAATTTGGTTTATGACCGTGGTACGCTGTTTGGTCTGCAAACCGGTGGTCGGATTGAATCAATTTTAGTCAGTATGCCGCCGCTTGCCGCGTGGTCGTATCGTCCGGAATGGGAACAAGATTCTGCTGAAAAACGCTTAACGGACTATTATTTAAAACCGCAAGATTGGTTGACTGAACTGCAATAATTAATAATACATTTAAAAACTTTAATCCCTTTTTTCATTTCTGGACAAAGGGATTTATTTATCTGCATCATTTTTTAAATTTAAAATTCAAAAACTTATAAGAATAAAACTTTAAATCAATACTTTTATGGCATACAAGATTCATCATACTTCATTCATAATAATTCTACTGACATATTTTCTTACAGCACAACACTCTATAGAATTTATAAAATCGTTTAGACTTATCAATTCAATATACTATTCACACATATTTAAAAAGCACATATCAACTAAAAAAAGCGTGCTTTAGGTAACCAACAATGTTAGATAAAATTTTAAATCATAAGGTGGTTTTATTTTGGTCCATTTTCACCCTGATCATAGCTTCCATCATTACTACCTTATCATCCGAAAGCACGCTTTCCGATAGTTTATCGATTACATTTACTATATTTGCAGGATTTGCCTTGTTTTTTACCGCAGCAATGTGGCTAGAAGACTTGGTTCGTGAAATCTGTAATCCTTAAGATTGTTTCAATCCTCTCTAGTTTTTTCCGTTTCCCTTTTACTTTTATAGACCTTTAACTTTTATTTTCTCCCTTCTTCTGACTTTAGCTTGATCGAAAAATCACGTATATTGAATGCCATTTCCGCACATGGATCTTGTGAAATGAGCAAACAATTCGCGGTGATTGGCCATCCAATCGAACAGTCACGCTCGCCAGAACTTCATCATGCTTTTGCCAAAAAATCAGGCATTGATCTAAATTACAGCAAACGTCTTGCCCCTCTTGATGGTTTTGAAGCCAATATCAAAGAATTCTTTGCCGAGGGAGGCATAGGCCTGAACGTGACCGTGCCTTTTAAGGAACAGGCCTTTGCTCAATGTCAGGTTTTAACAGAACGGGCCAAAATTGCCAAAGCGGTAAATACCTTGTGGATGCAAGATGGCAAGCTGCATGGTGATAATACCGATGGTCAAGGTTTGGTTGATGCGATTAAAGCGCTGGACTGGAACCTGGAAAACACGGATCTTTTAATTATTGGTGCAGGCGGAGCAACCCGTGGTGTGGTCTACCCTTTGGTTCAGGCGGGTGTGAAAAAAATCGTGATTGCCAATCGCACCCTGGCTCGTGCCGAGCAACTGGTTGCCGATTTAAAAGATGCAGTTCCGCAAGCCACACTGGCTGCAATTTCTTTAAATGATTTGACTGGTGAGTTCGATCTTGTGATTAATGCCACCTCTGCCAGTCTAAGTGGTGATCCTCTGGTTTTACCTGAATCTTTACAGTTTAAATATGCTTATGAAATGGCCTATGGCAAACCTTCAAGCTTTTTAGATCAAGCCAAGGCGCGCGGTATTCTGACTTCAGAAGGTTATGGCATGCTGGTGGGGCAAGCGATTGAATCTTTCTCGATCTGGAATGGCGTGAAGCCAGCACTGAAAGATTTTCTTTAGCCACATAAAATAAAGCAATCGAAAAGGAGTAAACCCTTGCTTCTTTTCAATATTACCCACAAAATATATTTTTGAATTGGATTTTATGACATTATGTTTTATTAAATGTAGTTCATGAGAATTATTCAAATATTCACCTATCCAAAACTCACTATAGGCAATAACTGTCTAATTTAATTATTATTTAAAACATCTATTTACATGAAATACATTAAGAAAGTGAACCAAACAATATAATCAGTTAGATTAATGGTTAAATTTATCTACTTACAATTCGCCTTTCTGACATTTTTCCTAGGCTACACCATCAATGTATTTTGATGAACAATGTGAATAATCAAACTATCGATTCGTAATCCAAAACTATTTCTAAATTAGGATTAACACTATGCCAGCTTACAAAGCCCCTTTACACGACATTCGCTTTTTAATGAATGAAGTTTTTGATTACCCAGAACATTATAAAACTTTATCGAATGGCGAAGCTGCCGACCCTGACACCGTAGATATGATTCTAGAAGGTGCAGCAGATTTTTGTGAAAACGTTCTCTCTCCTATAAATCAGTCGGGTGATGAGGAAGGCTGTCATTTTGAAAATGGCGAAGTCACAACACCAAAAGGCTTTAAAGAAGCCTATGACCAATTTGTGCAAGGTGGCTGGCAAGGTCTGTCTTATCCGGAAGAGTATGGTGGTCAAGGCTTGCCGATGTCGCTTAACCTGATCAAATCTGAAATGATGGGTACGGCGAACTGGTCATTTACCATGTATCCGGGTTTGAGTATGGGCTGTATGAATACCATCATGCAGTTCGGAACTGAAGAACAAAAAAATATCTATATGCCGCATTTAACTGCGGGAACCTGGTCGGGCACCATGTGTTTGACTGAACCACAATGCGGTACAGACTTGGGACAAGTCAAAACCAAAGCTGAACCGCAAGCGGACGGTACCTATAAAATTACCGGGACAAAAATCTTCATCTCTGCAGGTGAACATGACCTGACTGAAAACATTGTCCATATTGTACTGGCTCGCCTTCCTGATGCCCCTGCAGGTACACGTGGTATTTCGCTGTTTATCGTGCCTAAATTTACTCCGAATTCTGAGGGTGGCATAGGTGAACGTAACCCGGTGAACTGTGGTTCAATTGAACACAAAATGGGAATTCGTGCTTCTGCAACAGCAGTTTTAAATTTTGATGCTGCAACAGGTTACCTGATTGGTGAACAGCACAAAGGTTTGCATGCGATGTTTACCTTCATGAACACTGCACGTATTGGTACAGCAGTTCAAGGTATTGCCCATGCAGAATTGTCTTTCCAAGGTGCATTGCCGTATGCCAAAGAACGTATGTCTATGCGCGCTTTATCCGGCAAAAAAGATCCTGAGCAAGTGGCAGATGCGATCATTCACCATGCTGACGTGCGCCGTATGCTGCTGACGCAAAAAGCCATTGCGGAAGGTGGTCGTGCCATGATTTATCATGCTGCACAGCTTGCTGACAAAATGACCGATGCGCTGACTCAAGGCGACCAGGCGAAGTTTGAAGAATATGATGACAAACTGGGTTTCTATACCCCTATTTTGAAAGGTTTCTTGACTGAATTAGGTCTTGAAGCGGCTAACCACGGTATGCAAGTGTTTGGTGGTCATGGTTATATTAAAGAACATGGCATGGAACAAATTGCACGTGATGCACGTATTGCGACCTTGTATGAAGGTACAACCGGTGTTCAGGCACTCGACCTGATTGGTCGTAAAGTTTTGCTGTCTTCTAAAGGCAAAGTGGTTCGTGACTACACTGCTGAAATCTTACGTTTCTGTGGTCGTCATGCACGCAACAAATACATGCGCCGTTTTGCATGGGACTTAACCAAGATTTGTGCACAATGGAATGCGTTAACTGTACGCATCATGCTTGCAGCACGTAAAGACCGCGACATCGTCTCTTCAGCATCTACAGATTTCTTGATGTTCTCTGGCTATGCAATGATGGCTTACTATTGGGCACAACAAGCGGCTGTGGCTTCTGAGAAACTAGAATCGGGGAACGGTGCAGAAACCCCTGAATTCTATAAAGCCAAAATCAAAGTGGCCGATTTCTACTTCGAGCGTATATTGCCGCGTACCCAGGGTCATGCCGAAGCCATGGTGAATCCATCGAAAACCATGATTTCTTTAGCACCTGAACACTTCAGCTTTGACTACTAAGTTGTAAAATTTAACTCAAAATAAAAGAGCGCTTCGGCGCTCTTTTTATGCGCTAGAAGAATTCTCAGTTCACCTAATTATTGCAAAGAAGAGAATAATCAAAAATAAATCCAGTGGCTTTTTAGATGAAAAAATTCTTTCCGTTTCCAAGCCATGTTATAGGGCAAATTCTCCCCCTCTCTAGAGAGCAAAGATCCCGATTATAAAAATGAATTTTTCACTGGGTTATATGATTTTAAAAATTTAAGTAATAAAAAAAGATCAGAGCGATGTAAAAATTATTGATCTGAATTATAAGATTGATCTTAATACTGAGATAATGAAAAATTTAATCGAGAGCGATCCTGATTAGATAAAAAATAAGTTGATGGCCAAACTCGAAAAGAATATCGACCGAAAAGAATATTAAATTGGCAGGCAATTATGTTTAGATTTTAATCAGTTTTATTTTCAATAACTGCAACATCCTGCTGCAGGCTAGTCTGATTTTTTTGGCATTTATTCATATCAAAGAAAATAATGGATGCATCATTAAGCGATAAATCCTTAACGATGCATTTCAATGATTATCTCAATGCAGTATATATTTACACGAATAATTTTTAAAGAAACTCTTCCAATACCGAATTTAAAAACAGATGTCCCTGCGCTGTACAAGACAAACTGCTTTTATCTTCAACCATGAGTTTTCTGGTACGTAATGAATTTAAAAGTTCATCTAAATCACTCAAGTCTAAACCTGTACGCTCATGATAAATTTTTGCTTCTACGCCCTCATTTAACCGTAAGGCATTCATCATAAATTCAAACGGCATCTCTTCATTTTCAATTTTTTTAAGTTGAAGATGTTCGGCAGGAACTCTGGCCAAATAATCCTTTGGCAAACGGGTTTTCTGAAAACGATACACCCCATGAGATTGGGTCACTTTGCCATGCGCCCCTGCGCCAATTGCCAGATAATCACCAAACTGCCAGTAATTTAAATTATGTGCAGATGGTTTTTCTTTACGCCAGGCAGAGACTTCATAATTCACAAAACCTTGCGCTTTTAAATAGGCTTCACCCTGTTCCTGAATATCTTCCAGCACATCTTCAACTGGCAAAGTCGGTTGAGTGCGGAAAAATACCGTATTCGGTTCAATGGTCAGTTGATACCACGACACATGCGTTGCGCCATTTTCCACCGCCAGTTTTAAATCCAGTAACGCCTGTTCTAGAGTCTGCTCAGGCAAGCCATGCATCAAATCGACATTGATGCGTGCAAAACCAGCCTCACGGGCCAGATGAATGGCATTAATTGCATCATCATTACTGTGAATACGACCTAATTTTTTTAGGTGATCCGTATTAAAACTTTGCACACCAAGAGACAGACGGTTAATTCCTGCTGCTAAATATCCCGCAAAAGGATCATGTTCCACAGTTCCGGGATTGGCTTCCAAAGTAATTTCACAGCCATCTTCAAAGGTAATCATGCTTTTTAATTGACTGAACAACCACACATAACCTTTGGCTGAAATTAAAGATGGCGTACCGCCACCAATAAACACACTATGAATCTGGCGACCTTGAGCAAAATCGAGCTGGGTTTTGAAGTCTGCAACCAAAGCCTGTAAATATTCCTGCTCTAAATCTAAAGACAGTTTTCCATCAGGCACGGCGTGCGAATTAAAGTCGCAATATGGACACTTACGCACACACCAAGGCATATGAATATATAAAGACAATGGAACAAGTGCAGGATTTAATTCAGCCAAGGAATAAGCTCAAAACAACAAAATACGGGAAATATATTTTAACATGACTGCATCAAGACACTAAGGAATACTGTTAGGGATTGTTTTAGACTGAGAAAAATTCAACAAGAATACATACTTAATATGATGAAAATATCCAGTCAGTTACTTTTTTTGTTACCGCTTGCGATGGGCATCGGTGTTGCGATGAGTTTGCAAAATGCCTTAAATAACCAATTACGTGAATATTTACATTCTCCTTTGCAAGCTGCCCTTTTATCTTTTTTGGTGGGTACAATAGTGCTTGCCATACTGGTGTTTTTTCAATCCGCAGAAAAACCTCATTTTGCAACTTTAATCCAGATTCCCTGGTTTCTTTGGTTAGGGGGTTTCTTAGGTGTTTATGCCATTAGTTTGAGTATCTATGCTGTGCCTAAACTGGGTTTTCTCATCCTGACCGGGTTGGTTATTTTTGGGCAAATCGCCATGTCGATATTACTGGATCATTTTGGCTGGTTTGGGACTGAAAAAACCCCGATCAACTGGCAACGCCTTTTAGGAAGTACGGTTATTTTCATTGGCGTACTGCTCACTTTGCAACGCTAAAGATCATGATCTTTATTAATAAATAATGAGTATTATTTGTGTCTAATGTCACTGCTTTAACGACAACAAACCGCTTTGAATTAAAGCAACTCTTTCATTTGATGATTCCCATTTTAATCACCCAATTTGCCCAAGCAGGTTTGGGCTTAATTGATACCATTATGGCGGGACATCTCTCGCCAACCGACCTTGCAGCAATTGCAGTCGGGGTAGGTTTATGGATTCCGGTGATGCTGTTATTCAGTGGCATCATGATTGCGACCACACCTTTGGTTGCCGAAGCCAACGGCGCACGTACCCCGGAAAAAATTGCCACTATTGCCCGGCAGTCGCTCTGGGTGGCTTTTATTCTCGGCATTATTGCTGCATTGATTTTACAAGTCATGCCATTTTTGTTACCTGTTTTAGGCGTACCTGAAGCGTTATTACCAAAAGCCAGCTTGTTCTTGCATGCCATTGGTTTAGGAATGCCGGCAGTCACCATGTATGCAGCGCTACGTGGCTACTCGGAAGCACTGGGTTATCCACGCCCTGTTACTGTCATTAGTCTGGTTGCGCTGGTTGCACTGGTGCCACTGAACTTTATTTTCATGTATGGCTTAGGCCCGATTCCTGAACTGGGCAGTGCAGGCTGTGGCTTTGCTACGGCTATTTTGCAATGGCTGATGTTCATTGCTTTGGCAACTTATGTGTTTAAAGGCAAGGCTTACCGTAAAACCCAAGTCTTCGCAGCGTGGGAAAAAATTGATCCGTATTGGGTAAAGCGTATTTTACAGCTCGGTTTGCCAATTGGTTTAGCCATCTTTTTTGAAGTCAGTATTTTCAGTACCGCAGCCATTGTGTTAAGTCCACTTGGTGAAACCTTGGTTGCAGCGCACCAGATTGCCATTTCCGTGACATCGCAATTGTTTATGATTCCGATGTCACTCGCAATTGCACTGACTATTCGTGTAGGGACTTATTATGGTGAAAAAAACTGGCGAGCAATGCGTAAAGTTCAATATCTGGGATTACTGACCGGGACCATTTTAGCGCTTGCTACTATGGCGCTCATCTGGTTCTTCCGTCCTGAAATCGTCTCAATTTACACTTCAGATTATGAAGTGGCACAAGTGGCGATGTATCTATTGTTATTTGCAATTGCCTATCAGTTGATGGATGCCTGGCAAGTCAGTGCCGCAGGTTGTCTGCGTGGCATGCAAGATACCAAAGCTCCCATGTGGATCACCATGATCGCTTATTGGGTCATTGCCTTCCCTGTTGGGATATATCTGGCACGCTTTACAGAAATGAAAGCGGCTGGAGTGTGGGTCGGTTTGATTGTGGGTTTAACGGTGGCCTGTGTGCTGTTATTGATCCGTTTATATCGGATTAATCACCGTATCAAAATGGCTTAAATATTTCGATCTCATTTCTTTTCTCATGAAAAAGGAATGAGATAAACAACAACATGAATAAAAAATAATCATAAAAGCTTCATCAATTTAAGCTGCAAAAAATATTTTTAATTTTTAAAATTGAACAGTAAAAATGCAGCTTTTAACAATTTAAAGTAGGCAATAACAAGTTTAAGCCCTATGATCATTGAAATACATCTTAGATGATCTTGAGGAATATCGCATGGCAAAAACGGCTAGCACACCCGGTCGTCGTTTTATGAAACTTGCCAGTATGACGGCGAGCATCGCAACTAAAACCGTCACAAATTCGATCAAAAATTTTAATGCCGATGAAGAACAAAAAAATGCCTCACGCAGTAAACTTTTTCAAGATATAGGTCTACAAATTGCAGATACCCTTGGCGAAATGAAGGGTGCGGTCATGAAAGTGGGGCAAATTGCGTCACAATATAAAGACATCTTTCCACCTGAAGTCGCGCGTGCCATTAGCAAGTTACAGCGTCAGGCTCCTGCAATGCCTTTTGCTGAAATTAAAGCACAAGTCGAAAAAGAACTGGGTAAGCCGCTCAATCAAATTTTTAAACACTTCGATGAACAGCCTTTTGCCGCAGCTTCTATTGGCCAAGTGCATAAAGCTTTCTTGCCGAACGGGCAACAAGTGGTGGTGAAAGTACAATATCCGGGTGTCGATGAAGCCTGTGAAAGCGATCTGAAACAAGTCCGTTTGGCTTTACGTTTAATGGGTGTATTAAAGGTTGATCGCAAATTACAGGATCAACTGTTCAAGGAAATTCAGGAAAGTTTGGACAATGAATTGAACTATGAGATTGAAGCGCAAAACTTAGAAGTGGCGCGTACATTTCACCAAAGCTTAGACAATAAAATTATTATTCCGCAAGTCTACAAAGACTACTCTTCTAGGCATATTTTAACCCTAAGCCTGGAACCGGGCGAAAGTATTGAAACTGCGAGTACCTGGTCTCAAGATACCCGTAATGAACTGGGACGACGTTTATTCCGTGCCATTGGGCAAGAGATTTTCTATTTGAAACGTTTCCACTGTGATCCGCATCCGGGCAACTTTGCCTTCCGTGAAGATGGCACCGTGGTTATTTACGATTACGGCGGTGTAAAAGTATTATCCAGTGAAACTGTACAGCACTTTAAACATTTGGTGCAGTCCGCCCGTGAAGGTAATATTACTGAGATGGAACAACAGCTGGATGCCCTGCATGCCATTTCAGCACAGGGGAAATTCCCGGCTGAACTGTACAAGCAATGGTTAGAAGTCCTGATGCGCCCGCTCACCACCATGTATGATTTCGAAGAAAACTCGGCCCATCATGATGGCATGGAGTTACTTAAACCTTCTTTAAAATATTGGGATGTATTTAAACCTTCACCAGAGACATTGATGGTGAATCGTACCGTTTCAGGTCATTACTGGAACATGATTCATTTAAAAATGCATGACAATCTTAATGACCTGTTTGATGAACTGGTTCCACCACGCCAATAAGTCTTTCATAGAACCCAAATACGGCTGCTGATTTGGGTTTTATTTGCAAAACTTAATGTTATGATATAACATAACTATATTAACAATAATTTTGGAGTTCATCATGCGTAGCAATATCCATCCAGAATATCGTGAAGTTCTGTTCCATGACACCAATGCGGATGCCTATTTCATTATTGGCAGCACCTTGCAAACTCAGCAAACGAAAAGCTATCAAGGTCAGGATTATCCTTACGTGACTTTAGATGTTTCCAGTGCATCTCATCCGTTTTATACCGGTGAACAACGTCAGGCGAGCAATGAAGGTCGTGTGGCAAGTTTCAACAAACGTTTCGCACGTTTCAAACACTCACATTAAATTAATATTCAGTTAAGCTGAGCTTGTTATTTTTTCCTTATTCAGAAGCCTAAGCATCCTCCACTTAGGCTTCTTTTTTTATCTATTGTATTTTTAACTCAAACATCATTCAGCTTTTATTTGCTGTGTAATAACCATTGAAATAGATAGAAACCCAATGCCAAAACCATCACTCCGATGATCACACTGGAAATCACATAGCTCAAAGCAAGTGTGGTCTGACCATGTTTTAACAGCTGAAAGGTTTCCAGACCAAAACTGGAAAATGTGGTAAAGCCGCCTAAAATTCCGACCATCAACAACAGCCGCGCTTCATTTTGCAAGCTGGGGAATTTTTGGCTACAGGCAAAGAAAATACCGGCAAGCAGGCAGCCAAAGATATTCACCCACCAAGTCGTCCAAGGAAATACGCTGGTCGGTTTCAGTAAAAATACACCTGCGCCATAACGCAAACTTGCGCCAATCGCCCCACCCATCGCTACCAGTAACCAGTTCATTTATTTCATCCAGTATCGGGTGTGTCTCACCCATCTTTATTCACTGCCCTGTTTTCATTGAACAATACTTTTGCATAATTGTGTATCTTTTCCAAAGAAATAATGCTGAATAAAATGCATAAAAATTGCTATAGTCTTGCGGTTAAATTGACTGTTTATAGGGACTGAGGAAATCATGGTTCAAGATTTATTGGCACAACTTCAAGCAGACGAAGCGAAATTTGCAGATGTGATTGCATATATTGAAGCGCGTTACAATCACACGCCAACAGCATTTAAAAATGGCCAACAAGCCAATGCTGCGACTGAAAATCAGGGCAGTGCAAAAGTTTTTTCTTTTGCTCAGTTAAATGGTTTAGATCAAGCGCAGACTTTAAGCCTGTTTGCTGAACATTATGCTGCAGTATTGGCTACACCTGAAGCCACCGATCACCAAAATATTCGCCAGTTTATGCAAAATGGCTGGGATGCTATTCAGTTTGAAGGCCAAGCTTTAACAGCAAAATAAGCTTCCATCCTATAAAAAACCCTCTTTATCAAAGAGGGTTTTTTATCTCACCTTATATAAAGGTGAAAATACTCAAAATATGTTTTGAGTGTATAAGGGAGAGAGTTAAAAATGATTAACCTTTTACCTTTTCTATCCACTCAATTGAACTGACACGGAATAATTCACATGCGCCATCACCGGTATCTGTGGGGGTTAGAGAGGAAGTCCAGACCAAATCTTTATCTTTAATTTCGACCAGTTCGCCTGTTAAACGCACCAAATCACCGCGTTTTACATTTTTAATTTGTTTGGCAATCTGTGGATTTGCCGGAATAATGTGCATATTTGACACCATTTGCATGGCTTGCTCTTTCGGCACCGGCAAACGGTCAATCTTCCAGTTCAAGTAGCGGTCATACTGATTGACCGATATATGTCGTGCAATTTCAGGTTCGGCAAATAAGCCCCAACTGACCGCATAATCAATTGGAGAAAACTTGGCTTGCTCATCGTTGGTATAAGTTTTCGAACCTAAAATACGAAAATCACCTTTAAAGGATTGTAGCTTTTTAATGGATTGGTCTTTAACAACCGGTGCCAAACCCTTAGAAATATTATGATCGACAGATGCACTGGCACTCATTTGCAACATGCTGGTTGCAAGTAAAGCACTGAATAATAATTGTCTAGTCATCTGTATACCTCAAAAACGAATTTTTTATTTCAGCTTTTATCTTAATTCATGAAACTTAAATCACCATATGGACTTGGTAACAATATAGATATATTCAGTCACTTTTTTGTCTTATTAATTGACTGAAATATCTATTAAAATAGCCACCTATAAAGAAAAATTAAGCGAACAATGATTTATAAATTTTATCATCAACATATTTTCCCGCATTTACTCAATCAAGTGATGCAAACGCCGAGCCTGATGGATCAACGTCGTGAATTACTGTTACCCATTTCCGGTGAAGTGTTAGAAATTGGCTTTGGCACAGGGGTAAATCTGCCTTTTGCCGATCACAGTATTGAGCATATTGTCAGTACCTGGACTTTATGCAGTATTGAAAATTTAACTCAGGCTTTAAATGAGTTGCATCGGGTACTCAAACCGACCGGTACTTTGCATTTGGTTGAGCATGTTCAGTATCAGGACAACAATACTCTGAGGCATCTACAGAATTTGCTGACCCCTATTCAAAAACGTCTGGCGGATGGCTGTCACCTGAATCGTAATATCGAACAGGCCCTGCTGGATGCGAATTTTCGCTTTAAAGAACAGCATTATTTTGATGCCACTGGCATTCCTAAAATTGGCAGGCGCATGCTCTTTGCCCGCGTTCAAAAACAGCAAAAGCGGAGTTCGACATAAGCTGAATAAAAAATAATAGGCTACCTGCAAATATCAGTTGCAGGCTTGAGATCAGGATATTATTTGCAAGATAATGTTTTTCAAGAGATTGAATAGATAAAGCATATTCAACTCAGGGGGGTTACTGACAAAGGATTTTCTTTTAGGCTCTCAATATATTTGAGAGCCCTCATTTTCCCGAAACCTTACGCAGCAGCGCTGCTGGGGTCGCACCTGAACAACGTTAAGACTCAACTACATGACGAAATAATAGAACCCAGAATTAGATTTATTAATGCTGCTTTATTTTTCAATATCTAAGATTATAAATTTTTTCAAGCTCGGATAAGGACGCCTAGAACTTAAGGGAATAGCATATTCATTGCCATTTTAGTCATCAAAGTTAATGCGAATGGTTTCAAAGCGTACTCGTCCATCTCGAATCGCTTGAGCAATGGCTTGTTGCCCCTTGGTGAGGCGTGCGCCACCACTTTTAATATCAATCAGCACCACTTCTATATCTTCAGCCCTTCCTTCACCATCGCGTAAGTCAGTATAGCCATCAAACACCACGTAATCGACCGGATCACCCAAGAATTTGGCATCACTGGGTAAATATTGAAACTCGGGCATAATCGGTGCCATTTGCTCTGCCATTTTCCCTTTCAACACGGCACGACTGGTATTGACACTCCGCTTTTGTGCACTGGTTAAAGCCTGTTGATGCTCCAGTTCCAACTCGGCAATGTACTGCTCATATTCCGCTTTTACTCGTCCATTACGGGTATTGCTTAAAATCAGGGTGGTGAGTACCACGCCTATACATGCACCAATCAACATTGCCATCCAGATGGACATTCTATTTTCCTAATCCAAAAAAGTACCGCCACATGGGTCTTTAAGACTTTTGTCATGTGTCATATTCGTCGCATCAAACAATGATATGCTAGGACTGAGCAGAATAAAATCGTCAGGGTCATGAAAACAATCTTAATTGCAAATCAGAAAGGTGGATGTGGCAAAACCATTACCGCAATCAGCCTGGCTGCCGCTTTGGCACAAAAAGGTTACCGTGTAGCACTTGCCGATGCCGATAACCAAAAATCAACTTTGCAATGGCTTAAACACCGCCCTGAAGATGCTGCCGCCATTCAAAGCCTGGACTGGCGTCCTGGAAAGTCGATTGATAATGCACCTAAAAATTTAGAATATCTGATTATAGATGCGCCCGGTGCGCTTTCTGGTGAACATGCAGAGCAACTGATTGGGGAAGCTCACGCCATTATTACCCCATTACAACCCTCATTTTTCGACATAGACAGTACGCGCCGTTTCTTGAAGCATTTACAGGACATCAAGCGTATTCGTAAAGGTAAAGTACAAATTTTACTGCTTGCCAATCGCGTTAAAGCCAATAGTGCCAGCACTAAAGAAATTCAAGATTTTTTTAATAAAATTGAACAGCAACCTGTCGCCTGGATTTCTGAACGAACCGCTTATAGTCAGTTGGCTATGCAAGGACTCACCGTGTTTGATAAAACACAAAAAAATTATTTGAGTATGCAAAATCAGTGGCAGCCGGTTTTAAATACCATTATTGATGATCCGACCAAATGGTTTTAACCTCATATAGGCTGTGCCTTCGTGCCTAGAAACCGATTTTGTTTATTCATTATTCACTAGAACTTACTTGGCTTTCATTCTCGCGAGCTTTTTTTTCAGTTAAGATGGCATGGACCTTAGAAACAAAACAGTGAATGCAGTGCAACAGTACGCGCCAACATTACAAAAAGTACTATTATTTGGATTATTTTTCATCCTCCTTTTCTTGAGTTTTAACGTCCTCAAATACTTTATTGTGCCTGTACTTTGGGCAGCCATTATTGCCTATATGACCTGGCCCTGGTATCAATGGATTTATCGCAAGTCTGGTTCACGTGCCACTCTAAGCGCAACGATCATGATCAGCCTGATTATTTTATTGATCGGTATTCCGCTGACCTTCGGCATTTTCATGCTGCAACATGAAGGTCGAAATTTATATTATGAATTACAAAAACAGGTGTTCTCAGGTCATTTAAATGTGCCGCAATTTATTCGCGATTTACCGTTTATAGGCAAGGAAGTTAGCCGCACCTTACATGACATCAATACTGATCCGAATAGTATTGTGCAAACGGTTTCCAGCTGGATTCAGGGTCATCTCAATTACGGTCGTTTCGTTCTAAATGAGATTGGCAAAAATATCATTAAGCTGTGTTTTGCCGTATTGTCATTGTTCTTTTTCTACCGTGATGGTCAAACCATTCTGAACCAAGTCAGCAAAGCCTTGGAAATGATTATTGGGCCACGCGTGCATCATTATTTAGATACTATTTCTGAAACCACACGAGCGGTGGTTTATGGCGTGGGTTTAACCGCGGTGGCGCAAGCCGTATTAGCCGGTTTAAGTTATTTCGTTGCCGGTGTACCCAATCCAATGGTACTAACCATTGTGACCTTCTTATTGGCGCTGATTCCATTTGGAACACCACTGGCTTATGGCTCAGTTGCATTATGGCTGTTCTCACAAGGTCAAACCGTTGAAGCAATTGGAGTGATGGCATGGGGTGTCTGTATTGTCAGTACTTCAGATAATGTGATTCGTCCACTTGTGATTTCAGGTGCAACCCAAATTCCATTCTTGCTGATTATGTTCGGGGTATTAGGCGGAATTGCCAGTTTTGGTCTGGTCGGTCTGTTTATTGGTCCGGTAATTCTTGCGGTGTTGCTGGCGATTTGGCGTGAATGGCTACATGAAACCAATGAATTGGGACCTTTCATGCTGCCCAAATCCACCATGGCCTATGATCTTGACGATGATAAAGATGAAACCAATTCAGATAAAACTTAGGCTTAAAGTTTAAGAAACTCATACATTCAAATACTTAATCATTATTGAATTGCATCCGGGGCCTTGTTTGAATGGTCAAGATCAAAATAAAAGTAAAGGATGCAATGCAATGTGGTCTTCGCTATTTAAATTAACGACGCTGGGTGCGATTAGCAGTTTTGCCATGCTGGGCTGCACAAGTTCACCTACCTCCTCTCATGAGGCTCATCACCAGGCGGCCGTTCATGCGGTATCGGCTCAAGGGGTGGGTAAAGAAATTGGTACCATTAAGTTTAAAGACAGTCCTGCAGGTTTAGTCCTTATGACTGACTTGGCTGAACTGCCACCCGGCCCACACGGTTTTCATATTCATGAAAAAGGTTCCTGTGATCCGGCTGAAAAAGATGGGAAAATCGGTGCAGCAATTGCCGCCGGTGGTCACTTCAACCCGAACCAGGCACCTCATCACGGAACCCCGCTTACCGGTCATTTAGGTGATTTACCCCTGTTAAATGTCGATGCTCAAGGACACGCGAAGATGACTTTGGTTGCACCGCGTTTAAAATTGGCCGACATTCAAGGTTTAGCGATTATGGTGCATGCCGGTGGCGACAACTATGCCGATCAGCCCAAACCTCTGGGCGGTGGCGGTGACCGTATTGCCTGTGGTCTGATTAAATAATAATCAATTTAAAATATAAATAATAAGCAGACCTCGAGTCTGCTTTTTTTTGTGAATAAATCTGTCACGGTTTAAAATAGGCTTTAAATATAAACGTCCTTAAGCAGCTTGCTCATGCAAAATTGACAGGACATTTAAAAAAGTTCAGGCTGTAGAGATAATAAATTTTACTTTAGAAAACTCGTGAATAGCCTGAAAGATTTGCTTCAACGTTTTAAATCCAATTCCATTTTAATTTATTGTCTGCAAATTTTTATTGTCCTGACTGGAACCACCTTAGGTCTGCTTTTTTTAGGTTGTGAGCCGTTCATTGTGCCAGTGACTTTAGGCGCGATTGCCACAGCCCTGACCGATTTTGATGATCGCCTGAGTATTCGCTTACGCAATCTAGTGTATGTCTGCATTCTATTTTTTGGCGTCAGCAGCATTCTTGAATTTCTCTATCCTTATAAACTGCTTTTTATTCTGTATTTATCCTTGTCGAGTGCCGCTTTTATTTTAATGGGCGCACTGGGACAGCGTTATGCCACCATTTCTTTCGGCACGATTTTACTGTCCATTTACACCATGTTTGGACTGGGTGAATACAGCCAGTGGTATCAACAACCGAGTTATTTTGTACTCGGTACCGTGTGGTATGGCCTGACGTCCATTATCTTTTATTTACTCAAACCCACTCAGGCTGTACAAGACAATTTGGCTGCCAATTTCAATGCGATTGCTGACTTACTGTTGGTTAAAGCCCGGCTGTTTGATCCAGACAATACTGACAATATTGAACCGCTGTTGTATCAGCTTTCCTTAAAAAACAGTGAAGTGGTACAAAGCCTGAATATCACCAAGGCATCCTTACTGACCCGTTTAAAAGCCTCTCGTGCCAATAAAAATACCATTTACTGGCTCAATCTGTATTTTCTAGCGCAAGATATTCATGAACAGGCGACATCCAATTATCTGCATTACGAAAATATTTATCAAAACTTTAGCCGTACCGACCTGATTTTCCGGATTCAAAAGAATGTAAAACTGCATGCTTTATCCTGTCAGAAACTGGCGCACGATATTCTGACACATCAGACTTATCAATCGAATCCAGATACGGATATTGCGATTACCAATCTGGAAAATTCGATTCAATTATGGATTGAAGAAAATCCGCAGAATCTGGAAGTGAAAAACCTGCTGCTGATTCTGCGCAATCTGAAAAAAATTCAGGAACAGTTTTTAAATTTGAGTCATGAACAAAATAATTATCGACAAAATTATCTCCAGCATCAGGAAAATATCAATCTGCTCGATGATGATATTCAGGATCTCCCAGATTTATGGCTAAAACTGAAACAACACCTTACGCCCAATTCAGCACTGTTTCGTCATGCGGTGCGGATTGCCTTTGTATTTGCTGTGGGCTACGCCATCTCATTAATGCCCTTTGCCAAGAATGGTTACTGGATTTTACTCACCAGTTTATTCGTCTGTCAGATCAGTTATTTCGCCACCAAAAGCCGCTTAAAACTGCGTACTTTAGGCACCCTTTTAGGTGTACTTTTCGGTATTCCAGTTTTATATTTTGTTCCGAGTATTGAAGGGCAGCTGGTTCTGACCATTATTTCTGGCGTGTGTTTTTTCTATCTGCGTTCCAAAAAATACGCCATGGCAACACTGATGGCAACCTTAATGGTACTGCTAATTTTCAATTTAAAAGGCTCAGGTTATGCCATTATTTTGCCGCGAATTGTCGATACCCTTTTAGGCTGTCTGATTGCCTGGTTTGCTGTCAGTTTTATCTGGCCCGACTGGAATTTCCGCAATATTTCCAGCACCATCAAAAAAAGTAACCAAGCGACATTGGCGTATTTCGATGCGGTGGTGAAGCAATATCAGTTTGGCAAAAACAATAGTCTGGATTACCGTCGGGCACGTCGTACCGCACACAATGCACAGATTGAACTGTCGAGCATGATTTCCAGTTTAAGTACCGAACCCAATCCAAATCAGGCACTGATTCATGCGGCTTTTCGCTATCTGGTCTATAGTCACAGTCAACTCAGTTATGTTTCGGCTCTGGGCAGTCACCGTGAACAGGTGCAAGACGTGCAAGTGCTGGATTTAATGCTGTGGTGTAAAGACACTCTATTTGCCGTGCTGTTACAGCAACAAGCTTTTGATATAGACAAAATTCAGCACAAGCTGCACGATATTCAACAGATCAGTACACAAGAAAATTTGTCTGAAAATTTATTATTGGCACTAAAACAGATCAGCTTATTAATGGAAACGCTGCCTGAATTTATAGATTTACACAGCCAGCTGCTGAAGCAGGAAATCAAATAATCCGAGTTAAATAGTGGGTTATAAGTATTTGATATATTTTAAAATATATTTATTTTTAATTCACTACCGCTGCAATACTCAGTAAACTCATGCTTAACTTGGATTAATTTAAGCATGAGCATGAATATTCAAACTTTACGTGTCATTGGTCTTTTAGAAGGTGTTTCCTTTCTACTGCTTTTGCTTATCGCGATGCCGATGAAATACCTACTGGATAATCCCATCTTAGTGAAATATGTCGGCATGGGGCATGGCGTACTGTTCATGCTGTTTTTAATCGTGTTGTTTACGGTATGTGAAAAACAGAAATGGTCGATT
Source organism: Acinetobacter sp. ANC 4779 (assembly GCF_004331055.1). Classification (NCBI taxonomy): domain Bacteria; kingdom Pseudomonadati; phylum Pseudomonadota; class Gammaproteobacteria; order Moraxellales; family Moraxellaceae; genus Acinetobacter; species Acinetobacter sp. ANC 4779. The sequence continues at coordinate 24,435 of NZ_SJNU01000012.1, forward strand.
CAAATCTTTATTCTGGGGTTGATCGCCTCCATTTTACCGTTCGGTACTTTTGTTTTTGATCGCAAATTGAAAGCTTTTCAACAGCCGATCGCTGAGTCCAAGGTATAGTTTCTGATTAAAAGGATGCGCCCTCATTCCTTGCGAAATATATTCTTCATCGCACAAAGAGAGAAAACACTTATTTCAACCAGTATATTTCCCTCCTTTAAGGAGGGGTAAAAGGATGATTAACCTCTCGCCTTGCGGAATATATTCCTCATCTCCTACAAGGAGAGGGAATAAATAAGGCGGCTAAAACCTTCCCTGTTCTAAACGTTCTTTTAAAATCTGTTTAAGCATGCTTCGCGGAAAACTAAACCACAGTGCGATTAAAACAAAACACGCGATGCTATATGCCCAAAGATGGTATTGCTCATACATCATCCGCACCAGTTCAATAATAATAAAGAAGCTGAACATCAACAGCATCGACACGGCTGCGGCGACTGTGCCTTTAGATATTTCCGATGACATCAGTGCAAAACGGTAAAGTACCGAAAAACTGATGCCTTCACCAAAGCTGATTAAGGTCATGCCTGCAATTAAGCACCAGATCAGATAATCTGACCAAATCACCCCGGCAATTAAAACCACTGTTCCGAGCAACATCACCGGCAAGCCGATCAGTACCGATTTACCCAAAGCCAGTTTGTCGATAATTTTAATCAGCACGATATTGCCCAGAATTAATCCGCCCAAGACCGGAAACTGTGCCAAGCCATATTGCATGCTGCTAAAGCCCAACTCTTCTACCAATATCACAGGTGAAAGTGCAATCCACAGCATCAGCGGCATACTGACCATAGGAAGGGCTAAAGTCATGCCTAAAAAACGTTTGTTTTTATAGACCTTTTTAAAGTCATCTAAAATATAACTCAGCGGCTGTTTCGGAATGCTTAATTTCGTATTCGGCATTTTGGCGTTTAAACCAAACCAGCTTAAAAAAGCCAAAAATGCGATGCCAATGAAGCCCCAGTGCCATGACACGTGATCAATCAGGAATGCACCGACCACAGGACCGAGTAAGGGTGCAAGCAATGAAATATTGGCCATCAGTGCCATGACTTTAATCGCGTCGCGCTCTTCAAAGGTTTCCTGAATAGCGGCATAACCGACTGCGGAAATCACCGTTAAGCCAATGCCTTGTAAAAAGCGCAGCGCTAAAAAGCTTTCAATATTTTGGGTGAATAAAATCAGCAAGCAGCACAGTACAAAGAACAGTACACCTGAAAGTAATACTTTTCTGCGTCCCAAACGGTCAGACAATGGCCCAAGCAACCATGCCACACAAGCCCCGCCCAACAGGTAAAAGGACATGGAAGATGGTGCCCATGAACTGCTCACGCCAAAGTCTTTGGTAATAGCGAGCATGGCGGGTTGGACTAAGTCATTGCCGATATAGACGGAAAACTCAAACAGGACTAATGCCAGGGGGAACATCAGCGTGGCACGGTTTAAAGTAGCTGTTTTAACTTTTTGCATTGTTTTCTACTATTTTTGAATAGGCTTTTTAGGACTACGCATTATTTTTAGGGAGAGATGCGTCAGCCCAATGACCAGCATTGAGAATTAAAATTAAAGTTTGGAGAATGCACTGGGTGATAAGTGCGTTAGAACAACGTATTCAAAAGATGTCTAAAAAGATAAAAGTGTTTCATGAAATATATCTGGCTCAAACAAGTATACCTACTTGGTTGAGTAGGTATAGTTTAGCAGAGACGGTCTAAAGCGTCGATCAGGCTTTAAAATTCAACTTAGATTTTGCTTAATTTTCATAGATTCTGCCAAAAATTTATTCGCTTCAGCTATTAACTTAACTTGCTCAATTGAAATATCATTCGTACTTTTTACATTTGATGAGCTGCTATAAAGCTCCTGTCCGAAGAAGCGATCCGCAAGACTTTTACGTAATTCAAGTCGATCTTCATCTTTAAATTCACGTGCATATAAAGGGAATGAAGCAAGTTCAGTACCTAGCATTTTGGCTTTATAGGCTACTTTTCTATGCTTAGAAGATTCTCGAGTTAAATACCAAGCAGGTGTTGTTAAGCTAAAAAGCATCAATGTTTTTAATAAACTGTCCCAGCCAAAAGGAATATGAATATAAGAACTATCTCTCAAATGATTCCAATTTTGAATTGATAAATTCAGGAATCCTAGTAATAGAAATGTACCTATCACAGCAAAAATTAATAATGCCCAATTTCTATATTGATTCGCTAACTTAATTTCTTGATCATAAATATTTTCATATAATTTCTTAATTTCAATATTACTATCTTGATCAATTAATTGGCTATATGCTTGATTTTTAGATTTTAACTCTTCAACAATTTTTAATGCCAAACCCCTACTATTCAATAAATCATTATTTAATATATCAATTTTTTCTTGCTGCAATTGAATAGTGTTAATATTTTCTTGCAATACCTTTAGATCATTTTTTATTTTGTAATATTGTATTTTTACAAGCGAAAAATCTAAATCATCATTTTTATCTCTTAATAAAATATCTAAATCAGATTCATTTTTATATTTACTAAAGCATATCAAAACTACTTGGGCATTTTTATCAGCATCTGATAAATGATTCTTTAAAGTTGATCTTAAGTACAAATCTAAAGAATTATTAAATTTTTCAAAAACATCATGATGGGAAAAAAAGAAAGAATTTTGTTCTTTGAATTCGTCTTTTTCAATTTGTCTTTTTAATTCATCAAGATATGGATATCCTTCTTTAATTTGTTCTTCACTAATTTTTGAAACAAGGTCACTTAGCAAATTTTTTACATTAGAAAAGTAATTAAATAACTCCATTTTTTCTTGCATTTAAGTCCCTTACAAAAAGCGCATCAATCGATACGCTTTTTATGAGGCATAACAGCCTAATTTTCAACCATAAATCAAATATTTATTAAGAGCATTGCGCTTTTTGAAAAGACTTGGTGTTCTTGCTGCGCATACATTGATAGGACTTCTCCGTATCAATCTTCTTCCAGTCACCATCCACCAGTTTAAAACTATATACGGTACGCATCGAACGAACCGAATCATCCTTTAAACCCGTTTCAGTCACTTTCACTTGTGCAGCAGTTGGTGACTCTACACTATTAAAAAATTGACGAATCTCAACTGTTGCCGAGTTCTTACGTAAATCAGGTCTTTCTTTCAAGACTTGTTGCAAAGGCGTATCTGATGAACCAAGACTGACTTTAGATGCTAGTTTTTTTGTTGTTGCACAACCTGTCGTCATTAAGCCCAAACAGATTATAGAGGTAGATAATAAACGTAACATTGGGAAATTCCCCCCATAAAAAAAAGGCACTGCATCTATGATGCCATGCCTTTTTTTCTGACTCGATAACAGTTATGTAGTCATCGGGCAAAAGAACTTACAGGTTAAATATTAAAGATCAAACAATTTGCCCGGGTTCATAATACCGTTTGGATCGAACACCTGTTTCAACGCTTTCATGTATTCAATTTCTTCGGCAGAACGCGAGTAATCAAGATATGGCTTTTTCGTCATCCCCACACCGTGTTCCGCAGAAATCGAACCGTCATATTTTTTCACAGTTTCGAACACATACTTGTTTACTACCTGACATTTGGCAAAAAATTCATCTTTAGACAAGTTCTCTGGCTTCAAGATGTTCAAGTGCAAATTACCGTCACCAATATGGCCGAACCAGCAAATTTCAAAATCAGGATAATTCGCTTCCACAATCGCATCAATTTCTTTGATAAATGCCGGAACGTGGGTAATCAATACTGAAATGTCATTTTTATAAGGTGTAAACGGTGCAATTGATTCAGAGATATCTTCGCGTAAACGCCATAAACTATGGACTTGATCTAGGTTTTGGCTCATCACACCATCCAGCACCCAACCCTGTTCCATGCAATGCTCGAAGATTTCCATCGCCGCATCCATGATCGGTTCAAATGGCGCTTCAAATTCAAGCAATACATAGAAAGGACATGCCGTTTCAAATGGACGCTGTACATGACCATGATCCAACACTTTCTGCATGGCCAATTCGCCAAAGAATTCGAATGCAGTTAAATCAATTTTGTTCTGGAATGCATGCAGTACCGGCATAATCGCATCAAAGTCAGGTACACCTAAAACCATCACTTGCAAGTCATGCGGTTGACGTTCAAGCTTGATTTCAGCTTCAGTCACCAGACCTAGCGTCCCTTCACCACCAATAAACAAATGCTGTAGCGCATAACCGGTTGCATTTTTAATCATGCCTTTGTTCAAGCGCAGGATATCGCCTTTACCCGTCACCACCGTCAGACCCAACACCCAGTTACGGGTCATGCCGTATTTAATGACTTTAATCCCGCCAGCATTGGTACCAATATTGCCGCCAATTTGCGAAGAACCTGAAGATGCAAAATCGACTGGATAATACATACCCTGCTCGGAAGCATAATTCTGCAATTGTTCAGTCACCACACCCGCCTGTACACGTACCATACGGTCTGCAGGGAAGAACTCAAGAATCTGGTTCATCTTGTCCATGCTAACCACAATTTCGCCATTTGCCGCGACTGCGCCCGCAGATAAACCGGTACGGCCGCCCGATGGCGTGATGGCAATATTGTGTTCATTCGCAAATTTAACAATCGCCTGCACCTGTTCCGTGCTCGATGGAAAAACGATGACAGATGGATTCGGATCAAAATGCTTGGTGTAGTCTCTGCCCCAGGCATCAAGACTAACAGCATCAGTTTTAATGCGGTTTTCACCAACAATGACTGTTAATTGGGTTAATAACTCAGGTGTTAAAGCGACTGGAGCATTCATCGTTTGCAGACCTAGCAAGAAATATACAAGGGGGTGGATGGTCTATAGATCATTCATTTGTAAAAAGATTAAAATGCAATGATGTCTTAGACTGAGCGTGAACACAAAACCAGCAGCATGGCTGTGGCGGTTTTCACTGCGCAGCATTATAAGGCATTTTCCACTGAAACCCTGCGGAAATAAGCATTTTGACAATCTCGCCTTAAATATTACAGCCTTAGTTAGACCAAAATCTGTAATGCACGGCAGTATGTATGACAAAAATACCTATCCTCTACGTTATAAAGGAAATGTATATAGACCGTTCTCATATGTTATCATATCGCGACTAAATTTGGCCTTTGTAGCGGAGCCGTAATGAGCCAACATCTTTCTCTACCTAAAGATAAAATTCGTTTCTTGTTGTTGGAAGGCGTTCATCAAAACGCAATCGACACATTAAATGCTGCTGGATATACCAACATCGATTCCCGTAAAACTGCGCTTGAGGGTGAAGCGTTGAAAGAAGCGGTTAAAGATGCGCACTTCATCGGCATTCGTTCACGTACTCAATTGACTGAAGAAGTATTTGAAGCAGCCAACAAGCTTATCGCGGTTGGCTGTTTTTGTATCGGTACCAATCAGGTTAATCTGAATGCTGCAATGATTCGCGGTATTCCAGTATTTAACGCACCATATTCAAATACTCGTTCAGTAGCTGAACTGGTACTTGCTGAAGCCATTCTTTTGCTTCGTGGTGTTCCTGCGAAATCTGCTTCTACTCACCGTGGTGGCTGGAACAAGTCTGCAGTGGGTTCATTTGAAACTCGTGGTAAAACTTTAGGTATCGTGGGTTACGGCTCAATCGGTTCTCAACTTTCAGTTCTTGCTGAAAGCCTAGGTATGCACGTTATTTATTACGATGCAGTAACTAAACTTCCGATGGGTAATGCACGTCAAGTGGGTTCTCTTGCCGAGTTACTTGCAAATGCTGACGTGGTATCTCTACACGTTCCAGACGTACCATCAACGCGTAACTTCTTTGGCAAAGACCAGTTTGCACAAATGAAAGAAGGTTCGATCTTCATTAATGCTGCACGTGGTACCTGTGTACTGATTGAAGATTTGGCTGATGCGATTAAATCGGGTCACATTGCAGGTGCTGCAATTGACGTATTCCCTAAAGAACCTAAAGCAAACGGTGAAGAATTTGTTTCTCCACTTCGTGGCTTGGACAACGTGATTTTAACTCCTCACGTGGGTGGTTCGACTATGGAAGCACAAGCAAACATCGGTTTAGAAGTTGCAGAGAAATTTGTCGCTTACTCAGATAGAGGTATGACTTTATCTGCTGTGAACTTCCCGGAAATTGCGTTGCCGTTGACTGAAGGTAAACACCGTTTACTTCACATTCACCAAAACATTCCTGGCGTTCTTTCTAAAATCAACAACCTGTTTGCTGAACACGGCATCAACATCTCTGGTCAATCATTAATGACTAAAGGTGATGTGGGTTACTTGGTGATGGACGTTGATGCAACTGCATCTAAAGAAGCGTTAGATACCCTTCAGGAAGTTGAAGGTACCATCCGAGTTCGCGTATTGTTCTAATTTAAGATTTAAAAAAAACCACAGCATTGGTGCTGTGGTTTTTTATTTTTTAAATTCCGCAATTTAAATGTAAAAAATATCGGTTTCGCCATTTTCAGCTGTTCGAGGCAGACCGAGATTAAATAATGAAGGTTTCTGCGAACAATTGATTTAAATATCTCACTCTGTCGAGTTCTGAGATGAGAGCATGTTAAACATGTTTCAAATCTTCTCAAGCTGGCTGTAGTCTTATGAAGCAATGCTTCTCCGGGCAAAAGCAAAGTAAGCATAAGCTAAAGATGAACTAAGCATCTCAATGCTAAAATAGCATCGTTCCTTATTATTTCACGCATATTCGGAAATATTGATTAAGCCTTTGCTTCTCTCCTGCTATTCGAGAAATCGAAACGAATTTAGTCCATGTTAAATCTTAAAAATACGCCACATGTACAGGCACTGCTTTTATTGCTGATTGCAATGATCAGCGTACAGAGCAGTGGCTCGCTTGCCAAATTCCTGTTCGGTCAATTTCCCATTCTGACCGTTGCGGCAATGCGCATGTTACTTGGCGCGGTGATTTTGGCGCTTATTTTTAAAATTTGGCAGATCAATTTTAGACAGGTGAAATGGAAAGCCATTATCAGTTATGGTATTGCGCTCGCCGGTATGAATGCCCTGTTTTACCTATCCATTAACCGCCTTCCGCTCGGCATTGCCGTTTCTTTTGAATTCATTGGGCCGCTCAGTGTCGCGCTGTATTACGCACGACAAAAATTCGATTTTGTCTGGGTAGGACTGGCCATACTTGGTCTAGTTTTATTGTTTCCGTTCGATCAGGTTTCCCAAAGCCTCGACTTAATCGGGATTGCTTTGGCACTAGGTGCAGGCGCTTGCTGGGCGCTATATATCGTTTCCGGACAAAAACCTTCCGGTATTTCAGGTAATCATACCGTATGCTTGGGCATGTTGATCGGCATGCTGTGCTTGATGCCAATTGCGCTATTTTCCGGTATGTCAGCTAACGTTTTCGAGCCTTCAAATTTAGTTTATTTTGTCGCCTTGGCGGTGCTTGCCAGTGCCCTGCCTTTTACTCTGGAAATGATTGCACTACGTAATTTAACTGCGCTCAGTTTTGGTACTTTAATGAGCGTAGAACCGGCGATTGCAGCATTATCAGGCTTTATATTTTTAGGCGAGCAATTGTTATGGAATCAGTGGCTGGCACTTGCGACCATTATTGCAGCGTCTATTGGCTGTACTTATACCACGCAACGCGCCAAAAACAAGACTGAATAAAAATAGAAAATTTATTATTTAAATTCAAATCAGTCAGGCTGACTTTACTGGCTGATTTTTTAAATTCGAAGTTTGAAATGTAGCGTAATTTAACACCTCAGAACCCCTCAAAAATTAAACAGAATTGCTATACTGGCGCCATCTTTTCCAGTGGATTCACCTGACTCGGTGATCCTGCGTGTACCATGCCGAACACCCAACTTACTGCCGTATTGTTCATGGTTTTATCCATGGTCGCCTATCAGATCAGTGCCTCTTTTGCCAAACAACTATTTGAAGTGCTTGACCCTCTCACCGTGGTGACACTACGCCTCTCCTTTGCTTCCATTTTAATTGTACTCATGTTCCGTTCCTGGAAAATCATCAAACGCTTACCCTATTTAAAATGGAAGGACTTGCTGTTTTATAGTGGCTCTGTCTGCTTAATGAATGTGTTGTTTTATGCCTCTTTAGGCAAATTACCCCAAGGGATTGCAGTCGGCTTAGAATTCTTGGGACCGCTGACCCTGGCCCTGCTTTCGATCAAAGAAAAAACTGATTATCTGTGGGTAGGTCTGGCTATTTTAGGCGTTGCGCTGATGGTACCGTGGCAAGATGCATCTGCCGATAACTTCTCTTATCTGGGTGCAGCATTCGCTTTGGGTGCCGGTATCTGCTGGGCCATTTATATTTATTTTGGGCAACGTGTCGTACGGCAAAATATTGGCATGCATGCGCTGAGTATTGCCATTGTCCTGTCGGCCATGGTGATGTTACCGATCAGTGCAGTCCATAATCCTACCGCCCTGATTCAAACTCAATATTGGGGACAGGCTCTGGTTATTGCCCTGCTTGCAACCGCGATTCCTTATGCTTTGGACCTGATGGCACTCAAGCGTTTAAGCAAACTCAGTTACGGAACCCTGTCCAGTTTATCCCCAGCCCTTGGTGCTTTGGCAGGCTGGTGGTTATTGAAAGAACAAATTACGCTTTTACAGAGCGTTGCCTTACTTTGCATCATGCTTGCTTCGGTCGGTGTAACATTTAGGGCCAGTAAAAATAAAAATCCCCAACCTGATTAATCCATAGGTATAAATAAAAAAAGATGGCAATAATGCCATCTTTTTTTATCATGCAATCTTGAAGTTAAATTTTAGCTTTATACCAGCATATCTTTTTTCATGTCTTTATAACGCTGATATTCATTCTTGTACTGCACCGCCAAAGCTATTTTCTGTTCCTCTTCCAGAATTTTTCCGGCCTGCTGAAAAAAGCTATGCTCTTCCTCTTTCAGATGATGATGCACCTTATCAGAAAGCTTTTTGGCTATCGCAATCCAGCCCGGATTGCTGAAATCAGTTTCACTCAGCTCTTCAATCATCTCATCCATTTCATGATGTTCTGCCAAGGCATGACGGGTAATATTCAGTCCAGAATCTGTCATCATGAGCGGAATATAAAAATATCGGTCTTCAGCCGCTTCATGGGCAAATAATTCATTCTTTAGTTGTTTAAACAACTCATGACGTTCTGGAGTATTCCCAGAAGTTTGCAGTAATTTTTCTGCCAGTTCTCTTTGTATTTCATGACTCTGACGTAATGCTTCAAAAATATTCATTATGCTAATGACCTCTGGCTTTATGCTATATGATCAGGGCAAACTCTGATAAAAATGGGCAATGATGCCCATGCCGATTGCTTATTCTTATGCAGGAACATGCTCTAATACTGTTAATTTTTGTGAATGTTTTTATTAGCTTGCAAATAACATCTGATAACTTAAGCGCAAAATCAAAACCGAGACCAAGACCAAAAAAAGAATCCGGATAAAGCCACTGCCATACTTTAAGGCCATCTTCACGCCAATCAGTGAACCTGCAACATTGGCAACCGCCATCATCAAACTCAAACTGAACAGCACATGCCCGGTTGGAATGAAGAAACTTAAGGCTGCGAAATTGGTCATGAAATTGCCAATTTTAGATAAGGCAGATGCATGCAAAAAATCGACTTTTAAATAACGGATAAAATAGAAAATAAAAAAACTACCGGTACCGGGACCAAAAATACCGTCATAAAATCCAATCACCAATCCCCCAATGCCGGCCAGAATTAAGGTTTTTCTGGTGATACTCTGCTGAAAATGCACTTGACCGAACTGCTTCTTCATAAAGGTATAAATGGCAATCACGATCAGCATAAACAGCACAAAAGGCCTGAGTACTGCTTGGGGAATCAGGGTTACACAAGCCGCGCCGGCAAAAGAACTGATAAAGGCAGCGACCCCAATCACCACCAATAACTTCCAGACAACTTTAACCCGGCGTAAATACGACCATGCTGCTGAGGCCGTACCACAAATGGAAGCCATTTTATTGGTGCCAAACAATGTTGCTGTGTTCATATGTGGAAAAGCATTCATGAGAGCTGGAATCTGAATCAGACCACCGCCACCGACTGCTGCATCTATCGCACCCGCAAAAAATGCAAAAAAAATCAGGCTGAGGATGATCTCAATATCCATGAAGCTTTATACCTATCTTGAAATAATGATTAGAGATTTAAAACACGTTTTGGCACCAGACGTTTTTTATCAGTAATCTCGGCTAAACCCAAACATTTCTCACCATCAAAAACCAGTACTTCTGCGGCAGCTTCATGCTCAATATTGCTTTCCATACCATGCCCAAAATGTTCCGCCCGCCCCTCAGGAATCTGAACGCTGGGGAAATGCTCGACCGGTGCAAATACAGGTAATAACAAAGCTTCACGTTCAAATTCAGTCAAGCTTTCCAAATACTCAATGGTATATTCGGGAATCAGATCAAACTGACCGGTTTTAATCCGGTGCAGATAAGTTAAATGACCGAATGTACCCAAGGCTTTGGCAATGTCTTCACCCAATACCCGAATATAAGTGCCTTTAGAACAGGTAATATCTAAAGTCAGGCTATTTTCGGTAAAGGACAATAATTCAATTGCCTCAATGGTGAGCGGACGTGCTTCCCGTTCAACTTCAATACCTTGACGTGCCAATTCATACAATGGACGGCCTTCTTTTTTCAAAGCAGAATACATCGGTGGAACTTGCTGAATGTCGCCCACAAAACCTGCCAGAACCTGTTGAATTTTATCTTCAGTTAGTGCCGGAACAGCTTGTTCCAACAACACTTCACCTTCGATATCACCCGTGGTTGTGCTATGACCGAGGTGAATGGTGGTGTGATAACGCTTGGTCGAGTCGAGTAAATAGTGGGAAAATTTGGTCGCTTCACCTAAACAAATGGGCAACAATCCAGATGCTAAAGGATCTAAAGCACCGGTATGACCGCCTTTTTGTGCGCGATATAAGCCACGTACTCTCTGTAAAGCAGCATTAGAACTAATACCCAAAGGCTTATTCAGTAAAAATACACCGCTAATATGCCGGCGTTGAATCTTAGGTGAGGTCTTTTTCATAGCGAAAGATCAAGCAAGTTGAAACGGCTGACATGTTAACAACCGCTTGTCCACATTTACAACTTCTCTACGTTAGATTTACATTTTTAATGGCAAATTTAAGTTCTATTTTTAGACTTATAAAAACAAATACAGGTAGAAGGTTGCATAGGAAATGCAGAAATATAAGTTATGGATTATTTTGGCTCTTATTATTGTTGGTATTGGCGCATTATTATTTTGGCTAGCGCCCTCCCAATCGAGTGCTGAAAAAACACGCACAGCTCAAACTATTAATCCTCAAGCTAATAGCTTAATGGCAAAGATGCCCGCAAACCTGGTTCAAGGCGGGGCATTTATGAGTAAAAGCCAACAAGACACTGAAGTGAACTGTCAGTTACGCCTCGATAGTGCCAATCGCTTAATTGTAAATGAGCAAACCAGGAACTGTTTTGAATATTTTATTACCCAGTATGGAGAAAAAGATCTCAAGCAGATTAAAAATGATTTCCAGGCTTATATCCAGCAAGCCTATAAAGCGCCTGCCCTCGCACAAATTCTAGATTTGTGGAATCGCTATATCGATTACCGCGAAAGACTCGGTGACCTACAAGCACCCAATATTGATAAAGAAGATCCCAAATATTATCAAAGCATCTTTGCCAATATGAAAAATCTGCGTAAACAACTTTTCTCGGATTACGAAATTGAAGGCTTATTCGGGACTGAAGATATTTACCATGAATACACCTTAAGCCGCATGACCGTTATGGACGACAAAAGTTTAAGTGAAGCGCAAAAAGCGCAAAAATTAAAAGATTTGTTCAATCAATTACCCCAAGACTGGAAAGAAAACTTAGAGCAGCTCAATAAACTTGAAGACTTGCGCAAACTTACTGCTGACATTAAGGTGCGCGGTGGTTCCGCAGAAGAACTTCATCAAATGCGGACGAGTCTGGTCGGCCCTGAAGCCACACAGCGTTTAGAAAGCTTAGATGGACAACGCAGTGACTGGAAAAACAAGGTCGATGGTTATTTAAAACAACGCGACAACATTATAAAAAGCGGCTTGAGCGAGGATGCCAAACAACAAGCCATGCAACAGTTACGGACGCAGCATTTTAGTAAACCCGAAGAACAACTCCGGGTTGGAACCTTTGAAACAGTGCATGATCAGGGAGGAAAATTACCATATGGCGAGTAATCGCAATGTAGCCTATCAGGTGATTAAATTGATCATCTGATGTATGTAACTGCTATGAATCAATCACTAAAAATGCTTCAGAGCAGTTTTAAAAAATAAAAAAAGTGAGATAAATACAATGAAATGGAACTCTAAGGCGCTCGTATACGCAATATTATCAAGTGCGGCGATTGCATTGCCTCAAATAGCGTCAGCAGGTCAAGCTTCACAAATCACAGATAAAGCGACATCAAATTATGCAAAAACCAAATATCCTCTGGTATTTGCACATGGGATGGGCGGATGGATTCGTGCAGGTACAGATGAACTTGGAATCGATTATTGGTATCAAATATTGCCAGATTTGGCACGTAACGGTGCCAATTCTTGGGCTACGCGTGTCACACCCTTTAATAGCTCTGAAGTCCGTGGTGAGCAGCTATTACAACAAGTCGATGAAATTATTGCCCTAACGGGTTCACCTAAAGTGAACTTATTGGGCCATAGCCATGGCGGACACAGCATTGCCTACGTCTCGAATGTTGCACCGAACAAAGTCGCGTCAGCAACTGCAATTTCCAGCCCGCTTAAAGGCTCCAAGGTTGCAGATTATATTATTGCAGCTGAAGGCACTCCCGTGGAAGGTCCGTTGGTCAGTGTCGTCAATTTTGCATCAAAAATGCTTGTCTGGGCACAAGGACTTGATCCTAATTCCTTCCCACATGACTCATTAAGTGCGGGGAAAAGTTTAAGCGTTGCAGGCTCTAAGGCATTTCAAGCTAAATATCCTTTAGGTATGCCAAAAACAGCCTGTGGCGAAGGTCCTGCCACTGAAAAAGGGATTTCTTTTTATTCATTCTCAGGTACAGGTACAGTCACCAACGCGCTTGATCCAGATATGCTATTGGGGATTACTGCAAAACTGACCGATCCTAAAGGCGACAATGACGGTCTTGTTTCTCGTTGTAGCGCGAAATATGGTAAAACCATTCGTGACAACTATAACTGGAATCATCTGGATGCCATCAACCAGTTCTTTGGCTTAACTGCATTCTTGGCTCCGGACCCGGTATCAGTGTACCGCCAACATGCCAACCGCTTAAAACTGCAAGGTTTATAAAACTAAAAAATTCAGACATAAAAAAATGCGCCTTTAGGCGCATTTTTTAGCTCGAGATAAAACTTTAAATTAAGCTTTAACTTTACGAGCTGGTAATTTTTCACGAATACGTGCAGCTTTACCAGACAATTCGCGTAGGTAGTAAAGTTTAGCACGACGAACGTCACCACGACGTTTCACTTCAACTTTAGCTACGATTGGAGAATGTGTTTGGAAAACACGTTCAACACCAATACCGCTAGAGATTTTACGAACTGTAAACGCAGAGTTCAAACCACGGTTTTTGATTGCAATTACAACGCCTTCAAAAGCCTGAAGACGTTCACGATCGCCCTCTTTTACTTTTACAGAAACAATAACAGTATCACCAGGCGCAAAAGCCGGGATATCAGTTTTTAATTGAGCGTTTTCAATAATTTGAACTAAAGGATGTTTACCACTCATGTGGGAATCTCCAATGTGCGGACAGAAGAGGTCTGTTACCGCTGGGGACAGAGGCTAAAGCGCATATCGACCCGTTTATCTTTCCCTTTACCACCTTAGTCTTCACTTCGGTCGATAAAGAGCCTGTTTAAAAATACTTAAAGTCGACTCTAAGTATTCGAATCTTTTAGCCATTTCTTTTGCTGCTTGGTCAACTCAACTTTTTCTACAAGCTCAGGCCTGCGATCGAGGGTTCGTTGATAACGCTGCAAAAACCGCCATTTTTCAATATTTGCATGATGCCCAGACTTTAACACCTCAGGCACATCCAAACCTTCAAACTGGTCTGGCTTGGTATATTGCGGGCAGTCTAAAAGACCATCCACAAATGAGTCTTGGATCGCCGATTGTTCATCCGACATCGCACCCGGAAGTCTCCGGATAATAGTGTCCAATAAAACCATCGCAGGAAGTTCGCCACCCGACAGAACATAATCACCAATCGACCATTCCTGATCAACATATTGCTGGATCAAACGTTCATCGACACCTTCATAACGCCCGCAGAGCACAATCAATCCGTCATATTCGACAAACTGCTGTACTGCTGGTTCACTTAAGGTTTTTCCTTGCGGAGACATATACACCACAGGAACCTGAACACAACCTGCTTGCGCTGCAAGCTCTTTGGCGTGCTGAATTGCCTGAGACAAAGGCTCAGCCATCATCACCATACCCGGACCACCGCCAAATGGACGTTCATCCACCCGTTTATAGTTACCCGTTGCAAAATCGCGTGGATTAATACAAGTGACTTGTACAATTTCACGTTTTGCTGCACGCCCGCTAATACCGTAGGCTGTAATCGCTTCAAACATTTCAGGAAAAAGCGTAATGACTGCAAAAAACATCGCAGACTCCTCTATTTTCCTGCTGCGTTCATCCTTAAAGGATTAATAATCTACGCCCCAATTGACGTAGATACGACCAGCTTCAAGATCAACGCGCTGTACCACATCTTTATGCCATGGAATCATGCGCTCTTCAGCATCAACGCTGTCTGGTGTTGCGTGAACCACCATCACATCATTGGCACCGGTCTCAAACATTTCATGGATTTTGCCGAGGTTTACTTCCTGTTCAGCATCATCCAGACCTAACACTGTTAAGCCTTTCAAATCTGTCCAGTAAAACTCATCCATTCCTGCTTTCGGAATTTGCGATTTTGAAATCCAGACATTTGTGCCAACCAAGCTATCCGCTGCCGTGCGATCGCTCACACCTTTTAAGCTGACAACCAAGCCTTTACCATGCGGTTTCCAGCGTTTTACATCTACTGTTTGCCAACCTTCTTTGGTCTCAATGTACCAAGGAAGATAGTCAAAGATGTTGCTCATGGGTTCTGTATTGGAATAGACCCAGAGCCACCCATTTAATCCATATGCTGAACGTAGCTGTCCAATCTGAATACGATCTTCGGGAACATTCTGTGTTGGTGTCATGGGTTATTACCTACTACTTAATTCGCAATAAATTATGCAGTAGCTGCAGCAGCTTTCTTAGCTTGAGCAGCTAAAGAAGCAACACGTTCAGACGGTTGAGCGCCTTGAGCAACCCAATAAGCAAAACGATCAGCATCTAAACGAAGTTTTTCTGCTTGACCTTGAGCTGTAGGGTTAAAGAAACCAATACGTTCGATGAAACGACCGTCACGCGCATTGCGGCTATCAGTTACAATAACTTGATAGAACGGACGTTTTTTAGCACCACCGCGTGCCAGACGAATTACGACCATGATACAACCTTATAGTTTTTACGGATTATCCCTGCGCCGACCATCGGCAGCATTTCAAACCCCTTTCATAGAGGGCAATATTTTACGTTATATTTGCTGTGAAAGAAAGATCAAATTTTAAGTTGTCCACCGTTTGAATTTATTTTAGCGACCATCCCAGTTAGAGGTGGCAGAAGGAGTACAGGTTGAACCATTGGCCCAACAACGTTCCCCTCGATGATTTATGACAATTGAACCATTTCCTGTTTGCGTGGTATTTACTTTAGGTGTAGCAGTTAGAGTCCATGTTCCAGCTGTTACATTCGATAAATTTAAATCATACAGGGCCTGACCTGAAGTCGGAATAACAGTCGAAATCCCTAAATCTGTCAAGTTAATAGGCACTGTACTTCCAGCAGTAGTCCCAGCTTTTAAGAAAGTAAAATTGGCAATTCGATAGCGCTGTAGCTTGCTGGCTGTATCAATCATTACCGCCTGAGCATCTATACGCTTTGCTTTACGTACTGACTCTTGATAAGAAGGATAAGCAATTGCCGCCAAAACGCCAATAATCGCCACTACAATCATCAATTCAATGAGAGTAAAGCCTTTTAGATTTTTTACCATTCTTCACGTCCTGTAATCGTAGTTCCACAAGTCGCATCTTCAATATTGTTTGCAGTGATATTTGCAAGAGTTTTATTTTTGCAACGTATTCCCATACTGGTCATCAAAAAGTTAAAGTTTTTTGTATCCGTACCTTCAGCGCGGATTACCCAACTCTGTCCAGCCGCAGCGTTATTGGTAAGATTTCTGGTGGTATTATCACCATCTCTTACAGTAATCCTGTATCTAATGGAGTTGCCGGTAGCATTAACCGGCAATACTAATGGATCAGGGATCGTTGAAAAACCCAGATAATTAAAGTTACGCGATTTCCAACGTTCAAGTTCACTGGCAATACGCTGAATTTCCTGCTGTGCTTGTGCAGCATTAGCCCTTCGTACATATTGCTGATAGCTTGGAATGGCGATAGCGGCCAAAATAGCCACAATCACCACCACCACCATCAACTCAATCAAAGTAAAAGCTTTCTGGGTAGATAAACCAATTTTCATGTATCACCCACTCTTATTTGATTAGAATATTTTTTTCATACCAGCGTTGAGGAATCAGGCACATTTGGGTTGCTTCCCCCGTCCCCCCACTACCTGTTGTAGTGACAATAATCCGTCCACCTGTATTGGCACAATAGTTTGAACTACTCGTAACTTTTTTATTATTATCTTGACCACCACTGCCTCCAGTGCCATCAGTGCCACCACCACAATTACTTCCCGTACACTCAGCAGGTTTATCATTACCTGTAGTAACGTTTTGAATGCCGATACCGATAGGCGTACCCCGGAACTCTCCTTTAGATTTACACTGTCCAAAAGGTAAACAGAACGTCGTCAAGAAACTTTCACCTTTTACCCCTGCACCACAATCACCTGATATACCTGGTTTACTACTGTCAAATGTCGAAACATATAAACGATAGTTCATCGCAAGTGGTGTACCGAAGACTTTCTCACTTTGTAACTTATATTTATCACAGTCTGTCTTTGTACCGTCACTACCCGTAACACAATTATCAAATTTATAGTACCAACCATTGGTTGCATAAGGCGCAATAATTGTTGAATTACTATAACGGTTTTCTTCAGTTATTAGTCCCAAGGCAGTAATGTCCTTGGTATTCCAACTGGTTGCAGACAATAAGTCTTTACGTGCCACATCTTTATCATAAATATTATAAATGGCATCGTATTCGACTCCCGCAGTACCCACAGTATAGTTTTGCAAAGGCTGACTACGGTTGCCGCTACCTACCGATAAAACGGCAAATACTGAACCTTTTTCATTGTAAATTGAAAAGCTTGGCATATCGTAAAACCGGGCACTTTTACCATCGTTCTTGTGCAGATTGAGTAATCTAACAGGCGCTTTGGCAAATGCTCCCAAAGCAGACGCTTTATTATCTAAATCTATGCGGAAAAGTTGTCCACTCAAGTCTCCAAAGTACAGATGATCAACCAAATCATCACTATCCCGGTCTACTGCACGGATTTCACTCACTACGCTATACTTTAAATTAGCATCATTTCGGCCAATCGGTGCGCTGGTTGCTGTTGCTGCACTCGTATTTGCATTGGCGCTCGCCCACCAAAGTAAGCTACCCGTATCAGAACCTTCAGCACTAAACATATACACGCCAGCGCCTTTTTTATTAATTTGATCATAGCTATTATTTTCATAGCCTTTTCCGTCTATTCCTCCGGTTCGGTCATAGCCACCACCGACAAACATCACCAGTTTACGTACTCCCCCCCAATTCACATAAGCAACTGTAGGTTTAGACCAACTTTCTCCCATATAACTTAATGGACCGGAGGTTTCTGCATCAGGATTAATATGGAAATTCAACTTAGGAGAGTCAATATTTTGTAAATCCAGAGAATAATAACTACGCCCTCCCATACGTAAGCCACCGAAAGCTAATTGTTTACCTTTTTGATTAATGCCCTTACCTGTACCCACGGTTAGATTACCCGAACCATCAATCACATATTCGGTATGTACAGTCCATGGACCATCAACCCCGTAATAAAGGTTACTCATACTGCCACTTGTAGAAGTATAGTTGCTAAATCCTTGTTTTTGCTTATCAACCATTTCATTGGGTACAAAAGCAAATTTTTCTTGCCCGGTTAGGGCATCAACAACATGTAACAGTCCTTGTGTAGTACCAAACAGTACATAATCTTCACGACCTGTTGAACCAATTTTTTTAGTCGCCGGGTCATAAGTCACTTTACCCTTATTAGTGACCAATACAGGCAAGGAATGCATAACTGCACCCATTTGACGTAATTCTGCATTTGCTGCTAATGAAGTGGTTGTAATACTGCCTGGGTTAGCCGCATCGACGTTATAACCCAACAGGCTCATCAAATAACCCCGATTTGGATCATCTTTATAGGTGCTATCTGTCATATAATTTAAGTTGACTGTGCGCAACACTGTATTACTGCTTGTAAATGTTGCTGCTGTACCAGTTCCTGCACCCACGCGGTTGGTGAGTAATTTACGCTGTACAGTCCCATTGGCTGCACGCAATTTGAGCTGTGACCAAACACCACCTTTGGCAGCAAATTTTTTGCTGCCAATGGTATTTTCATCAGCATCAGCGATGGCCATATTGCTATCTATACCATATGACCAGAAATCATATACTGCAGAAGTTAATTTTCCATTAGCGTCGTAAGTTGGTGTAATTAAGCGGCCACGGCTATCATTAACATCTTTATTGCTTCTACCTTGCAATTTACCCGAGGTACCAACCAGATATTTTTTTAGATTACCCACCCATAGGCTATAGTCCTTATCAGGTGTTGGCTGAAACTGTTGATAATAAGCATCATCCTGCAGTACTGCAGGGTTTAATGCGTCTTTTGGAATAGTCGGTGAGCCTGTGGTGACAGAAGGAATCTCGCTTCCCAAATCACCTAAAAATGAATTGACGCTATTTACAATATCTTCTGAACTGTTACCTGAATACCAGCCACCTTCACCAATAATCCCCCAATATGCAGCTTTTTTAATATTATCCTTGCCTTCACCCCAATTGATTGTTCCTAATGCTGCAATATTCTCTGCTTGGGTTTTTCCTTTATCGAAAGAAGTTACTTCGTTAAAATCTGAACCAAAGCCCACCACTGCAGTTTTAATTTTCAAGCCTAATGGGTTTTTTGTTGAATCAAGCAAATTCACTACAAACTTATGCATACAATCCCAACTTGTAGCTGAACTTGTACAATTAGCAAAGGTAGAACTCTTTGAGCCTAAAGCAGTTTTCATCAGAGCCCCTGCACTAGTATTATTACTTGGCTCACCATCTGTCAAAACGTATATACCTTGCCCACTACATTTTTTAATATCATTATCTTGAGTTAACGAGGCAGGAGAGCTATATAAGTTTTTTGCGTCATTCTTTGTTTCGATATAAGAGTAAGGAAACCCGCTATCTCCTCCATCCGAATCAGCAATATTATTGTTATAATAATAATAATATCCATTAGATGATACTCGAGAATCATAACTTGGTAGACTTGTAAAATTACCAGAATAACTATTGCACTCTCCTGTTGAAGCCATATCAATACATGGATAAAATTTATTTGTACTGGATGTTGCTGTATATCCAATAATCCCCTTCACTGAACGTGTACCCGTTCTAGTACCAAACAAATAAGCTGCCGTTTCTGCATACGCATTTGCGGTGGGGGTCCCCCCCCTTGCACCTAATGTAGCAATCTCATTCAACAAAATCTGACGTTGAGTTATACCATTCACTTTTTCACTAAGCGGCCGCGCAGGAATCCTTACTTGTCCACGCGTATTATCCGCCGTTGTTGGCTGACCAGAGGCGTTAAAACCTGTCGGGCGTGAATAGGTCGATAGCCCAATCACTTTAGAATCATCTAATTTGGTAATACCTTTTGAGCTATTGCCATATAAAAGATCAAATACGCCGTCTTTTAAACGTGTAATACGGTCGTAATATTTATCCGTCTTATTCTTTTTATAGTAATAAACAATATTCCCACTAGTAGTGGTCGTCATTTCACCTGCATCAGCAGGCAAATTTGCTATTGCAGTTGTGCAACTGCTGTTTGAAAGAGCACCATTAGTACCACATTTAAAATATTGTAGACTACCCCCTGAACCGATGCTTTTATAAAAATAAACGTCACTTTTCGCCGTACAATAGTAGCGTGTATAGGTCGGACTACCATTGTTAGAACTCACATTACTATTGCTAGAAACACTGGTTATTGATGGAATATCACAAGCATCAATATCCCCAGTTAATTGAGGAGCTCCCATACTTCCCGAAATATCCAGCATAAACATCAGGGTGATTTGCCCCGATTTTGCTTCCTGATAAATATCAATATCACTGGCTTGAGTTACACTGGTCGCTATCATACTGGTACAAAATGCTGCAATACTGGCTGCAAACAATTTATGATGACAGGATGTTTTTTCGCTATTTTGAATATTTTTCATCTTGTTATTCCCCATTTCATATAAAGTCTTGTGCAATCATGTATTCAGTCACCTGCGTGGTAAACGGTACATTTAATTTTGCCAGGCACTCTGTCACGCTATCATCCACCCTCACTCCATCCACATCCTTGGCTGTAGAAGGTGTAGCGCCCGATGGAATAGTGACTTCGCTCATATGTGAATTTAAACATGCATCTATTTTGGCAGCAGTTGTTGTGGTTAGGGTTGGCATAATAGATACCGCAAATACTTTTACAGGCTTATTTTTCTCAAACTTTACCCCTTTTTCATCAGTGCCATATTGCATGCCATAAAAAGGATCGTTGTCTAACTGACTGGAAAACTTGACTGAGACTTGGGTCATGACTGCTTTACGGCCACTGGTAAAAAAATTACCGCTGTTTGCCGAAACACTGCAATATCCCTCTGTCCCCAAAGTATTGTTGATTGGAACATTCCCTGATTCCCATACCATCAGACTGGCACGATTGATATCAAAAAAGTTAGCTTCTGCCCCACGAAAGCAAAACACCATTTCTTTATCTTTATTTGCTGCGCCATTGATATAACCAAACATACCACTTGCGGTTAAACTCTGAATTAAATTCCCTTCCCGTTCGACATTAAAGAATACTGCATCAGAGTTCTGCATTACTAACTGTTGTGCTTGGCTATTGGTAGCAACATTCAAAGAAATCAGACCCTGTTTAATGGCCAAAGTGCCAATAACTGTAATTGCCACTAACATGATCATAACTACAATCAGTGTCGCACCGCGTTGAGATGAATAAGATTTCATTATCGATCCCCAAAAGTATTGCGCAATGCAATGGTTTGTGAAATCACTTGGCGAACATATTTTGGCGCATTTGCGGCTGGTGTTTTTACCTTGACCAACTGGTCTAACACTTGAAAAGTCTGATCATTTGAAATGATTTCGTCACGGCTGACTGACTGCCCCGAACGCACTAAAGCGCCAATTTGTACGGATAAAATACGTGGACGAGAACCCGCTGCAATTGCCATATACTCATTAATAGGCAGATAACGATAACTGGTATCATTTTGCACACCCAGCAGCACTCTAAAATGATCCACGCGTTTCATAATAATCTCACCGCCTGTGCTGCCAAATAATCGTGTATTTAACGCTTGAGAGGGTGCGCCGCCTTCTACTCTCACCACCGCTGGCGTATCTGCTATGGCGTAGAACCCTGCTTCACAGGCTAATGCAAGCGGACTATTCGGCTCATTAGTCATGGCATTTGCATCCACTCGTAAAAAGTAACGCTGAACAACCATTTGTTGACCAAAAGGTATGCTACCACCCGGGTTTTTCACTCGAAATCTTAGCTCTCGACCTTCACAATCATAACCACCCACCCATTCATCATCGGTATCTACTGTTGTACCTTTATCATCACGTACATATTGCGGTCTATATTGGATAGTAAGTTGGTCACTTAATAGTGTCCCGCCTGTACTGGGTTGCACATTGGATATACCGCTCCAAGCAGGTGCAGTTCCAGCCGTCATGCCTTGGCTTCTTGATATCAGATTGACACCTGCACTATTTCCAGTAATTGTTCTAAACAGATTACTTAAAGGCATAGCAGGACTAGAGGTATTATCTAAAGTTGCATTGGCTGAGGAAGTTAAAATTACGCCGCCATATTGAGTTTCATCATTAGTGCTGGCTTTCACTACGTTCAAGTTGGTTAAACGAATATCCTTAACAATATAGTTCAAACCAAAGTTAGCATTATCTTGTAAATCAGACATACCTGACTGTAAAACATAACTTTTCTGTCCTGTAAGAAATAGCATTGTTGCAGCAGCAGCAATCACCAGCCCAAGTGCCAACGAAATCATTAGCTCGATTAGCGTAAAACCTGCATGAAACTTAGTCATATTAATATAACTCCATAATCAAACAGGTCGAGGCTGGGTTATACGCTGTATTATTGGTACAATCACCTTGCCCCGTGCCATTTGTTGCACTCGTATCTCCCCATGCAACATAAACGCAGTTACGCCCATCACTATTTCCCTGACACTCCATCACATTCATGCTCATTCCTACTGACCTTGCACGTGTAGTGACTTGAGCTACATCAAAATCTGCAAGTTCAGTCGTACTACAGTTTGTAGTAAAGCAATTTTTGGCTGACACAGTTTGCTTATCCGGTGTTCCTATTTCACTCATATAAGTATTTACAACACCACGATTTATCCGCACTCTTTCCGCTAAATCTCTTGCAATATTAATAGCTTGAACACGATAACCACTTTCTGAAGTCGCCTCAACAGCACGATATTGCAATGCAATAAAACCCAGCACTCCAATTGCCAAAATTAACATAGCAACCAATACTTCAATTAAACCCACACCATTCTGATAATTTATTGTTTTCATTAACATGTCCCCTCTGTCACGTGTATTGTTCCCATCAAAGAAATGCTAATATTTTTAGATTTATTACCGCCACTTTTATTACAAACTACGAAGGGTTTACCATTAATATTCGCTGCAAAATTTTTCACCCCACCACTCAACAAAAAGGTAATTTCGGTAGGAGAACCGGATTTTAATATTGCTTTATCTTGCGCTGCCCAATTTAATTGTGTTGGTGTATCTGCAGCAAAAGAATTTAATTGAACTCTGACTTCTCTACGCTCTAATACAGCTTTAGAACGTGCATTATTTAGCTGGCCTATCAACTCCTGAGTACTTCTATTCAAATTTTGTTTTTGTATTAAATCGCTAAAAGAAGGAGCCGCCATCATTGCAATAATTGCCATTACAGCAATCGTGACCATTAACTCAATTAAAGTGAATCCTTGATTTTTTTTTGCTTCCAGCATATGCCCCCCAAAACAACAAAACTTTACCCTATTAAAGATACTACCTAACTTAATTACAAATTAAACACATAAAAGGATAAAAGGCATAAAAAAACAGATCATTGCCAAAAAGCAATGATCTGTCAATTTTTTAAATTTTTCAGAATGTTAAATCATTCACGCTTTAAGCCTGAGTTACAGAAATACGTAACTCTTTTGGCAAACTAAAAGTAATATTTTCTTCACGTCCTGCAAGCTCTTCTGGTGCTTTGGCACCCCAATCTTGTAATCTCTGGATCACTTGTTTGATTAAAATTTCGGGTGCCGATGCCCCAGCAGTTACTCCAATCTTGGTATGTTCATTAAACCAATTTTGATCAAGCTGATCTGCATTATCCACCAAATAAGCCTGTTTCCCCATACGCTCTGCCAGTTCACGTAAACGGTTTGAATTGGATGAGTTCGGCGAACCGACCACCAAAACTACATCACACTGCATGGCTAAATCACGCACCGCATCTTGACGATTTTGCGTGGCATAACAGATGTCATCCTTACGCGGCCCCTGAATTTCAGGAAATTTTGTACGTAATGCGTCAATCACTTTCGCCGTATCATCAATGGATAAAGTCGTTTGAGTAACAAAAGCCACTTTTTCAGGATTATGTACTATTAAAGCCGCTACATCTTGCTCATCTTCAACCAGGTAAATTTCACCACCATTTTTTTTGTCATATTGCCCCATGGTTCCTTCAACCTCTGGATGACCTTCATGACCAATCAAAATGGCTTCTGTTCCTTCACGCGCATATTTGGTCACTTCAATATGAACTTTAGTCACCAATGGACATGTTGCATCAAAAACTTTCAAACCCCGACGTTCAGCCTCGATTTGCACCGCCTTAGAAACTCCATGCGCGCTAAAAATGACAATATTATCATCAGGCACTTCATCCAGCTCATCGACAAAAATAGCCCCGCGCTGACGCAAATCATCGACCACAAATTTGTTATGTACCACTTCATGGCGCACATAAATCGGTGGATTAAAACATTCAAGTGCCCGATTAACGATCGCAATTGCTCGGTCGACACCTGCACAAAAACCACGTGGATTGGCCAATACAATTTCCATAAGACCCTCAATGTTCACTTGAATGTAGACTGAATAATTTAAAATAAATGCAAACAACTTACCAACAGCTATTTAGTTTACTGGCTGTCTGCTCTAAAATAGAGAAGATATTTTATCATATCAGGAAAAATATCATGTCGGGTCTCTTGTTTGTCGTTTCTGCTGCATCTGGAACAGGCAAAACATCTCTCGTTAAAGCCCTACTTGAGCGTGTAAATAATTTACATGTTTCCGTCTCTCACACCACTCGTGGTCAACGTCCTGGTGAACTCGAAGGTGTGCATTATCATTTTTCGCAAAAACAAGATTTTCTTGCTTTAGTTGGGCAAGGCGGTTTTATTGAGTATGCAGAAGTGTTTGGTAATTATTACGGCACAGCTCAAGCCACAGTAAAACAGCAACTGGCTAAAGGTCATGATGTTTTACTTGAGATCGACTGGCAAGGTGCGCAGCAAGTTCGCAAGCTTTTCCCGGAATCCAAACAAATTTTCATTTTACCGCCTAGCCAGTTTGATTTGCGTCAACGTTTATCGAACCGTGGCACTGACTCTGTTGAAGTCATTGAACAGCGTTTAGATTGTGCAGTAGAAGATATGCAGCAATATATAAACTTTGACTATGTCATTATTAATGATGACTTTAATAAAGCCTTGCATGATCTGGAATGCGTGATTATTGCCAATCGTTTGGTTATCTCTCAACAGGCGGTTCGTCAGCAAGAATTGATTGAAAAATTAATTACTCCTGTTGAATTGTGATTAAAACTTGAGTCTACGGGCAAAGCCTTTTATACTGCCCAGTCTGTTCAAATTTAATATTCAAACGAGAATTCTTATGGCACGCGTAACCGTTGAAGATTGTTTAGACCATGTAGACAACCGCTTTGAGCTTGTACTAGTGGCAAGCAAACGCGCGCGTCAACTGGCACGTCAAGGTATTGAACCAACTGTAGAGTGGGATAACGACAAACCAACCGTTGTTGCTTTACGTGAAATTGCAGCAGGTCATGTATCTAAAGATATTTTAAAACAACGCGATCAAGACTATCAAACCTCTAGTCTGGATCTTGCACTTTCTGCAAACAACTTGAATTTAGATGGCTTTTCTTTCCAATAAGAAAAAAAATCTTAAAAAAGCCTAGTTTTTAACTAGGCTTTTTTATTGGATAACTTTTATATTTGCTCAATAACCGTTATAACATAAGTAGAAAGATACGTTATTCAAGATGTATTTTTTTGCTTTTTTTTAAATGAAAAATTTGACAAGTCATGCAATATGTTTTTCATTAAAGGTCTAGCCATTTAAACTGTAAAACTGAAGTAGAAAGGTGTTATATGCCAGGCCCACAGGTCAGCCAAGCCAGACAACAACTGAAAATCATTATCGACGCTTACTTAGATGCAAGCGATGTCGAGCGTGTGCTTTTGGCCTGTGATTATGCAGATATCGCCCATGACGGTATTACCCGTAAAAGTGGTGAACCGTATATTCTGCACCCGATTGCCGTCAGTAGCATTCTTGCCCATATGCGTCTGGATGCAGAAACCCTGATGGCTGCGCTTTTACATGATGTGATTGAAGATACTGACTTCAATAAAGAAGACATCACTGAAAAATTTGGACGTACCGTTGCAGAACTGGTTGATGGCGTCACTAAACTCAGTCATTCCAGTGATAAAGAATATAATAAAGCCGCTTCCTTCCGTAAAATTCTGCAAGCAACCCTACAAGACCCACGTGTCATTATTATTAAACTGGCAGATCGCTATCACAATATGACCACGCTGGAGTCGTTACGGCCCGATAAACGTCGACGTATCGCTCAGGAAACTTTTGATATTTTTGTTCCCATGGGCCGTATTGTCGGTATGAATGAGATGGCCGACAACCTGGAACATTTGTGCTATCAAAATCTCGATCTGGATATGTATAATAATGTGCAAGAAGCATTATTTCAAACCAAACCCAAACGCTGTGAATATCAAAGCATTTGGGAAAAAAAACTTACTGAACTGCTAGAGCAGCATCAAATTTCTGGTCGCATTAAAAAGAAAAATAACAATATCGAATTACTGCGTCACTTCGTTAAAAATGATATCAATCTGCAAGAACTGACTCATAGCCATGCTTTCGAAATTATTTTACAAAGTATTGCCGACTGTGACCGTCTGGCAGAAATTTTGCGGGAAAATTTTCAGATTCTGCATTATGACGATCATATTCGCCGCCCACTTCCCGGTGGAAATCAATCCCTGATGATGCGTTTAAAAGGTGAAAAAACGACTTTATCACTGACCATTCAGACTGAACTGATGCGTAAGGCAGCCCGTTTTGGGGTGGTTTTAGGGGAAAATGCACCACAAGCCTGTCGATCAGCCATTCAGGCCTCTATGCAAAACCTAAATGTACTGATTGATGATGCCTGTGCAAAAACCACATTTAGCGACCTGTTAGATTATTTACATCAAGAAAAAATTTGGGTTTATACCCCTCATGGTAATTTGCATGAACTGCCTCAAGGCGCAACGGCAGTCGATTTTGCGTATTCTGCCAGCCTGTTTTTAGGTAATCACGCGGTAGGTGCCAAAATAAACGGTGAAACCAAGCCGCTTTCAACACCCCTCATGAGTGGTCAAGTGGTTGAAATTATTACCGATGTTCTGGCCACTCCAAATCCTGACTGGCTCAGTTTTATTAATACCCAAAAAGCACGTCGCGCCTTACAAAATATTTTACGCGATCAGGATGTTGAAGAGCAGCAACTAGTGGGTCAGCAAGCGCTAAATCGTGCACTGAAACTGTTTGCTCGCTCGATAAAAGACTTAACCCAGGAAGACTGGATCGATATTTTGCAGTGGCGGCATATTGAGACTAAAGAACAGCTATTTGAACAAGTTGCGGTGGGAGATTTGCTTCCGCAATTGGTGGCCAACCATTTGTTTGCACAAGATCAGACTGTAGAGACTCAATCTTCAACTCGCCTGATTCAAGGCACTGAAGGTGTCGATGTCAAATATGCCCATTGCTGCAACCCTGTTCTCGGTGATCCGATTCAGGGCCATTTGTCACGTCGTGGACTCATTGTCCATCGTGCACGCTGTCACAACCTGCTCCATGAACAGCACCAACATCCAGAAAATATCATGCCTTTGCAATGGGCTTCTGAAGATGCCGATGATATAAGCTTTACCGCCTATTTAAGTATTGATATGGCTATGAATGATGAACAAATTTCTGAACTCATCTACCAATGCCGTAAAGAAAAAACTGGTGTAGAAATGGTGCATAACCATGAAGGCAAAACTTACGTGAATATTGTGGTACATAACCGCAAACAGATTGCGCAAATCATTCGTGATTTACGCATGCATTTTGGTTTTCCGCGCATTACCCGTTTAGCCCAACCGATTAATATTACAGAAGCATCTAAAGCAAGTTAATTCAATCATATGCAACTTTTTTGAATGATATACGCTATGATGTATGAAGATGATATAAGGAGAAATCAATGTCCCGCCAAGTAATCCATACGGAAAATGCACCTGCAGCAATTGGTACATATTCTCAAGCGATTTTAGTTGAAAATACACTGTATCTTTCAGGTCAAATTGGCTTAGATCCTTACAGTATGGAATTGGTTGAAGGTATTGAAGCTCAGATTCGTCGCGTATTTGATAATTTAAAAGCCGTTTGTGAAGCAGCGGGGGGTTCTTTGGCCGATATCGCCAAACTGAACATTTTCCTGACTGATCTTTCACACTTCCAGCTGGTAAACCAGATTATGGGTGAGTACTTTGCCCAACCCTACCCTGCACGTGCAGCCTTGGGGGTTGCAAGTCTACCTAAAGATGCTTTAGTAGAGATGGATGGTGTGGTTATTATTAATAAATAAAAATCATACAGTTAGATAATTGTTTAAAATACCACCGATCAAGTGGTATTTTTTTATTCAAAAACTCAATAAACAAGAATGAGATTTCAAATGAATTTCATTGACAAACGATAACAATTATCAATAATATTACTTATCCTATTTAACTCTTGTGGCGAGTTGAAAATGTACGTTTGTTTATGCCGTGGTATTACCGATCAAGATATTAAAGATGCTGTAGCCGATGGTGCGGAAAGCTATCGTGAAATTCGCGACTTGCTTGATTTGGGAACATGCTGTGGTCGCTGCGCACCCGAAGCTCGTGCCATCATTAGCGATGAACTTTCAGAAATCGCTGCCCGTATCTCGATAGCCGCTTAAAATACTATAACCACAATAATCAAAGTCTAATGGTCAAAAGATCATCTTCCTCCCCCGCTTATGACTCTAGGCGGGTTTTTCTTATCCTGTTATTCTAATTTTGCCTTTAACCGTTTTTGATTCCGATTTTCATTTGCCGTTCAATAAATTACTCGCCATTATTTCGGTTCTTGTTTAAGATCATTGTAATAATAATTTTTTTGATTGTCTGACACATGGTTAAGGCAGAAATTGTTGATGGAGAACTTACAATGAAAGGCAACCGTGATGTAATTAATCAGTTAAATCAGGTGCTATACCACCAATTGACTGCAATTAACCAATATTTCCTGCATTCGCGTATGTTTAATCACTGGGGAATTGAGAAACTCGGTTCTGCAGAATACAAAGAATCCATTCACCAAATGAAAGATGCAGATAAAATTATTGAACGTATTTTATTTCTTGAAGGTTTACCGAACCTGCAAAATTTGGGTAAGTTGTACATCGGTCAGCATACTGTTGAAGTACTGAATTGTGATGTGCGCAAAGTAAACGAAAATATTGAAGCACTACAAAAAGCTGTCCGCCAGGCGGAACAGGAAATGGATTATGTGACCCGTGATCTTGTACAGGAAATTCTGGAAAAAGAGGAAGAATATTTGGACTGGAGCACGACCCAGCTGGATTTGGTTGAGAAAGTCGGTATCGAAAACTATATTCAAAGCCAAATTTAATTCTCTTTAAAAAAAAGCCAGTCAATCGACTGGCTTTTTTTTATTTAAAGTTCTACTTTTCAGAAGCTAGTTGGGCTAATGAAGCATAATCCAGATCGACTTTACCTAATGTTTTTAACAACCATAATTGATGCTTTGCTTCTTGCTCATAACCATTGAAAGCCAAGACTTTGGCATACTTAATCAGGTCATATTTAGTCGGATAGTTCAGCACCATCTCCCGAATATCTTCTAATTGCTCTGCATTTACTTTGCTATACGGATTCATCCTAATCCATGCAATACGTCGGTTAAATTCTTCAAGCAGGTAAATTTGATCTTGATTGGTGATTTTCTCAGGCGTTTGCTCATAACGCATGGATTGGTTCAGTTTAGGCACCATCACCGAATAATCTCTGACAATTAAAATCAGTAATACTAAAGATACCGCATATGCTGCACGCATGTAGTTGGGTGAAAGGGTAATGGTTTTAATACCAGATTGCTGAGACTGAACCAGACCGATAATAAAACCGACAGGTAGCAAGAAATAGGCATAATACTGCGGAAACTCTAGCATTGAGTGAATCAGCACAGCGCCAATCATTAAAATACCAATCACGGATTCAACCGAATTGATATGCTTATTCAGCTGATAGCCCCAATAGCCAAAGTAAGCTAAAAATGGCAATCCAATTAGCAACCCATTCCAAAGCAGAAAATCCAGAATAAAGTTATGCGCGCTACGAACCCAAACAGGTCCCTGAAAATGATCACTGACCAATGTATAAGCGACACTGGTCTGATTCCAGCCATAGCCAAACCACGGACGGTCTGCAATCGCATGCAGCATCTGCTCCCAAATCGCTAAACGCGACATATCTCCGGTTGCACGCGCAATTACATCTTTAGTCTGAGCAATATTTGCATCGGTGATTTGTCCAATTAACTGAGTAACAGCGGGCAATATTAAAATGAAGCCAATGAACAATCCAAACCAAGCTAAAGCGTAATACCATTTTAAGCGAATAAAACCTTTATATTGTTGATAAGCTCCATAAATCAAAATACAGCAACACGCCACCCATGAAGTTCTGGACTGACTTAATGCCAAAGCCAGTAAAATAATTAAAGAACACAGACAGGTTATCCAGATTTTTAATTTCTGTTTTTCATATAAATACAGACCGCCTAGTAATGCTATTACCAAGAAGGTTGCCATATTGTTGGGTTGAGCAAAATTTGCATAGGGACGAACCGCATTTTGCATATTCACCATACCAGGAATATAAGCATCCAGTGTTAACCACTGGCAAATGGCAATAATTCCGGTCAATGTTCCACATAAGAGTAAAACTATACTAAAACCAGTGAATATATTTTCTCGATCTAACTTTTCTACCGACAAGTTATAGCCAA
Source organism: Acinetobacter sp. ANC 4779 (assembly GCF_004331055.1). NCBI lineage: Bacteria > Pseudomonadati > Pseudomonadota > Gammaproteobacteria > Moraxellales > Moraxellaceae > Acinetobacter > Acinetobacter sp. ANC 4779. Next base: position 55,532 of record NZ_SJNU01000012.1, read on the forward strand.
TGACGATACTCAGCCAAAATCCAAAGATAAATAGCGTACTGGTCAAAGCTTTATCAAAGAAAAATAATTCACCCGCTAAGTATTGAAGTAACGGAATAATTGTCAAAAGCAATAAAGGCAAGCTTAATACAGGTAGTTTAATTTTGTCTTTTAAATAAATGGCAGCTAAGGCAAAGAGCGATAAAAAGGCAAACAACTCGCCTGTGTAAGTGACCCAAGGACGGTAATGGATGGGAAGGAGCCAGCCAAGGGAGATAAAAACAGCAGCAAAAAGTAATAAGAAAAATTTCATGAATAAATCAGTGAAAATAGAATGGGCATATGATAATAAAAAAGCAGATTAAAAGGTAATCTGCTTTCTCGCACTGTTGTTAATGATTTAGTGCCAAGGGCGTAAGTCTACAATTTTAACCACTTGCCCTTTGCTGTCTATAAGTACAGTCATATCAATTGTACTAGCTTTCATAGGTAAAAAAGTAGTTACCTGTGGATATTTTGCCAAGATTTTTTCTACATCGGCTTTGTTATTATACTGCTGTAATAATTCAAGTTTTTGTGCACGTTGCTGCATTTGTTTTTTTGCTTTGCTGAGCTCGACATAACGCTCTGGACGTTGTGCAAGAGAAATACCAACCAAAACTTCTGCAAACATATCATCATTACGTTGCTGCGTATTTTTGGCAAATTCCGTTGCAACAAATTGTGGTTTTAACCAAGAAGGTTGCTGGAATTGTGATTGGGCTTGATTTATATTTTGATCCACAATCTCATTTTTTCGAACGAGCTCAAAACGATCAACATTGTAAACTAGCCATGCTGGGCGACCTTGTTCAATAGTATATACACCATAAAATAGTGCTGATAGTTGAAGTAAAATAATGACCGTCAGATCAAACTTAAGACTTTTTTTGCCTTCTTTATAGACTGATAATCCTAAAATAGGTCCAATAACGACATCTATAGCCAATAGCATTAAAAAAATATGCGTTACACCAACTGCCTGAGCCAAAGGTGATGGATACCATACAAACAATACGATCCAGATAATCAATAAAGCCATCATTAATGAGATGGATAAATGACTGAAGAAAAATTTGAGGCGTTTGGACATTGGACATCACATAAAAAGGTTATCTGCTTTATAGTGATAATTTAAAACTATCTCCTACATAGCAAGCAATAGAATTAAAAATTTAATTTTGATTACGACACGCCGCAGGGCGATATTTAGAGGCAAGTGTCCCACTTGTACAATCCCACTGCACTGCTTTATGAGGAACTATACTTTTTGTCGCATCACCCACCAAAGGCGTACCATTATCGTATGTTGGAATAAAGAGTAGCGTATTCGCACCTGCTATACCACCTGCATTTGGAGCAAATACAACCTCAATTTCACCGTTACTTTGATTAATAGTAATAGAAGATACAATATTTGTAGTTTGCCCACTAAAACTCGCATCTAAAGGCGAAGCTGAAGCCGCATTTTCAACAACTAATATTTTAGCGGTGCTCGCTAAATACAATCCTTCCGTCACTTTAGCTCGAATCGTATAATCTTGATAAGCAGGTATAGCTAGTGCTACCAAAACACTAATAATCGCCACCACAAGCATTAGTTCAATAAGTGTAAGGCCTTTAATTTTATACATTTATATTAGTCTCATAACTTCAGCTTCAAAACTAATATCCAAGAATCATGCCATAAAAATAAACATATATTTTTCAATTATTTGTTATAAATCAAACATGACTTTTTTGGTCATTTACTGACAAAAAAATTTAAATTTACCATTATTTTAAATAAAAAAAGCAACCGAAGTTGCTTTTTTTATTTAAAAATAGATTAACGGCAGTTAGATGGTGCTAATTTAGCTTCCAAAGTACCCGCTACTGCTGGAGCTGCTGCCCCTAAAGCACCACATGCCCAATTAATTTGAGTTGCTGGAGGTGTGTAAGCAGCTGCCGAAGTAGGTAAAGCTACTGGAGCAGTAGCTAGACCAGTATATGGACGCAAAATAATCGTGCCATCATCTTGCACTGGTGCGGCATATGTAATGGTAATTTGACCAGTCACATCATCAATCACCACACTTTTTACATCTTTAGTGGCTGTAGGCTGTGAATAACCTAATGAATACTTTGCTGCACTTGCTGCATTTTCTACTACAGTTGTTTTTGCAGCTGAACCCAAAGCAATACCTTCTGTCACTTTTGCACGTTTTGTATAATCCTGATAAGCGGGAATCGCAACGGCAGCCAAAATACCAATAATCGCGACAACGATCATTAATTCAATAAGGGTAAAACCCTTTTGGATAGATTTCATAACATTCTCCACAAATGTTTTTGTTTATTTATAAGCTTTATAAGCTAATTTATAGTTAGCACTAACTGTGCCAAAACTGATTATAATAAAATTCACAGAAAAAACAGCAATTTAAAAAAATAAAATTGTTACAACGTAGTATTAATGTTTTTTTTAGTAAAAAAGTGACAATTTATGTCACTAATCCACCTATTTTCTAGCCTAATATGATCGGATTATTACTCAATTCATTCTGCTGATCTGTTATTGAGTCTACATAAAACTTATTTAACACATCGCCTATATTAAATACGCCTGCCATAACAGCTTCACGATATTGGTGTTGGGAAAGTTGTTCAGTCATTTTTCGGCAAATTTCATCCCAAACAGTTTGGTGGGTTTGTTTTTGAATTCCCCGATCAATCACAATTTCAACTTTTTGTTCACATAAATTTAGATATAAAAGAATGCCACTATTAAACTCGGTATCCCAAACTCCGAGTTCAGCAAACAGTTGCCGTGCACGCATTTGAGTATTTTGATAGTAGGCTTGATTTGAAGGAATGTTCCCCTCAATCACCACCTGAATTTCTCCTGCATGTCCATATTCTGCTTCCATCACTGCCTGTGCAATTGCATGTTGATCCATTTTATTAAAATAGCGTTTAGCCGCCGGCATATAGAAAGAATGCTTTAACCAGCGTTTAAAACTGGGTTGACTCATTTCTTCCATTTTAGGCTGTGTAATAATTTCTGTTGTTTCTGTTTTAGTTACCATGATCCTGATGCTCCTCCCCCGCCAAAGCCGCCACCACCGCCACTAAATCCTCCACCACCGCCAAAGCCGCCCCCACGCCCCCCTCCACCGCCGCCACGACCTGCAGAGGCTAAAAACAGCTGAAAAATAGTTTGCGCAATAGCCGTAATCAGTAAAAAGAAAATTCCACCACCAATCAATAAACTGGTGACCAGTCCAGCACCATTGACCAAACCCGCTACAGTTCCGGCCACTGCGGCCGTAGATGCACTTAAAGGTTTACCCACAATAAACGAGCCAACAATTCCTGCAATTAAAATAAACAAGGCAGTACTAAAAGTTTTTTCTTTGGCTTGCTGTTCGTGTAAAGCTTTTTCTTGACGCTCTTTCAGTTCTTGTGCAGCTTTCTGGGCTACTTCGGGGTCCATATTTAAAATGCGTTCTATTTCAACCAGACCCGCATCAATCCCTTGGGCATATTGCGCCTGTTTAAAATAAGGCGTGATCTGATTACGAATAATACGACTCGCCACAATATCGGGTATAACGCCTTCTAGGCCGTAACCAGTCAAAATTTGAATACGATGATCATTCACCGCAATCGCCATCAGCAAACCATTGTCTTGCTTGGCTGAACCGAGTTGCCATTTTTCCGCAATACGCATAGCAAAATCAAAAATGTCTTCTTGCCCTGTAGTCGGCACAATCACTACCCCAATTTGTGCCTTGCTTTGTTCATGTAATGCTAAAATTCGCTGACTAATTTCCTGCTTCTGGCTTACAGTTAATATATTTGCCTGATCCACAACCGGTGAGTTGAGCGTTGGCAATCCACGAATCGATTCACCCTCAGCCATATCATTGGCAATTTGTGGCGATAAGACTGTTGTGTCAGTCGCATTTTCTTTGGCTACTGCTTGATTTGGAGAGGTCGGCTGCTGATCCTGAATGATTTTACCAACAACGATAGCCTCAGCATTTTCATCTGTAGCCGTGGCGACTTCACTCCATGTCACCGAACTGATGAGCACACTCAAGCAAACCAACACGGCTTGCAGCAAAATTATGCATGAAAAGTATTTTTTATAAGAATCAAACATCAGCAATCCTTATTCAGCAATCAATGAATTATTCGAAAGATACTTTAGGTGCATTTTGTGCGCCTTGTTCAGCACTAAAGTTCGGTTTTGGATTCATGCCAATCACTTTAGCCGTCATGACCTGCGGGAACTGGCGTACATAGCCATTAAAGTCTTGAACTGTCGTAATATAACGGTTACGTGCAACTGCAATCCGGTTTTCAGTACCTTCCAGTTGGACTTGTAAATCACGGAATTGTTCATTGGCTTTTAGATCGGGATAATTTTCAGAAACCGCAATCAAACGAGATAATGCACTGGTCATCTGCGCCTGTGCTTGTTGATATTTCTGGAATAAAGCCGGATCTTCCAAAACTTCTTTATCTACTTTTAAGCCTGCAACATTGGCGCGTGCTTGAGTGACTTCTGTAAGAACTTTTTCTTCATGTGTGGCATAACCTTTCACCACATTGACCAAGTTGGGTACAAGGTCTGCACGGCGTTGATATTGGTTTTGTACTTCAGACCAAGATGCGGTTACGGCTTCATCTTTCACCTGTAGCGTGTTATAGCCACAACCAGATAAGGTCAAAGTACTCACTAGAGCCATAGTGACTAAACTTTTTTTCATTACATTCATTTATCTATGTCCTCTATATTTCTTTGTATTTGTTTGAATATTTTTATTGTAAACATATTTAAGCCCAGTTCTGTTTAATTTCAGTACTTCAGCGCTTGCATAAAAAAGGGCCAATATTTCTATTGGCCCTTATGATTTGATTGTTTAATTAATTAAACCTAGTTTTAATTAATGTTGAAAACTTTTCATCTGGTAATCTTCTGCCAACTGCTTTTTCCAATAATTCACCATTTTGCTGTAATCAATTTCCGAAGGATGAAAATCAGTTTTAAAATAAGATAAGTATTCTGGCATGAGTTGGACAAACATCTTGCCGAGTAAATAAAGACCAAAAATATTGCCGCCAACTTTCGGCAAACTTTTACGTTTATCCTGTAGAAAGAGCCGTGTTGCAGAATAAAAAGTGAGGCTGGCAAATCCTGTGGTGACACTGCGCATGATCATAAGTCGAACTTTATCATCGCCATACACGGCTTGATACACATCAAAAGCCACTGCCCGATGTTCAATTTCCTCAATTGCATGCCAAACCCAAAGCTTTACCGCGTCATCATCTAAAGTGGCCAACACTTCTGGATGGCGAAGAATATATCCGCCAAGTAATGCCGTGAAATGCTCAAAGGCACAGGTAATGGCCAGTTGAATTTTAGGATGTAAATTTTTGACATAATCATTTCTACGCGCAAGCCATGCCTGAAAGCGATCTAAATTATAATCCTCACTCCGCCAGGCATCATTAAACTCCGTATGGGCTTTTGAATGCATTGCTTCCTGCCCAATAAAAGCCGCAATCTGTGCCTGCAACTTTTCATCTTTGACTTTATCCCGCACATTCCGAACGCTATGCACAAAGAACTGCTCACCAATCGGAAACGTTGAAGAAAGTGCAGTGAGCAAATGCGACATTACGGGTGAATTGGCAAAATAATGTCTGCGAATCAGTTTTGGGTTAAATTGCAGCTTTCTGACTGTAATTCCCAGAGCTTTTGGACGATTTTGATATGATTTTTCTGTCGCCAATTCTGTCATAGTCTTAATCCTAAAAATTGATCAGAGAATAAGCACAGTATGGACAGCAATTTTTATGACAGGTATGGCAGAAGCGCTTACCGGGTTTGCGAAAAGGCTCATTTTTTATTTATCCCTACTCGTACTCAAAAATAAAAAGTTCCCTTTTCATCCAGGAAATAAGGAGCTTCACCATACATTTTGCATCTGTAAGAAGGGCCTTTTCAAATACTCATAAGCTACTTTTAAAATTTAACCCTCTCTAACCATCCTCCTCTAAGCAGAGAAAAATTTTCAATACTTGTTCCATGAATTGCACAAAATCATATTTCATCCATAAAAATTTTCTAAAATAAAAAACCCACCGAAGTGGGTTTTTAAAAATTCATTTAGAGCTTATTCAGAATTAGAGATTCTGCTTATATATCCAAATAATCCAGAATACCTTCAGCTGCTTCACGACCTTCCCAAATTGCAGTAACAACCAAGTCAGAACCACGAACCATATCGCCACCGGCAAATATTTTCGGATTAGAAGTCTGGAAGCGGTATTGTTGCTTTTCCGCGGCAACCACACGACCCGAACCATCCAGACCAATGTTTGCGCCGGTAAACCAATCTGCCGGGCTAGCACGGAAACCAAACGCTAAAAGCACGGCATCCGCAGCTAAAACTTCTTCTGAACCCGGCACGGGTTCCGGGCTGCGACGGCCACGACTATCAGCTTCGCCCAATTGCGTAGTGACCACTTTAACACCCGTAACTTTGCCGTTTTCACCAACAATTTCAATTGGCTGACGGTTGAACATGAAGTTCACACCTTCTTCACGCGCATTTTTTACTTCACGACGTGAACCCGGCATATTTTCTTCATCACGGCGGTAAGCACAGACTACTGATTCTGCACCTTGACGAATTGAAGTACGGTTACAGTCCATCGCAGTATCACCACCGCCAAGTACAATCACCTTTTTGCCTTCAACGCTGATGTATTCTGCTACGTCTTTTTCCCAGCCTTGAGTACGATTGACATTGGCAATCAAGAAATCAAGCGCATCATGCACACCATCAAGATTTTCACCGGCAAAACCGCCTTTCATGTAGGTGTATGTTCCCATCCCCATGAACACAGCATCATAGTCTGCAAGAAGTTGATCTATCGTTACATCTGTACCAATTTCAGTATTTAAACGGAATTCAACACCCATACCCGCGAAAATTTCACGGCGACGTTTCATTACGTCTTTTTCCATCTTGAATTCTGGGATACCGAAAGTCAGCAACCCCCCAATTTCAGGACGTTTATCAAATACAACCGGTTTAACACCGTTACGTACCAGGATGTCTGCACAACCTAAACCTGCAGGACCTGCACCAATAATCGCGACTTTTTTATCGGTCCATTTCACCTTGGACATGTCTGGACGCCAGCCCAAAGCAAAAGCAGTATCATTGATATATTTTTCAGCATTACCAATGGTGACTGCACCAAAACCGTCATTTAAAGTACATGCACCTTCACATAAACGGTCTTGCGGACATACACGACCACAGACTTCCGGCAATGTATTGGTTTGATGGCAAAGTTCAGCTGCCTGGAAAATACGACCTTCAGCAATCAGTTTTAACCAGTTTGGAATGTAGTTATGTACCGGACATTTCCATTCACAATACGGGTTACCACAACCTAAACAACGGTGCGATTGATTAGCCGCAATTTCCGCTGTAAAAGGTTTATAAATTTCCACAAACTCTGCTTTGCGGACAGTTAGATCTTTTTTCTCTGGATCTTGGCGTGCTACATCCAGGAATTGAAAGTCATTGTTTAGGCGCTCTGCCATGTCTCTCTCCGTGGGTAGGTGCAGTCGGTTTATTTATCCGCTACACCTGCCTATCAATCTGTTCGTCGTGGAATTATTGTGGATCGGCTTTAGTCGTTTTCAAAAGCGTTTGCAAATTAGCAGCTTTTGGTTTTACAAGCCAGAATTTACGGCTGTAAAAATCAAACTCGTTGCGGATCTTGTACGCCCAAGCACTACCTGTCTCTGTAATATGTTCATCCAAAATACGAAGCAAGAATTCTTGATGTTCTTCCATCGCCTCTGTTGAAATACGGTTCAACTCGATCAACTCATGGTTATAGTGATCCACGAAGTCATTATCCAAGTCAAGCACATAAGCAAAGCCACCGGTCATGCCGGCACCGAAGTTATGACCGACTTTACCCAGTACAGTCACAATACCGCCAGTCATATATTCACAGCAGTGGTCGCCCGCACCTTCAATTACCGCAAAGGCACCCGAGTTACGCACTGCAAAACGTTCGCCAGCAGTACCTGCAGCAAAGACTTTACCGCCAGTTGCACCATACAAACATGTGTTACCAATGATTGCAGTATTTTGCGTCTGGAACGGCGAACCTTTTGGCGGGAAGATCGAGATACGACCGCCTGCCATGCCTTTACCGACGTAATCGTTGGCATCACCTTCAAGTTTGATATGCAAACCGCCGGCATTCCAAACACCGAGTGACTGGCCTGCAGTACCTTTCAAATTCATGACGACAGGATGGGCTTCCATACTCAAGTTGCCATAACGGCGCGCAATTTCACCTGAAATACGTGCACCAATTGAACGGTCACAGTTCACCACATTGTAGTTAAACTCGCCAGTCTTGCCTGCTTCAATGGTCGGAAGCATCTCAAGCACCATTTTCTCTGCAAGCAAGCCTTTATCAAACGGTGCATTGCCTTGAACTTGGCAATATTGCGCTTTACCTTCCGCAGATGGATGTGAGGTTAACAAGGCGCTTAAATCTAAATGAGCATGTTTATCTGTATCGCCCGGTAAGACTTCAAGTAAATCTGTACGGCCAATCAAGTCTTTCAAACTTGATACACCGAGCGCAGCCAACCATTCACGGGTTTCTTCTGCAATAAAGTGGAAGAAATTAATCAGCATTTCTGGCTCGCCAATATAATGCTCTTGACGTAAATGATCTTGCTGCGTTGCTACACCGGTTGCACAGTTGTTCAAGTGGCAAATGCGCAGGTATTTACAACCGAGTGCAATCATTGGCGTAGAACCAAAACCGAAGCTTTCTGCACCTAGAATGGCTGCTTTAACCACATCTAAACCAGTTTTTAAACCACCATCGGTTTGTACACGTACTTTGCCACGCAGGTCATTGACGCGAAGAGCTTGATGCGCCTCAGCCAGACCCAGCTCCCAAGGCGAACCTGCATGGTGAATTGAGGAAAGTGGAGAAGCTGCAGTACCACCGTCATAACCTGAAATGGTAATGAAGTCGGCATAGGCTTTCGCCACCCCTGCCGCAATCGTACCCACACCCGGTTCAGAGACCAGTTTCACTGACACCATCGCTTGAGGATTGACTTGTTTCAAGTCAAAAATCAATTGTGACAAATCTTCAATTGAGTAGATGTCATGGTGCGGTGGTGGTGAAATCAGGGTGACACCTGGTACTGAGTAACGTAAACGTGCAATTAAGCCATTCACTTTACCACCCGGCAACTGACCACCTTCACCCGGTTTTGCACCTTGCGCCACTTTAATCTGCAACACTTCAGCAGACGTTAAATATGCGGGTGTCACACCGAAACGACCTGATGCAATCTGTTTGATTTTCGAGTTACGGATGGTGCCATAACGTGCAGGATCTTCACCGCCCTCACCCGAGTTTGAACGACCACCAATGGTGTTCATGGCAATGGCAATCGCTTCATGCGCTTCCGGTGACAAGGCACCTAAAGACATGCCTGCAGAGTCGAAACGTGGCAAGATTTCTTCCACCGATTCCACTTGATCCAGTGCAATTGAATTATCTGTTTTAAGCTTGAATAAATCACGAATCGTTGTAATTGGACGAGTATTCACCAATTCAGCATATTCTTTAAAGTCAGCATAATCGCCTGAACGTACTGCTTTATGTAGAGAATTGATCACGTCTGGGTTAAATGCGTGATATTCCTTGTCAAAGACAAATTTCAGCAAACCACCTTGGTCAATTGGCTTGCGGGCTTTCCACGCATTTTCAGCCAATTTTTTAAGATCATTTTCAAGATCTGCAAAGGTTGCCCCTTGAATACGGCTTGGCACGCCAGTGAAGCATTTATCAACCACTTCATTGGACAAACCCACGGCTTCGAATAACTGACCACCACGATAAGACGCAACAGTTGAGATACCCATTTTAGAAAGCACTTTAAGCAGGCCTTTCTCAATGCCTTTACGGAAATTCGCCTGGGCATGAATTGGGTCACCCAACAACTCGCCTTTGGCAATCAAGTCATTGATCACGTCATAAGCCAAGTATGGATAAATGGCAGTGGCACCAAAGCCCAAGATCACCGCAAATTGATGTGCATCGCGTGCCAAAGCGGTTTCTACAATGATGTTGGCATCAGTACGCAAACCCACTTGAATCAAGTGATGATGCACCGCACCTGTTGCCATTAAGGCATTGGCCGGTAAATAACCTTCACGAATTTTCTTGTCTGAAAGCACCAGTAAAGTTTTGCCATCACGAACTGCTTGAGCAGCTTCCTCACAGATACGCGCAATCGCCGCCTGTGAACCTTCGCTTGCTACATAGTTCAAGTCGATGTCGGCAATTTCGTAGCCTTTACGACCCAAAGTACGCATTTGGTGCATTTTTGAGTTTGACAATACCGGGCTTGAAATAATCAGGCGATCAGCATGTTCAGGACTTTGTTCAAATACGTTTTGCTCACGGCCCAAACACGTCTCTAGAGACATCACGATCGATTCACGTAATGGATCGATCGGTGGATTGGTCACCTGTGCAAACTGCTGACGGAAATAATCCGATACATGACGAACCTGACGGGACAATACGGCCATTGGCGTATCATCACCCATGGAGCCGACTGCTTCCTGACCGCTTTCTGCGATTGGACGAAGCAATTGATCACGTTCTTCAAAGGTCACCATGAACATTTTTTGTGAGGCTTTGAGCGCATCGCCTTTTAAGCCTTGATCACATAAATATTCTTCAAGTTCCGGACTACCTTGTAGACGAATTGAATTTTCACGTAACCATTCACGGTAAGGGCGCATTTTTTTCAAATGATTGCTGACATCTTGAGTATCGAGCAATTTACCAGTGAGAGTATCAATCACCAAAATTTGACCTGGACCAACACGACCTTTAGAAATCACGTCTTCAGGTTTATAACCCCAAACCCCAATTTCGGATGCAAGTGTAATGTAACCATTTTTGGTAATCACCCAACGTGCAGGACGTAAACCATTACGATCCAGCATACAAATGGCATGACGACCATCTTGAATCACGAGACCTGCAGGCCCATCCCATGCTTCCATGTGCTTAGAGTTAAACTCGTAGAATGCACGTAAATCGGCATCTAAAGTTTCAACATTTTGCCAAGCCGGTGGAACCAGCATACGTAGTGCACGGAACAAGTCCATACCCCCACCGACCAAGATCTCAAGCATGTTATCCAGGCTTGAAGAATCCGAACCGGTACGGTTCACGATTGGATTGAGCTCGGTTAAACCTGGAAGCAATGGATTTTCAAATTTTGGCACACGTGCCAATGCCCAGTTACGGTTTGCAGTAATGGTGTTGATTTCACCATTGTGCGCAAGATAACGGAACGGCTGTGCCAACGGCCAAAGTGGCAAAGTATTGGTCGAGAAACGCTGATGGAATACCACAATATGTGATTCCAGACGCGGATCTGCTAAATCTGTATAAAAGTCTGCGATTGCTTCAGGCATCATCAAACCTTTATAGGTGATGACGGTTGAACACAAGGTTGTGACATAGAAGGAAGAATCATTACGGAGCAATTGTTCCGCACGACGGCGCGCAAGAAATAACTTACGGTTAAATTCAACTTCGGTCACACCCATTGGGCAATTGACAATAATCTGTTCAAATGCGGGCATTGATCGAAGTGCAATTTCACCCAAAGCATCGACATTAGTTGGGATCAAACGCCAAGCAAGAACCGTTAAGCCTTCAGACTCAATTTCTTTGGCTAAAACCTGTTTCGAATGTGCGGCAATGGCGGGATCAAGATTTAAAAATACCGTACCCACTGCAAAGACTTCACTTAAAGTGATGTCACTGAGTTTTTTTGCTTCTTCACGGAAGAAAGCTTTCGGCATAGCCAGCAATAAACCACAACCATCCCCTGTCTTGCCATCTGCGGCAATACCACCACGGTGGGTCATACAACTTAAACTATGAATCGCGGTCTTGACCAAATCATGGCTTGCATCACCCTGCATATGGGCGATTAAACCGAAACCACAGTTATCTTTAAACTCATCCGGTTGGTATAAACCTTGAGCGGGAGCTACAGTATTAGGCGATGGCATGTGCATAGCGTACCCTTCTTTCAACATGGCCCATAAAGCGGGCATCTAACAATCAAATATCTTCTTGCGATTTAGTCCAATTTACTCACACTCAGATCAAGATTGGGCAGAATCATTTTCTCCACACCCTTAAGATAATCGCATTTCATCTTGTGTGTATGGATCAATTACAAAAATGTTTTTACTGATGTTACGCACTCTTTTAAAGCATGAAAATTCAGCAACTTCGCACAATCCTTGAATCTTTTCGCGCCATAATAGGGACAATAACTCAATTCATGCACCAATAAAGCAAAAATGATGCCAATTAGAAAAAGATAAAGCTAAATGTTTTAAATATAGAAATATTAAAGCTTCATACACTTCATCTTATTTTCTTGAAAGAATTTTCCGCACTATATTTGTGCATATAAATATTTTTATAACTTAATTTGCTCTATTTTAGAACTCTATTTTTAATTAAATGGATCGTTAATTTCAGTTTCTGCTACATTATTGCCATTTTTTTTCGGTGCAGATTCAACTGAAGAATGTGACTGCTGCACATCAACAACGTTTCCATCTTCATCGCGACGTGTAACCGTTGTAGTGGTACTTGCTGATGATTTAGGCTCGAGCACTGGCATTGTTGGCTTAGGTTTCGGTAAAACCAAAAGACTCTCATCAATGCGAGGCAAGGGTGCAGATTTTAAATTGACTGCGTATATTTTGCTATTTGAACCCATTTCTTCTGCGCCCATGTCATTAACCAAGGCGGCATAATTTTCAATATTTTGAACCTGCGGTTGAATAGACTTGGGAAACTGGAAGGGCAATTGTTGCAGGGCTTGTTTTGCCTGATCACTATTTCGATAGATGCCATACAGTAAAACATATTGTTCAATTTGATTTTCGCCACTTAAGCGAATGTAGAAAAAGTTTTTACGATCTGGCTGTTTTTTTAGAAAACTTCGAATCACCTCATCTTTAGTCACGCGAAATAGTTCAATTGTGGTGGCATTCTTATTATCAGCAATAAATTTACTGCCCCGAAATTCTGGTTCATAGCTGCCAGTATTGACCACACGTGTGGTCATTTCCAAAGGACGGACTTCTTCTTGAAGTGCACCCAGCAGGCTGGTTGCAGCGACTTTTTCTGGCTGGATTTGCAATTCAGATTCAGTTTCTGCAGATTTTTCTACTTCTACCAAATCCTTACTATCCGTTATTGCCCAAAAAATAAGTGCTGCAAACAGACACCCCAATCCACACACTAACCAGATATAATTTTGAATACGTTGCCATTGTGTACGGATGGTTGCCATGCCTTATGCCTTCTCTTGATTCGCTAAAATCGCTTGTTTCATCAATTCCACATCAAATTCTTTGGTAATCACAGCCTGTCCCAATAATTTCATCAGTACAAGACGTAACTGTCCATTTAGCACTTTTTTATCGTGTGCCATATATGCGAGGAATTCATCAAGTGGAATAGCGGGGCATTTTACGGGTAAATGGGCACGTTGAATGATTTTTTTTGTACGCTCTAAATCATCAAGTGAAATCCAGCCCATGCGTTGAGATAAATCTGCAGCCATCACCATGCCGGTTGCAACTGCTTCACCATGTAGCCAAACCCCATAACCCAAGTAAGATTCAATGGCATGACCAAAAGTATGACCCAGATTCAATAATGCACGTTCCCCCTGCTCTTTCTCATCATTGGCCACAATACGAGCTTTATGTGCGCAAGAACGGTAAACCGCTTCAGCCAGCAACGCTGAATCACGCTCAATCAGACCATCCATATTTTCTTCGAGCCATCCCAAGAAATCCAGATCGCCCAATAAGGCATATTTAATCACTTCGGCCAAACCTGCGGACAATTCACGATCAGGCAAAGTGCTTAATTGCGCCATATCCGCCAACACCACTTGGGGCTGTTGAAAAGCACCAATCATGTTTTTACCCAAGGGATGATTAATACCGGTTTTTCCTCCTACACTTGAATCCACTTGGGACAAAAGTGTGGTCGGAACCTGAATAAAATACACGCCGCGCTGAAAACATGCAGATGCAAAGCCAGCCATATCACCAATCACGCCACCACCCAACGCTAGAACCGTAGCATCACGATTAAATCCTGCTTCTAATAAGGCATCAAAAATCAGGTTTAAATATTCTATATTCTTATATTTTTCACCATCAGGCAAAATACATGTTGCAACTGTTTTTCCTAAAGCTTCAATTGCAGTCACATAATGTTCTAAATATAACGGCGCAACCGTGGTATTGCTCACAATCATCACTTGCTTACCGCGAATATACGGCTCAAGTAATGATTGTGGATTTAAATCACTGCCAATAAAAATAGGATAGCGGCGATCACCAAGTTCAACATGTAAAGTTTGCATGAAATTAAAACCGTTAATTAGACTAGACCTGCTTCTTGAGAAACAATCATATGTAAGATTTGTTGGGCTAAATCACGAGCAGCACCCTGATTGGTCTCGATAATATAATGTGCAACTTCTCGATACAAAGGATCGCGAAGCGCCAATAAATCACGCAACTTTTGTTCAGGATTTTCAACTTGCAATAAAGGACGGTTTTTATCCCGGTAGGTACGCTGCAATTGAATTTCGACAGGAGTATAAAGATAAACAACGATTCCGCGTTGTTTTAAAAATTCACGATTGGAAGCTTGGGTCACTGCACCACCACCAGTTGCCAGAACCAGTTGCGAACGAGCAGTGAGTTCATCAATCACCATGGTTTCACGATTACGAAATCCCTTTTCCCCTTCTTTTTCAAAAATCCAAGGAATGGTCGCACCTGTTTTGCGTTCAATCTCATGATCACTATCAAGAAACTCGCGCCCTAAAAGTTCCGCCACATGTCGACCAACAGTTGTTTTCCCAGCCCCCATTGGCCCTACCAAATAAATATTTGGCAGGGTTTCAAACTCATTGCTTGGCAAGGAGTCACCTATTTATTTTGCTAAATTCAAAATATATTAATGATTTCTTGAAACACTGTCATTAACAATTCGTGGTGTAACAAAAATCAATAACTCTCGTTTATTATCCGACTTCACATCTTTGCGGAATAAACGGCCAACATATGGGAGATCGCCCAAGAATGGAACCTTAGTTTGTTGGTTTGAAGTTACTTGCTCAAAAATACCGCCTAATACAACCGTCTCGCCATTATCAACCAGGACATTGGTATTAATTTGATTTTTATTAATCGTCAATTGTCCAGTCGGAGTTGGATTTCCCGGAGTATCACTGGTAATGTTTAACAACATTTGAACCTTACCGTCAGGGGTAATACTTGGCGTTACATCCAAACTCAGTACAGCATCAATAAATTCAGTGGTAGAAACTGCATTTGCACCGCCACCTTCTGAGGATTGATAAGGAATCTGTGTACCGGATGAAACTTTGGCGGTTTGTTTGTCTGCGGTTAAGACTTTAGGCGTTGAAATCACTTCACCATAACCATCTGCTTGAAGTGCAGAAAGTTCTAAATCCAGCATAAAATCAGACAAACTGATTAAACCAAAGGCAATACGGCTTGCCCCTTGACTGGTTACACCTAAATCTACGTTTAGGTTGTCTGGACGTTGAATGGTATATTTTCCATCATCACTCGGCGTTTTTAAATCCCACAAAGTTTGATCACTACCACCGACCAACAAATCATTATTTTGATTAATACCTTGTGACAAGATACCCCATTTCACACCCATTTCTTTACTAAACTCTGTGGTAGCACGAACAATACGTGCCTCGACCATGACCTGTTTCACTGGAATATCGAGCAAGTCGACCATTTTGCGGACTTTATCAATATTCTGTGCAGTATCATTAATAATCAGTGTATTGGTTCGTGCATCAGCCGATATGGTTCCGCGTGAGCTTAATAAACTTTCACTGGAATTATTATTGCCACTAGTCCCGGAATTCGAATTTGAATTTGCATTATTTGAAGATTTTGTTTGCGTAATCAGTTTTTCAATATCGGCCACCTTGGCATAGCTGAGTTGCATGTACTCGGTTTGGATTGGTGCCAATTTTACGCTTTGCTCTATCGCCTTCGCCTGCTCTTCTTCTGCTTTAATTAACTCAGAAACTGGTGCAATCCAGATGACATTACCATTACGACGCTTATCTAAATTTTTGGTTTTTAGAATAATATCTAATGCCTGATCCCAAGGCACATCTTTTAAGCGCAAGGTGATATTACCTTGTACCGTATCAGCAGTCACCATATTGATTTCAGTGAAGTCTGCCAATAGTTGCAGCACGCGACGTACTTCAATATCCTGAAAATCTAGGGAAATCTTTTTACCCGTGTAGCTGTTAGCCGCTTTCGGTTTAAGCGGATTTTTATCTTCAGGTCGTTTTAAACTGATGGTGAGTTTATTGTCCGCCTGATAGGCCATATATTCATAGCTACCGGAAGTCTGAATGGTAATGACACCATTGCCACCATTATTATTGGCATCAATCGTAGATACAGGTGTTGCAAAATCATTTACATTTAAACGACGCGCCAAGTGTGCAGGCACTTTATTTCCTAAAGTACGTACCACAACTTTACTGCCTTGCTGCTGTACATCAACCTGTGTGTTGGTGCCGAGCAAATCAATAACGACCTGTCCTTCACCCTGACCACCGCGCTGGAAGCCAATATTGGAAATGCCTTGGGTAGTAGCTCTTTGAGTAACAGCCTGTTGCGTCGTAAATGCATTACCCGCAGCAGAATTAATTTTTAAAATAAAAGTATTGCCTTCGACGCGTGTAGTAAAGGCGCCAGCATCTACCAAATTCACCGTTAAACGTGAACGTTGCGCATCAGAGCTCACATCGATAGAACTGGCTTCTTTGGTGGCCACTGCAATGCTATTTTGTTTTAAATTTTGCTGTGCTTTATCAAAGTCCAGAATCAGACGTGATGGCTGCTCTAATTGATAGGCTTGCGGCTGCGACGGCAAGCCATTAAACATGACACGAATTTCTGTACCCTGACCTGCAACCTGCATCGGCACAATATTGGTAATACTGACTTGTGCATTGGCAACTTGCATTACTGCAATTGCAACTGCACCCATAGAAAATTGACGGAACAAATGGTTCATTGTATTGCCATCCCCAAATATAAAATCTTTAAAACTGTTATTCATTTTTATTCCTTTAAACTTAAGGCGCAGGTCCAATTAATATCAGACTTCTTGGACGCTCTACATATCCTTCACGTCCATCTGGAATAATTTCCATGAGATCGATTTGTGTTGGCGTAATCTTCACCACACGACCATGATTCACACCCATGTAACTACCACGCTGTACGCGCTCTATTTCGCCATCTGGTGTTTGAATTAAGGCCAAGATCTGCCCCGACTGGTTACGCATACTACCCTTCATATTCAAGGATTCAATGGCATAGCTTTCTAAAGGCTGTAGTTGACGTGACAAGTTAGGATAGACACGTTTTCCGGCCATTACTCTCAATTCAGCAGCAAGCGAACTCGGTAAAAAGGGGCTTTTCAGTTGATGCGCTGCATAGTCAAATGTCGGTACAGGGGGAAAAACAGGTGCCGGTTCAATCGGTAATGGCGGCTGATTACGAATACTGGCCATTTGCTCATTGACCGCATCAATCCGAGAATCACACCCCACCAATAACAAACCCAACATCAGACTTAAAGTCATTTTTTCTATTTTCATTACTGTGCCCCTCCAGCTGTAGCAGTTGAATTTGCATCTGCTGCTTGAGTTTCTGTAGCACCGATATAACGATAGGTTTTGGCTTTAACATTATAGGTAATTTGAGGAATATCGGTTTTTTTCTCTTTATTTTCCGTACCGGTAATATCAAAATCATGCAAAGTAACAATACGCGGAAGCGCGGCTATGCCACTGACAAAAGAACCAAAGGCATGATAATCACCGGTTGCTTCAATCGAAATAGGCTGCTCAATAAAGAACTCTTGCTTGATTTCATTTTCTAAACGGATATTTTTAAATTTCAGACCAGAATTTACCCCACTGACGTTGATATCTTCAACCAGTCCCGGGATTTCAGTTTCTTTAGGCAACTGTTCGAGTTGCTGATTAAAATTCGCTTCCATTTCTTGTAACTGTGCTTGCAACTGTTGCAAATTGCGCAGTTTTGAATCTTTTTCACGAAACTCATTTAACAAGTTTTGCTCTTGAGCGCTGGCATTGGAAATTGCCTCTATTTGACCTTTAATCAGCGCAAAATATCCCAGAATACCAATCATCAGCATAATTAAAATCCAGCAAGTGATTTTAACCGATAATGGCCAGCTCCCGTAGTTATTCATATCCAAGGTGTTGAACTGCTGAAGAAACTTATCTAAGGTCATCTTCTTTTTAGGAGTAGCAACCCCTTCATTTGGATTTAATTCATCAAATTCATCGAGACTCATTGTGCTGCCCCCACGGTTGAATTAGCTGGATTTTGTTGTTGTGCTTCTGGGGTTGTCGGTTGTGCAATTTCATCCAAGTCAGCAGTAATAAGGAATGAACCATAACGTTCTTCAACACGTGGAACTACAGAACTCGGAGCTTTATCTTTTTGCTCTTCAACAGCTAAAAAAGAATTCATAAATGCGTTTCGATACCAAGCCGAAGCTTCTAAATTACGCAAGAACTCTGCTACCGTGTTTGGACTTTCTGCTTTACCTTCAATGGTAAATTTATCACCGGTACGGACAAATTTCGTGATGTACAGATTACTTGGGGTAACGCGTGCCATTTCATCAATCAGGCGAACAGCAATGGGCCGTTGTCCTTGCAAACCTTGAATCAACTTCATGCGCTCAATAATGGCATTTCTTTGCGCTTCTAAACCTTCTAAAGATTTCAATTGCACATCAAGGTTTTGATTGGTACTGGTAATCAGTTGGTTGGCTTGTTCTTGATCTTCAAGTTTATGGTCATAGTAAAACCATGCCAAAGCGACGGCTATAACCCCGATTAATGCCATTCCAATACAAATGGTAATAAATTCTTTTTTTCGTCTCTCTCTCAGCTCATCACGCCAAGGGAGCAGGTTAATTCTCGCCATTAATCAAAACTCCTTAATGCCAAACCACATGCCACCATAAGAGAGGAAGCATCATTCTCTATCTTTTTAATATCAATTTGTGGAGAAAAGCCCATTTGTAAAAATGGGTTGGCAATAGTCACACGATAACCAAGTTTTTGTTGCAGTAGCTTGGCGAGCCCCGGAATATTGGCATTACCCCCTGCCAATAAAATATGGTCAATCTCATTAAACTGTGAAGATGAGAAAAAGAACTGTAATGAGCGTGCTGCTTGTTGAACCACAGCTTCTAGATAAGGTTCTAAAACCTCAACATCATAATCATCAGGCAATGAACGACTTTTTTTAGCGCGGCCGGCTTCTTCAAAAGACAAACCATAACGATTTTGAATTTCTTGAGTGAGCTGTTTGCCACCGAATACCTGCTCACGGGTATAAATGACTTTATTGTTTTGCATCACAGATAAGGTCGTCATAGTATGACCAATATCTAAAATACCGACTGTATTTACGCCCATAGGCAAAGTATCCGAAAACACCTGATATGCATTTTCGATAGCAAAACTTTCAACGTCCGCAGTTTTAGGTGTTAAGCCCGCAAGCTCTAAAACTTCAGAACGTGCTTCAACATTTTCAAGACGGGTAGCCACCAAAAGTACATTGACCCGATTCGGGTTTGCCAAACGATCCGGCAATACCTCAAAATCAAGACTCGCTTCATCTAATGGGAAAGGAATATATTGCTCTGCATCCATACGAATTTGAACTTCACGTTCATCGTCCGTCATATCTGCATCCATCTCAATCGTTTTGGTAATGACCATTGAAGTCGGAATTGCAAGTGCTGCAGCTGTAGATTGAGTATTGGCAAGATTAAGTGCTCGCTCTAATGCATCCCCCACCGCTTCTGGATTTAAAATATTCTTTTCGACCACACTACCTTCAGGTAAAGGCACCAGCGCGTAGCTTTCAACCCAATACCTATTACCGCTTTTAACAGAAAGTTCTAACAATTTAACAGAAGTAGAACTAATATCTACTCCAATTAACCCCTTATTTGGCTTACGATATAACCTGAGCACAATATAATTCCTATTATTTTTTTATCCCCAATAAAAGTAACCTACTAATCAGTGTTGGTCTATAATTTTATATAGATACAATAACGCATCTAACAATCTGTATATGTAAACGTTATACTGACCGCCAATTAGTTTGCCATTAGCTCTTATTAAAACTTACTTGTTATGAAAAAGCTATCTCGTTCGGGCCATGTTCATCCATTTTTTTTGATCATAATTATAGCATTGGTCGCAATTCCGATGGGATTCTATGGCATGTATCTCTATATTGCCCCATCTTTACCTAAAATGACCACTTTAAAAAAGGCGCCGTTATTAAAGCCCTTGCAGGTGTACAGTGCTGATAATCAACTTATTGCAGAATATGGTGGCAAGTTATCTGTCCCGGTAGACTACAAACAGATTCCCAAACCATTCATCTCTGCCTTCCTTGCAGCAGAGGATTCCTCTTTCTTTGAACATAGTGGTATTAGTTTTAAAGGCTTAGGACGAGCGGTCAGTGAAACAATCATCGGATCAAATGTGCAAACGGGTGGTTCAACCATCACTATGCAGGTGGCAAAAAATTATTATTTAAGTCCTGAACGTACATTGAAACGCAAACTGACTGAAATTTTCCTTGCTCGCAAAATAGAACAGAACTTAAGCAAAGAGGAAATTTTAACACTCTATGTGAATAAAATTTTCTTGGGCAAAAATGCTTACGGCATCGCGGCAGCAGCGAAAATTTATTACAACAAAAATCTGGACCAGCTAAGTATTGCCCAAATGGCGATGATTTCTGGTCTGCCCAAAGCACCGTCTAAATATAATCCTGTGGTCAATCCAACACGCGCACTGGAACGTCGTAACTGGATTTTAGGCCGTATGCTGCAATTGGGCTATATCAATCAGTCACAGTATCAAAAAGCCATTGCTGAACCCATTAATCTGGATATGCCAGACCGCGGCATTAATAACAAACATCCGTATGTCGGGGAAATAGTACGCTCGGAACTGGTTGAAAAATTTGGCGAACAAGCTATTGATTCTGGTTATAAGGTTTATACAACCGTTGATAGTAAACGCCAAGCCTATGCAGAACAGGCGGTACAAGAAGGTTTAGAGGCCTACGATCGTCGTCATGGTTGGCGCGGTGCTGAAGCAAACGATAAACCGCTGACTGAATTCAGTGCCTATGCAAATACTTATCCGGCGAAAGTTATTAAAGTGAATAGCAATTCTTTTGATGCACTGATGCAAGATGGCTCTACAGTGACCGTTCCTTGGTCAGGGATGTCATGGGCCTATCCTTATAGAAATGCCAACAGTGTCGGCCCTGCTCCACGTCAAGCTTCTCAAATTGTTAAAATTAAAGATATTATTCGCTTACGCCCTAACGATGATAAAACCTCATGGGCCCTGGTTCAAGTCCCTAAAGCCCAAGGTCAACTGATTGCAATCAACCCGAATAATGGAGCAATTGAAGCCATTGTCGGGGGATATAATTTTTACCAATCTAAATTCAATCGTGCCTTACAAGGCTGGCGTCAACCTGGCTCAACCATTAAGCCGTTTGTTTATGCTTTGGCCCTTGAACGTGGTATGACGCCGTATAGCATGGTCAATGATAGCCCGATTACGATTGGCAAATGGTCACCGAAGAACTCGGATGGTCGTTATTTAGGAATGATTCCTTTACGTCGTGCCCTGTACTTATCTCGAAATACTGTTTCTGTTCGATTGCTACAAACTGTCGGGATTGAACGTACGCGACAATTATTTATGGATTTTGGTCTGCAGGAGAATCAGATTCCACGAAACTACACCATTGCTTTAGGCACGCCACAAGTACTTCCAATTCAAATGGCAACCGGTTATGCAACCTTTGCCAATGGTGGTTACCGTATTCAGCCGCATTTTATTGATCGTATCGAAGATGCATATGGCAAAGTGATTTATCAAAGTAATCCGGAATATGCGTGTATTTCTTGTATCAATCAAAACGATACAGAACAGGAATCAGCTGAACCAGTAACTCCAGATGACGAAGTGATTCAAGTCACCAATCAAACTTTGCAAGCAGAAAAAGAACTCACCCAACTGCAATTGGATGAATCCAAAAGCAAGTACCGTCAGGCGCAACGTATTTTAAAATCCAGTTCTGCTTATGACATGGCCAATATTCTGCGTGATGTAATTCAACAGGGTACAGGTCGCGCAGCACTTAAAATTGGTCGGGATGATATTGGTGGTAAAACTGGCACCACCAATGATGCCAAAGATGCCTGGTTTGCCGGATTCAATGGCAAGTTAGTGACTGTGGCATGGGTCGGTTTTGACCAACCCACCACACTCGGTCGTCGTGAATATGGTGGTGTTGCAGCTTTACCGATCTGGACCAACTTTATGGGCAATGCCTTAAAAGGAACACCCGCAGCATGGGTTCATTTCGATAAAAATGCCAAAGCACCGACCAACCATAACCAGACCGTAACTGTTGGCGAAACTGCTACAGAGGATCGCTCTTCCCCCCCATTGGCTCGCCCATTGTATCGTCCAGCACCTGTTGCACCTGAACGTGCACCTGAACGTGACTTTGATGACCTGCCTGGAGAAGAAATACAGGCTCCAGATCATACAGACTCTTCAAACACGCCAAACCAAAACAATAAACCGGATGCACTTCAACGTTTAATTGATGTATTTGAATAAAGTCATAAAAGCCCTCAAATGAGGGCTTTTATTTGGCTTATTTCTTTTTAAACAAATAAATTTGAAATTGCCCTTTTAACGCGACTTGCTCATTCTGCTCCAGTGCCTGTCGGCGTTCCGGTTTTGCTTTATACGCATACGGCGTCATCGCAATCAGGTTTTTCAAATCCGCCTGTTGCAGAATAAAAGGCGCGTCAACAATACTTTCATCTATTAATTCAAAAGCATCTGTCAATTGGTCAACAAACTTATGTGGTTCATGTGGATTCACTTCTTCAAACAATGCCTCACGCAATGCATATAAGTGTTCAGTTGCAGGGGTCACCACCATTAAATAGGCATTCGGCTTCAGTACGCGCAATATTTCCTGCTTGGGAATAGGACTAAACAAACTGGTACATAAGTCAATTGAAGCATCTAGCACAGGAAGTGTGGCACCCGTCCCCACCACCCAGGTCACTTTTTTATTCAGCTTGGCCGCAACCTGTACCGCATTTTTGGCAATATCTACACCTATACATTGCAGTACTTCTGCCTGCATGGCATTGGTGTAATAACCTTCACCACAGCCAAGATCCAGCAGGTTTTCAATGCGTAATTCTCGAATTTTATCAACCACTGCCTTTTGCAAAGGTGCATAGAACCCGGCACTTAAAAATGCACGGCGCGCCTGCACCGATTCCACAGTATCGCCCGGGTTCTTGCTGTGTTTATGCTGGACTACATGCAAATTAACATAACCCTGTTTTGCCACGTCATAACTGTGATTATTGGCACAGCGCCATGTTTTCTCGGTCAGTTTCAGTGCTTCATGACATACAGGACACATCAGCAGATTCATATTTTCTCCAGTGCCTGAAAATCAGGCGATAAAAAAGCCGGCAGATGTGGGAGCAAATGCCGGCTTTTCGAATATTTGCTTAACGCAATTTTAAGGTCATTAAGCCTAAAACTACCAGCATAATCGTGATAATCCAGAAACGAATCACCACTTGGGTTTCACGCCAGCCTTTTTTCTCGTAATGGTGATGTAGAGGTGCCATCAGGAATACACGTTTATTTCGCATACGCAGTGAACCAATTTGCAGGAATACCGAAATCGCTTCGACCACAAACACACCGCCCATAATCGCAAACACGATTTCTTGGCGAACCATCACCGCAATTGTACCCAACATTGCACCCAAAGATAATGCACCGACATCACCCATAAACACTTGAGCTGGATGTGCGTTATACCAAAGGAATGCCAGACCTGCACCAATCATTGCTGCACAGATCACCACCAGTTCCGAGGAGTATTTCACATACGGCAGATGCAGATAATTGGCAAAACGAATATCACCTGCAAGGTAGGCAAACACTCCCAAACCTGCGGCAACAAGGACGATTGGCATAATTGCCAAACCATCCAGACCATCCGTCAGGTTGACTGCATTGGATGCACCGTTAATCACCAGATAAGTAAAGATAATAAAACCGATACCCAATGGAATAGCGGACAAAGGAATACTGAAATTTTTAAAGAATGGAATCAGCAGATCCAGCATATTCGCAGTATGCACAGGATTCGCCTGCTGCGTCGCAATCACATACAGCGCAATACCTGCACCTAAAGAACCGACTGAAGTCCAAAAGAATTTTTTCTTCGCAGGCAAGCCAGCATTATCTTTATAACGGACTTTAATCCAGTCATCTGCCCAGCCCACGGCACCAAAAATTACCATCACCGCAAGTACAATCCAGACATACGGATTGGACAAATCGGCCCAAAGCAAGGTTGAAATACCAATCGAAAGCAGGATCAATACCCCACCCATGGTTGGTGTACCCATTTTCTTGGCATGACCTTCAGGAGCAAATGAACTGACTGCTTGGCCGTATTTGAGTGCTTGTAGCTTACGGATCATCACCGGGCCCAAGACCAGTCCAATGGTCAGTGCAGTTAAGACACTGAGCAAAGCACGTAATGTTAGATAACGAACCACCTGAAACGAGCTGTTATAACCCGCCAGTTGTTCAAATAGCCACAACAGCATTAAAGTTTCTCCATCAAATCAGCCATCAATGTTTCCATATGGGTATAACGAGAACCTTTGAACAGGAAACTCATGGATTGAGGTTGATGTGTTTCAATTAGACTCAGTAAGAAAGGGAGGGCTTGTTCCTGAGTCAGGAAAGCCTGCATTTTTTTACCATATTGGGTACTGCGCGCGCCTTCCTGAGTGGCAGGCGAAAACTCACCCACAGCCACCACAAAATTGACCCCTGTCGCAACCAGATCTCGACCCAGCATATAATGTTGTTGTGCCGCACTTGCGCCTAATTCACCAATATCACCAATCACCATCACTTTTATCCCCTCTTGCTGGGCAAGCACTTCAGCTGCTGCACGCATCGAGGTCGGATTGGCGTTGTAGGTATCATCAATGAACAAATGTTTTTTAGCTTGAATGAAATTCAAGCGACCTTTTGCACCTGTCGCCTGTTCCAGACCGGTCACAATATCATCCAAAGCAATACCAATTGCGAGTGCAAAAGCGGTCGCAGCAGTGGCGTTTTGCACATTATGCTCACCGGCAAAGGGCAGGTTGACTTGGCGTACACCATTCGGTGTATTTAAAGTAAAACCGGATGATTGCGGATGCAATTCAATTTCCGTTGCAAAAACATCCCCCTTATCACCAAAGCTTAATAGCTGTTCGGTTTGTACGGCCTGACGGATCGTATCGGTAAAATCATCTGCAGCCGGAACAATCGAGGTGCCGGTTTTGGCGATATGCGCATAAATTTCAGATTTAGCCCGACAGATACCCTCGCGTCCACCAAACTCACCCAAATGCGCAGTACCAATGTTAATGATCCCGGCAACATGCGGTTGAACCAGATTTGAGGTGTAATCAATTTCACCTTGATGACTCGCACCGAGTTCCATCACGGCATATTGATGTTCAGCACGAAGCTCGAGCAACATCACCGGCACACCTAAATCATTATTCAAGTTACCGCGAGTAATAAGTGTCGGTGCCAAACGCGATAAAATACTTCCAAGCATTTCTTTGGTGGTGGTTTTACCGCTACTGCCGGTCAGCGCAATTACTTTCAACTGTGGATTTTGCGCACGGCGATATGCGCCTAAATGACCGAGGGCCAAACGCGTATCTGCAACCACCAGTTGGCAAATATCTGCATCGACCGGATGACTGACTATAGCAATTTCGCAACCCTGTGCTGCGACTAGAGCAATAAAATCATGTGCATCAAAACGTTCGCCTTGCAGGGCTAAAAAAACATCAGCTTTTTCAGCCTCACGGGAATCCGTTAAAATCCGTTTAATGTCGCCTTGAGGCACTTTCTCATTCAACCAGTAACCTTGTGTGGCATCCGCAAGCTGTGCAGCTGTCCACGACTCCAAAGGTACTGTACTGGTAGTCGATGTATGCATGGTTGTTTCCTATTGAGCCGGATAAGCTGAATCTGGGGTGTGATGCTGTGTATCGATTGCCGATTGCACTTCGATCACATCATCAAACCAGTGACGCACACTGTCAATTTCTTGATAATTTTCATGACCTTTACCAGCAATAACTACAATATCGCCTGCTTGGGCATTTTGCACGGCAAATTTAATCGCTTCACGGCGGTCATGAATTTCATGCACCGCATATGCTGAAAAATCCACACCTGCTTTCATGTCAGCAAAGATTTGTTCTGGATTTTCAGTACGTGGATTATCTGAAGTAATCAAGGCAATATCTGCACCATTGAGTGCTGCTTGAGTCATGAGTGGACGCTTGCCACGATCACGATCCCCACCACAGCCAAATACTGCCCACAACTGATTGGATACATGACGTTTCAACGTTGTAAGCACCTGAATCAAGGCATCTGGTGTATGCGCATAATCCACCACAAATAATCGGTCTTCGTCACGAATCACCTGCATCCGACCCGGCGCACCTTTCAATTGGGCAACGGTTGAAATCAGTGCTGTAAGATCAAAGCCGGCTTGCTCTGCAGTCACCAAACTTGCAACCAGGTTTTCGATATTAAAATGACCCAGCAATGGACTCTGAACATCCAACTTACCCTGCTGGGTAATCAATTTAAAGTGTGCACCATTTAAACTGTATTGAATATTTTCAACCTGATAATCCGCTGGCTGCGTGGTTGAATAAGTCAGAATTTTCGGTTGTGCAGGATTGGTTTTTGCTGCATCAATCATGATCTGGGCATGTTCATCATCGATATTGATAATTGCCACTTTCAAAGTTGGAAATTCAAATAAGCGCGACTTGGCTTCAGCATAAGCTTCAAGCGTCCCGTGATAATCCAGATGATCACGGCTTAAATTACTATAAGCTGCAATTTCAATATCGCAGCCATTCAAACGGCCTTGTTCCAAACCATGTGAACTGGCTTCAATCGCAGCAAACTCTGCAGCTTGCTGTGCATAGCCATACAAGGCATTTTGCAGGTGTAATGCATCTAATGTGGTATGCGAAGACGCTTCCAGATTCGGTAAAATTCCGTTTCCTGTGGTTCCCATTACCGCACATTTTTTTCCCTGCAACATTAATAATTCAGCAACAAGTCGTGAAATGGTGGTTTTACCGTTGGTCCCCGTCACCGCAAGAATTCGAGGCACGGGTATGGGCTGAGTCGCTTGTAAATATTGCTTTTGCCACGCTCCCATCAGATGACGGACATTCGGCACAACAACACTATTATCCAAGCCTAAATCGGCTTCACTGACCACAGCCAAGGCACCATTTGCCAAAGCCGACTGTGCAAACTGCAAGGTTTTTTCCGGTTGAGAAAAACTATTCAGGGCAATAAAAATTTGCCCTGACTCAACATTACGGCTATGTAAACCAAAGCCACTGAATGGCTTGGTCATCCATTCAGTGATTTTGTCAGCGGTGTAGAGATCTTGAAATGTAATGGACATTCATCACCTGTTACTGAATTTTGGGAATATCTAAAGGTCTATCTAAAGGCACATTCATTAAACGTAGCGATTCTTGCATGACCCGTGCGAATACAGGCGCAGATACCGTCCCCCCATAGTAAGAACCTTGAGGGTTTTCCACCACGACAATCATGGCCAAACGCGGATCGCTCACTGGTGCGACACCGGCAAATAAAGCACGATATTCGCTGGTTGAATAACCTTTACGGTCAGCACGTAGCTTATGTGCAGTACCCGTTTTACCGGCCACACGATAGCCCGGAATAGTGGCACGTGTAGCCGTTCCACCTGGCAATGTCGCTGTTTCCATCATCAAAAGCACTTGATCGGCAATTTTCGCATCAATGATTTGCTCACCTTTCGGTGGCTGTTCCAGTTTATATAAACTTAAAGGAACCTTGACACCTTTATTGGCAAGCATGGCATAGGCATCCGCAATTTGCAGCACAGTCGCATTCAGGCCATAACCGTAAGCCATGGTGCCCACTTCAGAGACATTCCATTTGCTGGGCGGCAAGATTAAGCCTCCACTTTCACCCGGGAATTTCACTGCTGAACGCTGCCCCATTCCTACCCGCTTATAAAAAGTCGGTAAGGTGGCATAAGGCAAGGACAATGCAAGTTTCGCAACACCGACGTTCGATGATTTCTGGATAATGCCACCCAAAGTGAGTACGCCATAGTTATGCGTATCACGAATGGTATGGTTGCCAATACGCATACTGCCGGGTGAAGTATTTACCACTGAGTTTGGCGTGTATTTGCCACTTTCCAGCGCCATAGCGACAGTCAAGGGTTTCATGGTTGAACCTGGTTCAAATGAATCGACTGCACCACGGTTACGCATGGCATCTTTATTGCCTAAACTTTTTTTATCGTTCGGGTTATAAGACGGCCAACTGGTCATGGCCAGAATTTCCCCCGTTTTGATATCCACGGCTATGGCAGTCGCTGAACGGGCGTTATTGGCTACCCCTGCAGCAGTCAATTCACGGTACATAATATATTGCAGACGTGAATCAATACTTAAGGTGATATTTTCCCCAGCTTCCACTTCTTTAGTCACTTCAGGGTCTTTGAAACGATTGCCTTTTTTGTCGCGTACCACTTGTTGCGCGCCATCCTGACCTGATAAAGCATCATTCAGCTGCATTTCCAGACCTTCGATCCCGATCCCTTCACTATTGGTCAAGCCAATAATTTGTGCATTCGGCTGTGGCTGTGGATAATAACGCTTATAGTTTTTCTCGGTATAAACGCCTTGGAACTCACGTTTGGCAATCAGTTCAGCCTGCTGCGGTGGAATTTCTTTTTGCAGAACCAAATAACGTGAACGAGGTTTCTCGTTCATTTTCTTTTTCAACTCGGCACGATCAATTCCTACTGCATCGGCAAGTTCATCCAGATTTAAGTTTTTATCCGGTAATTGACGTTTTAATTTACGGTTAGTGGGATCTTTAGCCAGTTCAGCTGTAATCTCATCAAACTGTTTTTTAGTTTCAAAATAATCACGCGGATCAATCACCACTTTCATGACCGGCGTACTAATGGCCAAAGGTACACCATGACGATCATAAATCACGCCGCGCATTGCCTTGACTTTTTCCGTTCTTAAAATATTGGCATTGGCTTTGTTTTGCAAAAAGTCTTTATTGATAACCTGTACATAAAATGCACGACCCACTAAAGCTATAAAGCAGAGTAAAACCACACTCCACATCAGATAAAAACGCCACATATCCACGCTTAGGGTGTTTTTATCCGTAATCGGCTGCTGCTTTTTACGCACTTGCTTGTTTCTGTTGTCCACCATATTACAGCTAGCCTTATTTTTTCTCGTCTGAAGTCATTGGTAAAGAAATTACAACTGTCTGTGCTGCAGGAGGAGAATACATTCGCAACTGCGTCACAGCACGTGTGCCTATCTGTGCGGTTGCACCAAAGGTTTGCTGCTCGATGAGCAAACGCCCCCACTCTGCATTCAGGTCATCCTTTTCGCGCGTAAAAGAACTTAATTCACGATAATCATGACGATATTCAAAGACTTGAAACACCACCATAAGTGCGCTAAAAAAAACCAATACCAGTAAAACGATATAACTGATGGTTTTTTTCATCGCCACTTTTTCTGCTTTCTTTTCAACAACTTCAGTTTTCATTATTCGCCTTTCGAAGCTAAGCGTTCTGCAACTCTAAGCCATGCACTACGTGAACGAAAATTGGCTTTAATCTCTTCTTCACTGGCACGTACTCGGGAAATTTTCTTTAAACGACGAGTATCTTCCCGTTCTTGTGGCATCCCCCAACTGGTATCTTCCGCTAAAGTCGATTCTTTTTGAATAAACTGTTTAATTAAACGATCTTCTAAGGAGTGGAAACTAATCACAGCCAAACGCCCCCCAGTTTTTAGTACATCCACTGCTTGCGGCAAGAATGCTTCAATATCTTCTAATTCTTTATTAATGGCAATACGGATGCCCTGAAAAGTTCGGGTGGCTGCATGTTTATTTTTTTCCCATTTCGGATGGGCAACTTTCACAATTTCAGCCAGTTGTGCAGTCGTTTCAATATAGCCCGCAGCTTTAATCGCTTTGGCAATACGGCGACTATAACGTTCTTCACCATATTGAAAAATAGCATTGGCCAAGGCTTCTTCTTCAATATTAACCAGCCATTCAGCCGCAGTCGGACCTTTTGAATTGTCCATCCGCATATCCAGTGGCCCATCTTTCATAAAACTAAAACCGCGTTCAGCCTGATCGAGCTGTGGGGAAGATACCCCTAAATCTGCCATCACGCCATCAACCAAACCAATACCTCGTGCTTCAAGCTCTTGTTTTAGATCGGCAAAACTGGCATGAATAATTTTAAACCGTGAATCTTCTTGCTCTAATATTGCTGCAGCTTCCAACGCTTGCGGATCTTTATCAAAGCCGTATACACGTGCATTTTCATCTAATTTAGAAAGCAAAAAACGGGTATGACCCCCTCGGCCAAAAGTACCATCGACATAAATTCCTGTATTTCGATCTGCCAATAAGGCATCAACAGTTTCGTGAAGTAATACAGAAATATGCGACATAAGGGTTCAATCAATACTATGAAAAATTTAACTGCACATTATTACCTTGTTTTGATAAAGCTCCAAACGACTTTTTGTAGGGAAATATTACTTTCTATAGAGAAAACCGTTCTTGGATTTATGCAACGCAGATTTAAGTCATCTTTCATGTGCTTTTATCGCATTTTAACAGCTCAATACGGGTGCAAATTGTTTGTTAAAATCAGGCTCTTTCCCACACCAATGATCAACAACTCAAAGACCAAGCAGAATATTCTGGTTGTTTATCTTTGACAGGTGATCCAGATCTGTAGTTTTCTCATATCAAAATTAGAGCTAGAGTATAATTCGGGCTTATTTTAAAACCCATCCCTAACAGCAAATTCAGGCTAAAAATGATGATCATCAATGCAAACGTCTTATTGAGGAGTAAAAAATTAAAGTTATATTTTTAATTCAATTTTTTTTAAAAACACCTCTAGTCAGAAATAAAAAAGCCCCCTATACAGGAGGCTTTTTTTAGGCGAGATCAATCCGTTATTTACGAGTGTTATAAATCTGATCGAAAGTTGCCCCATTCACAAAATGTGTTTTTTGCGCTTGAGCCCAGCCACCAAACACGTCATCAATGGTAAACGTTTTAATTTTAGGGAATTGAGCAGAATATTTAGCGAGCACTTCTGGATTACGTGGACGGTAGAAATATTTTGCTGCCATTTCTTGACCCAATGGTGAGTACAAGTAATTGATATAGCCTTTGGCTAACCATTTATTGCCATCTTTTTCGACATTTTTATCTACAATTGCCACTGAAGGTTCAGTCAAAATTGACATCGAAGGATAGATAATGTCGAACTTATTTTTACCTATGCTCTTTTGAGTCACCAGAGCTTCATTTTCCCAAGTCAGCAATACATCACCAATGCCACGTTCAGCAAAAGTGGTCATTGATGCGCGCGCAGCCGAGTCCATTACTTTTACGTTGTGGTACATTTTACCCACGAACTCTTTGGCTTTAGCATCAGTACCACCCGGTTGCTTAAGTGCATACCCCCAAGCAGATAAATATACCCACCGTGGCAACCCACCGGTTTTCGGATTTGGGGTAATAATTTGCACGCCCGGTTTGGTTAAATCAGACCAGTCTTTAATATGCTTTGGATTGCCTTTACGCACCATAAATACGATGGTAGAGGTATAAGGTGCAGAGTTATATGGAAACTCTTTTTGCCAACCCGGCTGGATTTGACCTGATTTAACAATTTCTTCAATATCATTGGCCAAAGCCAGGGTCACCACATCAGCTTGTAAGCCATCTACCACTGAACGCGCTTGTTTACCTGAACCACCGTGCGACTGTTTAAAATTTACCGTATGGCCGGTATGTTGTTTCCAGTAAGCCCCAAATGATTTATTAAATTCATCATAAAATTCACGGGTTGCATCATAAGATACATTTAAAAATTCACGATCTGCCTGAGCAGTGGTTGCAGTAAATGCAATGCCGGTTGCCAGCAATGCCGCACTGAATAACGCTTTAAATTGATTTTTCATCACAGTACAGACTAGTTATCTTCATTACTGCTAAATATATGAAATAAAATCATAAATCGCAATGAATTAAACCCTTGTGCATTCAACCGAATACTTCACCAAAATATTAAATTCATGTTTTTATTCAAGATAAATTAAACAACTTACTTATTCCGTATATATACTGTTTTCTGAATTATATATGCAAAAAACGGATAATAATCATTATCCGCTTCTGCTAAAAATCTTTAATCATCAATGAAATTTAGTTTTTCTCACTATAAATTTGATCAAAAATCGCACCATTCACAAAGTGGGTTTTTTGAGCTTTAGCCCAGCCACCAAACACATCACCAATGGTAAACAGTTTGATTTTTGGAAATTGCGCCGCATATTTTGCTGCGATTTGCGGATTACGTGGACGGAAGAAATATTGTGCAGCCAAATCCTGTCCCTTGGGTGAATATAAATAATTCAGGTAACCTTTAGCTAAATTACGGTTACCCTCTTTATCCACATTTTTATCGACAATCGCGACCGATGGCTCTGCCAAAATTGAAATAGAGGGATAAATAATCTGATATTTATCTTTACCCAAACCCTGAGTTGCCAGTAAGGCTTCATTTTCCCAAGACAACAACACATCGCCAATGCCACGTTCCGCAAAAGTGGTTAATGAACCGCGTGCACCCGAATCAAGCACTTTCACGTTTTGATAAAGCTTTTTCACCAACTCTTTGGCTTTGGCATCGTTACCGCCCGGTTGTTTTAGCGCATAGCCCCAAGCCGAAAGATAAATCCAGCGTGGCGCGCCCCCGGTTTTAGGATTTGGCGTGATAATTTCTACCCCTGGCTTGGTTAAATCATTCCAGTCTTTAATATTTTTAGGATTGCCTTTGCGTACCAGGAACACCACGATCGAGGTATAAGGTGCTGAATTATTCGGGAACTGTTTTTGCCAGTTTTTATTGATTAAACCTGCATTTACAATTTCTTCTATATCATTGGCCAAAGCCAGAGTCACCACATCAGCTTGTAAACCATCAATCACGGAACGCGCTTGCTTGCCTGAACCGCCATGGGATTGTTTGAAATTCACTTCTTGTCCAGTTCGCTGTTTCCAGAAATCACCAAATGCCTGATTATATTCTTGATAAAATTCACGCGTCGGATCATAGGAAACATTGAGAAAATCTTTTGCAGCGAAGCTATGTGAGGTGAGTCCTCCTAATACCGCCAGAATTGTAGATGCTATTATTTTTTTCATGATTTTAAACTCGTACTTAATGATTAAAAGCACTATATAAATCTAAAATATTTTTAACAATCATATATTTATATTTTTTTATTGATTAAAAATCAGTTTTATGGATATCTAATAAAATGCTTTTCTATGCATTTTTAATACTAAAAGACTCATAAACCAGTATAAATCTTCATCTTTGCTATAAATCTTCATGTTGTCTCCATAGTTATTTGATACAAAGGAGCTACATTGAATGGGTTTTTTATCCTTTTGTAAGAAAGTGTGACCCAGTTCTACTTTTATATTTTTTTATGTGTTTAAATGGTATCACTAGAATATAAAAAGAAAATCTAGAGAGTTCCAGACCAGAAAGGGGGATGTGGAAATGAAATTTACACCAGTTATAACAGCATTGAGTTTAAGTCTAACTTTAGGCTTGATGGCTCAAGTCGGTCATACAGCTGCCATTAAAGCCACCGATGCCAAAATCAGTGTTTTACCTGAAAAAACATCGCTGATTGAAAAAGCGTTACAACAACAAAAGCAAGGTTCGAATACTTTCCGTAATGACAATGATTTAAAAGTCCTGACTGAAATTAAAGCTGC
Organism: Acinetobacter sp. ANC 4779; assembly: GCF_004331055.1. Lineage (NCBI taxonomy): Bacteria > Pseudomonadati > Pseudomonadota > Gammaproteobacteria > Moraxellales > Moraxellaceae > Acinetobacter > Acinetobacter sp. ANC 4779. The sequence goes on from NZ_SJNU01000012.1 coordinate 89,967, forward strand.
ACCTACACAAAGCTTTTTTGCTGCTCAAAATCAAAAATTTAGCCGTTTTGTCCAAGTATTTTTCCCGCAAAATAATTCTTAACTTAATACCGAACTTCTTGCCGCTTTAAGAAGTTTAGACGAAGCCTAATCCTCTCAATGTTGAATTTAACATTAAGATGATTAGGCTTTTTCGTTATAATACTTTCTATTCACATTCTGAAAAATATTCATTATGACTGTTCGTACTCGTATTGCCCCTTCTCCTACAGGCTTCCCACATGTAGGCACTGCATACATTGCCTTGTTTAACTTATGTTTTGCCAAACAGCATGGTGGAGAGTTTATTCTTCGTATTGAAGACACCGATCAACTTCGCTCAACCCCTGAATCTGAAAAAATGATTTTAGATTCATTGCGTTGGTTAGGTTTGAATTGGTCAGAAGGTCCCGATATTGGTGGTCCTCATGCACCATATCGTCAATCTGAACGTATGGACATCTATAAAAAATATGCTTTAGAACTTGTTGAAAAGGGTCATGCATTTTACTGCTTCGCAACGAGTGCAGAGTTGGATCAGATGCGTACCGAACAGCAAGCTCGCGGCGAAAGCCCGCGTTACGACGGTCGTGGTTTACTTTTATCTGAAGATGAAGTTCAACGTCGTTTAGCTTCAGGCGAAGCGCACGTTATTCGTATGAAAGTACCCGCTGAAGGTAGCTGTAAATTTGACGATATGCTGCGTGGTGAAGTGGAAATTCCATGGGCGCAAGTCGATATGCAAATTTTGCTTAAAACCGATGGCTTGCCAACGTACCATTTGGCCAATGTGGTCGATGACCATTTAATGCAAATTACCCATGTGATTCGTGGTGAAGAGTGGATTCCATCTGCACCTAAACACCAGTTGTTGTACCAATACTTTGGCTGGGATATGCCTGTGCTTTGTCACATGCCATTATTACGTAATCCGGATAAATCAAAACTGTCTAAACGTAAGAACCCAACTTCCATCAATTACTACAAAGATATTGGCGTACTTCCTGAAGCTCTATTGAACTATTTAGGCCGTATGGGCTGGTCAATGCCGGACGAAAGTGAAAAATTCACTTTGGCAAAAATGATTGAACATTTCGACATTAAGCGTGTATCGCTCGGTGGTCCAATCTTTGATGTAGAAAAGCTTAACTGGCTCAATGGTCAGTGGATTAAAGCGCTCTCTCCTGCCGAATTGTTAAATACACTTTTGGCCTGGAAAGCAGACCGTAAAATGTTGGAAGAGATTGCTGCTGCGATTCAACCGCGTATCAACTTGTTGTCTGAAGCCGTGAACTGGGCTGGCTTCTACTTCAATCAATTCCCGCAATTGTCTAAAGAACAATTTGAAAGCAAAAAATTGTCTGAAGAACAGGTTCGTCAAAGCCTGCAATTCGCGATTTGGCGCTTAGAAAGCTTATTTAGCTGGAATAACGATACGGTTAGCCAAACTTTAATGGACTTGGCAACTCAGATGGAAGTTAAGCTTCGTGATTTCATGCCTGCTTTCTTTACTGCCATTGCCGGTTCGACCAGTTCAACCCCGGTTATGCAGTCAATGGTGACCATTGGACCTGATTTAACTTTTGCACGTTTACGTCATGCACTTGAAATTGTTGGCGTTCCGAGCAAAAAAGAAACAAAAGTTTGGGAAAAACTCAATGAAAGCTTAAAATTGCCGAAAAATGACGCAGTTGATGAAGCATAAGTGATTTTATAGTTGACGTGTGGATGCAATATCCCTAATATTGCGTCCACACAGACTGGGGTCATAGCTCAGTTGGTAGAGCGCTACAATGGCATTGTAGAGGTCAGGAGTTCGATCCTCCTTGACTCCACCATCTCATGTTTTACCTGTGTTGCCTCGATAAGTCCCTATCGTCTAGAGGCCTAGGACATCGCCCTTTCACGGCGGTAACCGGGGTTCGAATCCCCGTAGGGACGCCAAATTCAAAAAAGCCACTGACCTATTCAGTGGCTTTTTTATTGCCTAAGTTTTTATTTATCTTTTTTCATAACTGTGTTTTTGATTTCTGTGGCATTCCGATTAGAATAACCCATAGATTAGAATTGTGGAGTTGCAATGCAATACCGTTGCCCAAAATGCCAAAGCCCTAAAATTATGCCTGTTGCACAATCAGGTGGACCTGCGGTACGTCCAGTTGTCCCTAAAAGTTTAGTCTTTTTAATTCCTGCTGTTTTCATCTTATTGCTGTTGGTTTTAATTAGTATTGCAATGTGGATTTTTGGCGATGGCGCCGGCACTACCCTGCAATCAGCAACAGTGGCGGTATTTGTACTGTGTTTGATCGCAGGCTTTTTGTTCTACCGCGACCTGCCGGACTTTAAAATCTCGATGCAAGGTTTTATGCAGTCACAAAAAAAATGGAAATGTCGTGAATGCAACCACGAGTGGGAAATTTAAAATAAAACTGCTTTCACATCAGCCCCATGTTCAGTCGTCGTGCTGATGTGAATCTTCATGCTGATAAGGAGATTGTGGTGGATTGTCATCCGGATGACCATGTGAATGCGCAAGACATTCATCTTCTTCAATCTGCAGGGTCATTTCAGTAATACCATGTATGTGGCTTAACATTTCCAAAGCCTGCTGATACAGGGCATTACGATCTGCCTGTGGTGCATATAAATGCACGGTCAGATGCACATTCTTCGAAGTAATCGCCCAAACCTTGAGCTGATGAATACTTTCGACATCTTTTAAATTCAGCAAATCATTGCGCAGTTTTTCAATATCAATTTCTTCCGGCACACCTTCAAGCAAAATATTGATACTTTGCTTCAATAAAACCCAGGTTCGAGGCAGTACCCAAAAACCAATCAGTACCGCAATTAAGGTATCAACCCAAACCCAGTGAGTGAAATAAATAATCACTGCCCCAATAAACACGCCTACAGAACCTACAGCATCACTCAAGACCTCCAAGTACGCCCCTTTTATATTCAGACTGTCCTGACTGCTTGAAAATAGAATTTTCATCGAAATCAGATTAATGATCAGGCCTATAATCGCCACGCTCATCATTCCCACACTTTGAATTTCAGGCGGATTGGAGAAACGCTGATAGGCCTCATACAAAATATACATCGCCACGACAAATAGCATCGATGCATTAAACACAGCTGCCAGAATTTCAAAGCGCTGATAGCCAAAAGTACGCTTATCATCGGCAGGAAGCTTGCCTATTTTTATTGCCACCAGTGCTATCGCAAGCGCAGCAGCATCCGTAAACATATGGGCTGCATCAGAGAGTAAAGCCAAACTTTGCGTGATAAAACCGGCGATCACTTCTACAATTAAAAATGTGGTGGTCAGCACCAAGGCAAAGGTTAATTTCTTGGCATTATTTTCGGTCACAACCGCATGACTATGATCATGCCCGTGAGATGTGCTCATTTTAAAGTTCCTTATTATTTTTAAATAATTTAACTTATTACCACTGTTTTAACATCACATGACTATCTCGTTAAATTTTATAAAGCCAATAAAATATTTATATATTTTATAAGCAGTCAATTACAAATCATTCATTTGAAAAATAAATAAAAACATCCGATTCAACACTTCAAGAGAATCAGGATGTACGTAATGCAATGTAGTTTTACCTCCGCGCAGCATTAACAGGAGATAAAGAAGTTCAATATAAAATGGGTTTAAGCGAGCTAAATGGTCAGTTAGGTTAGACCGTAGCTATATTCATGCAGAGCAGTGCTTAGAGCAAGCTGTACATCAAGGTCATCCTGAGGTGAAAGCAGAATTACAAAAAGCTTTTGATAGCTTGGCCTTTTGCTAAAAAATGTAAATAAAAAAACCAGCCCTCAGGCTGGTTTTTTTATTTACATCAAAATAAGTAATTAACCGATTTTTTTGTATTTAGAACGCTTTTGTGCAGCAGCATCACCTAAACGTGACTGGCGATATGCTTCATATTCAGCATAGTTACCCGCATAGAATTCAGGCTGTTCATTTTCAAACGACAAGATGTGTGTTGCAATACGGTCCAGGAACCAACGGTCATGCGATACCACCATTACGGTACCCGGGAATACAAGAATTGCATCCTCCAGCGCACGTAACGTTTCGATATCCAAGTCGTTTGATGGTTCATCCAGCAAAATCACGTTTGCGCCTTGCTGCAAGACTTTTGCAAGTTGCAGACGGTTACGCTCACCACCAGACAAGCTGCCAACACGTTTTTGCTGATCTTGGCCTTTAAAGTTGAAACGACCGATATAAGCACGTGATGCGATTTCGTAATCGCCCACTTTCAAGATATCTAAACCACCAGAAATTTCTTCCCAAACGGTTTTATTGTCATCCAAAGTATCACGCAACTGCCCTACGTAAGCCACTTTAACTGACTCACCCAGAGTTACCGTACCGGTATCGGGTTGTTGCTCGCCGGTCATCATACGGAACAGTGTGGTTTTACCTGCACCGTTAGGACCCACAATACCTACAATCGCAGTCGGTGGCACAGAGAAGGTTAAGTTCTCATAGAGCAAACGACCATCAAACGATTTGCTAATGCCTTCAACATCTACAACCTTGTTCCCTAAGCGTGCACCAGGTGGAATGTAGATTTCAGAAGTTTCGTTACGTTGCTGGAATTCTTTAGAGTTCAACTCTTCAAAACGTTCCATACGTGCTTTGTTTTTCTTTTGCTGACCTTTAGCATTTGAACGAACCCATTCAAGTTCTTTCTTCAATGCTTTCGCAAAAGATTCTTCCTGCTTGTTCTCTTGCTCTAAGCGGGCATTTTTCTGTTCCAACCAAGAAGAATAGTTGCCTTGGTAAGGAATACCATGTCCACGGTCAAGCTCCAGAATCCACTCGGCCACGTTATCCAAGAAATAACGGTCATGCGTAATCGCAACAATTGTACCGGCAAAGTCTTTCAAGAAACGTTCTAACCAAGTTACAGATTCTGCATCCAAATGGTTGGTCGGTTCATCAAGAAGCAACATGTCTGGTTTAGAAAGTAATAAACGACAGAGTGCAACACGGCGACGTTCACCACCTGAAAGCAGTTTTACGTCTGCATCCCAAGCTGGAAGGTTTAATGCAGCTGCGGCCTGATCCATCTGGTTGCTTAGGTTATGTGCATCCCAAGTCTGGATAATCGCTTCCAACTTCTCTTGTTCTTTGGCAAGTGCATCAAAGTCAGCATCTTCTGCTGCATATTCTGCAAATACTTCATCCAGACGTGCCAAAGCATCTAGAGGTTCACGTAAACCATCTTCAACGTTACCACGAACGTCTTTATTTGGATCTAATGGTGGTTCCTGCTCAAGATAACCGATTTTAATACCCGGTTGAGCACGTGCTTCACCTGAGAAATCTTTATCTACGCCCGCCATAATACGAAGCAAGGTCGATTTACCTGCACCGTTTAAACCAAGCACACCAATTTTTGCACCTGGGAAAAATGATAAAGAGATGTCTTTCAGGATTTCGCGCTTAGGCGGAACCATCTTCGACACACGGTTCATCGTGTAAATATATTGGGCCACGTAGGACTCCTCTATAGAAAAAACAACATTCGCATAACCATAATATTATGCGAACAAATAATTGCCGACATTATACGATGAAAGCGCTGAAAAAATAAGGCATAGCTCGCATCTTCAATAGAATGTTACAACTGAGGACACGTTTATTTTTTAAACATATTCATGCCCGCTTAATTCTGTTCAGCTGCAATTGAGAAACGCCCAGCGATATCAATATTCCAGATAACAATTTCACTTAAATAGCACTTTGATTCATATATAGAAATGCTAAACTTGGTCAAATTTAACTCACAAAGATGAAGTAAACATGACCTATAAAGACGAAACCCTTGCCATTCATGCCGGCTATAGTCCAGACCCCACCACAAAAGCAGTGGCTGTACCAATTTATCAGACTACATCTTATGCCTTTGACAATACACAACATGGGGCCGATTTATTTGATTTAAAGGTTCAGGGCAATATCTACACCCGTATTATGAACCCGACTACGGCTGTTCTAGAGCAACGTCTGGCTGCACTTGAAGGCGGTATTGGTGCATTGGCTTTAGCTTCCGGCATGTCAGCGATTACCTACTCCATTCAGACCATTGCCGAAGTGGGCGACAATATTGCCTCGGTTTCGACTTTATATGGCGGAACTTACAACTTGTTCGCACACACTTTGCCAAAACAAGGCATTGAAGTCCGTTTCTTTGATTATCAAAATCCGGAAGCGCTACGCGGTCTGATTGATGACAAAACCAAACTGGTATTTGTGGAATCCATCGGCAATCCACTGGGGAATATCATCGACCTGGAAGCGATTGCGAAAATTGCGCATGAATATGGCGTTCCGGTCATTGTCGATAACACAGTCGCCACCCCTGCTCTGCTGAAACCTTTTGAACATGGCGCAGATATCGTGGTGCATTCACTGACCAAATATATTGGCGGTCATGGCAACTCGATTGGTGGTGCCATTGTGGATAGCGGTAAATTTCCTTGGAGCAAATATCCTGAACGCTTCAAGGTACTCAATACACCTGATCCGAGTTATCACGGGGTGAATTATGTGGAAGCTTTAGGTGAAGCAGCTTATATCGCGCGTGCCCGTGTGGTGCCATTACGCAATACCGGTGCAGCGATTAGTCCTCTCAGCGTCTTCCTCATTCTGCAAGGTTTGGAAACTTTGAATTTACGTATGGAACGCCATACTGAAAATGCGCAAAAGGTGGCGGAGTATTTAAAGCAGCACCCTAAAGTAAAATGGGTCAATTACGCAGGCTTAAAAGATCATCCACAGCATGCTTTGGCACAAAAATATGTGAAAGGTAAACCATCTTCAATTCTTTCTTTTGGCGTACAAGATGGTCTTGCAGGCGGTACTCGCTTTATTGACGCGCTGCAACTTTTCACCCGTCTGGTGAATATTGGTGATGCAAAAAGTCTGGCTTGTCACCCTGCGACCACCACCCATCGCCAGTTGAATGAAGAAGAATTAAAGTCTGCGGGCGTCAGCACAGATATGGTTCGCTTATCGGTTGGGATTGAACATATTGATGATTTAATTGCAGATTTGGAACAGGCACTGGCTCAAGTTTAATGTTTTATAATCCACTTTAAACTGAACCTTCTTCCTCATCGGGAAGAAGGTTCTATATTTATTCAGTACTTTTTACTTATTTCTCTTTGCTTTGTTTTGAATTCATGGTAGAAATTAAGTAATAAGAAGAACAATAATAGAGCAATTACTCTAATTATATTTGTAAATTCAACAACTTATTTATAGATTTTTTTTAAACATTGGTTATCATAACCCAGATGAGAAGAGCTCAATTCCCCAATATTTTGAGCCAAATAATCAACTACAAAAAACATAATCTAGAATTTAGTTTTATTTAAATCAGGAAAAAACAGCGTGAATTCAAGACTAGAGAAACTCTTTCGAAATCGAGTTAACGGCAAAGTGGTTTTAATCACAGGTGCATCCAGTGGTATTGGCTTAACTGCTGCACATAAACTTGCCGATGCAGGCGCACATGTTTTATTGTTGGCGCGTACCAAAGACACATTAGATCAAGTTAAACAAGAAATTGAAGCAAAAGGTGGACAGGCTTCAGTGTTTCCATGCGATTTAAATAACATGGAATCGATTGATGAAGTCTCTAAACAGGTTTTAGAATCTGTCGATCATATTGATATTTTAATTAATAATGCAGGACGTTCTATTCGCCGTGCAGTACATGAATCGTCCGATCGTTTCCATGATTTTGAACGCACCATGCAACTGAATTACTTTGGCGCAATCCGTTTGGTCATGAATATTTTGCCGCAGATGATGATTCGTCGCGATGGTCATATTATTAATATCAGCTCAATTGGTGTATTGGCCAATGCGACCCGTTTTTCAGCTTACGTCGCATCTAAAGCTGCCTTGGATGCCTTTAGCCGCTGTCTGTCTGCCGAAGTTCATTCGCATAAAATTGCGATTACTTCGGTTTATATGCCATTGGTACGCACCCCAATGATTGCACCAACCAAAATTTATAAATATGTACCCACACTTTCGCCAGAACAGGCAGCAGATCTCATTGCTTACGCCATTGTAAAACGTCCGAAGAAAGTAGCGACTCACTTAGGCCGTTTGGCTTCCATCACCTACTCTATTGCACCAGATATCAATAACAAGTTGATGTCGATTGGTTATAACCTGTTCCCAAGCTCTTCAGCTTCGGTGGGTGAACCACAGAAATTGAATTGGGTACAAAAAGCGTATGCACGTCTGTTCCCGGGTGAACATTGGTAAGATATTTTCAAATAAAGGCCAGTCATGAGACTGGCTTTTTTATGTTATAAACAGGCATCATTTTTTGCTTTTAGATTTTTATGCGGATTGCTGCTGTTATTTTTCAATATGCCTGTTTGGCTTTTGCCCTGTTCCTTTGCTCCCGAATAGCAACCTCTCTCTATCAACAAGATTATCAATTGATGGAGATCGTCAGTGATGTCGGTAGTATTTTAATTTGTATCGACTTGGCTATATTTTTACATTTCAATAAGTCGATGGCATCGATAAAACTGAGAGGAACTGCTCAACAGTCTCCTGTACAAATTTCAAGACTAGAAAAGGTAAGTCGTAAATTAGGGCATTTGGGCATTATGCTGATTATTTGCAGTTGGATTGTGCCAAAGCTTGTATAAAAAAACCTCCCAAATGGGAGGTTTTTCGTTAAGATAATAATAATTAAATCAAATAACTATGAATATGGAACAAGAAATTATTAAGGCTGCTACTGGGATTGCAACAACAGCAGTAAATAAGGGTGTGGGAAAACTTACAGATTTATTATTTTCTAAAAAAATTCTTCAGCAAAAGCGGCTTGAAACTCTTTCTACGACCCAAGATCAAAAAGACGCTGAGCTTATTCAACAAGGTCTAGCAGAGTTTAGAGATGAAAGATTTATTTTAATCGAAGAACAAATTGGAAATCCTACCTCTCCTTTAGGGTTAATTCTTGCTCAGAATAATCAAAACCAATCTGAAAACTTAGGTAAATGCTTAAGCAAAGCTTATGAACATTTATCTGAAAAAGCTGATGAAGAAATCAGTGATGAGCAAATTTCAGAGACATTTTTTAATAAATGGATGAATTATGGGAAAGAGGTTTCTGAAGATGAATTACAAGATTTATGGGGACGTATTCTTGCAGAAGAAACTACTTTCCCTAATTCTGTAAATTATCTAGTTTTAAATACATTATCGATGATGAGTAAAAACCATCTGGAAGCTTTTAACGATCTAATACCATTTATTTGCGATAGAAATTTATATTGTAATAACACTCTATTAGCTGAGGAAAATTACTCTCATGTACCGCCTTCAATTTTATATGAGTTAATTGACTTAAATATTATTAAAGGCCTACATCCTGAAGATATTTTTTTCAAAAAAGAACTACTCAAAGTCACTTATGATGATGAAAGCTTTCCAGCAATTTATATTAATAAAACTAATTTTATAGTTCTCCGCCCTAATGAAAATGTAAAAAAAATTCAGCCTAATTTCTTTTTACTTACTACTGTTGGTCAAAAACTATTTGAAATAGCTATGAGTAATTATGAAATTGATGATTACTTTGGAAAACTAATTAATAATTTTAAACTTTTTCCTGAATTCAAATTGATCGAAGCTTTTGAATTAGTCTCTTTAATTGATAATGAATGGCAATCTAAACTAATTATTCAAAGATAAAAAACCTCCCATTAGGGAGGTTTTTTTAACAATCAAAGATTATTTTGAACCTTTAATTCCTGCTTGTAATAACAATGCACCTAAACCACCAATTTTTTGCTCTTGTGGTTTAGCAGCCTGAGGTTTTTTATGACCTTGTGGACGGTCGCCCTGAGGACGCGCAGTTTGCGGACGCTTCGCTTGTGGCTTACGTTCACCACGTTGCTCAGTCTGAGCATTTTGCTCACGGCGTGGCTGGCGTGGCGCTTTCGCTGGTGCTTCAGACCCTTCAGGACGCATAGACAAGTTGACACGATTACGTTCAGCATCTACTTGCAATACACGCACTTGAACAATTTGCCCCGGTTTCACCACTTTATGCGGATCTGCTACGAATTCATTGGCAAGTTCAGAAATATGTACCAAACCGTCTTGATGTACACCAACATCTACAAATGCACCGAAGTTGGTTACATTGGTGATCACGCCTTCAAGCTGCATGCCTTCTGTCAATTGCGATACTTCGGTAATGTCTTCACGGAACTTCGCAGTACGGAATTCTGGACGTGGGTCACGCCCCGGTTTTTCCAGTTCGCTCAGCACGTCTTGAATCGTTGGTAGACCGAATTTGTCATCTGCAAATTCTTCAGCATTTACCTGACGAATGATTTCAGAATTACCGATGATGTCTTTTACCGTAGTTGCTTTTGCTTCAACGATTTTGCTGACCAAAGCATAGCTTTCAGGGTGAACGGCTGATGCATCCAATGGTTCAGAACCATCTTGAATACGCAAGAAACCTGCTGCCTGTTCAAAAGTACGCTCACCTAAACGAGGTACATTTTTCAAGGCTTGACGGTTGTCAAAACGACCATTTTCTTTACGGTATTCAAAAATCTGTTGTGCAATCGATTTATTCAAACCTGCGATATACGACAGGACTGCAGGAGATGCAGTATTGACATCTACACCGACCGAGTTCACACAGTCTTCAACCACAGCTTCAAGCGTTTTCGCCAGTCCTGTTTGGTTTACGTCATGTTGATATTGACCTACACCAATCGATTTAGGATCAATCTTCACAAGTTCAGCCAATGGATCTTGTAAACGACGGGCAATTGATACTGCACCACGAATTGAAACGTCGAGCTCTGGCAATTCTTGTGAGGCCAATTCAGACGCAGAATAAACCGATGCACCCGCTTCAGATACTGAAACACGGGTAAGGTTCAAGTCTGGGTTTGCCGCCATCATTTCTGCAATAACCGCTTCTGTTTCACGACTAGCAGTGCCGTTACCAATCGCAATTAGATCGACATTGAATTCACGGCACAGACGTGCAAGTTCGGCAATTGAACCTTCTTTGTCTTCTTTTGGCGCAAATGGGTAAATTGTGCTGTGTGCAACAACCTCCCCAGAAGCATTAACCACCGCCAATTTCACGCCGGTACGGATGCCAGGATCGACACCTAAAGTGGTACGCGCGCCTGCAGGTGCAGAAAGCAATAAATGACGTAAGTTTTCTGCAAAGACGTCCATTGCATCGCTTTCAGCGGCAAGACGTTTTTCAGTCAACAAGGAATGTTCAATTTGCGGACGAACCTTACCTAACCAGAACAGCTTAGCAGTCTGTTTTAAGTAATCTGCACGCGCCTGTGGTTGAACCGAATCAAGATTGTATTCAGTTTCAATACGCGCCAAAAGTGCATCATCTTCACCATCAACCTTTAAACCCAAAACGTTTTCCTGACGCCCGCGTAACATGGCAAGCAAGCGGTGTGAAGGAACTTTATTGAAGTTTTCAGAGAAATCGAAGTAATCGCGGAATTTCTTGCCGACTTCTTTTTTATCTTCACTTGCCACTGCGCTTTTTAAAACCGCGGTTTTAGCAAAGCTCGCTTTTAATTCTGTAGTCAACGCAATATTTTGCGCCCAGTCATCAATCAGAATGTGCTGGATCGCATCCAGCTGACTTTCTACATCTGGATAATCTTCATGGCTAAAGCCAGCTAAAGCTTCAGTTGGATCAACTTGCTCTGCAAAGATTTTTTCCGCGATTGGACCCAAACCTGCTTCTTTGGCTTTAAAGGATTTGCTGGTACGTTTTGGACGGTACGGCGCGTAAAGTTCTTCTAAAGCATTCTTGGTTTCAGCAGCGTTTATGCGGTTGAGTAAATCATCTGACAATTTATTTTGTTCTTTCAGAGATTCAAGCACTTTTTCACGGCGCTCAAATAAATCGCGCAGATACGATAAACGCGTGTCGAGTTGGCGTAACTGCGTATCGTCTAAGCCCTGAGTTACTTCTTTACGGTAACGTGCAATAAAAGGAACGCTTGCACCTTCATCAATCAGCTTGATGGCAGCTTCTACTTGATTTGGACGTACGGCAATTTCTTTTGCTAACTGCTGAACTAAGTCAGTCATCGTGTTTGATCCCACAAGGATAAGTACTAAATGGCATGATTATAAAGACCAAGACCATAAAATCCACAATTGTTTTTATTAAATTTATAAGTGGTCAATATTGCCAATCGATGTGACTTTTATAATTGCCTACAAAATTAAGTGATAAGTCGTTTTTTAATCTGCATCTTGAGCGTAATTCACTATAATTTTGATGTATACATTTGGTATCTATGTCTTGATTTTACCTGCTATATTTGTTGCTTTAGAGCATAGTAAACAGATACAAATGAATCGTATACTCAAGGCTATCCGAACTTTTGTTTACGATGACAATAAAGAATAAAGGAGCATATCATGAGTTTAGTTGTACCTGCTGAAAAAACAGATCCAGTACAAAACGAAACTGATCGCGTCGAACGCATTCTGGTTGTAGATGATGATGTGCGTTTACGTACGTTATTACAGCGCTTTCTAGAAGATAAAGGCTTCGTGGTCAAAACTGCACACGATGCAACACAAATGGATCGTTTATTACAGCGCGAACTTTTCTCCCTGATCGTGCTCGATTTCATGTTACCTGTAGAAGATGGCCTCAGTATTTGCCGTCGTTTGCGTCAATCCAATATCGACACACCGATTATCATGCTGACTGCACGCGGCAGCGACTCTGACCGTATTGCCGGGCTTGAAGCCGGTGCAGATGATTACTTGCCAAAACCCTTTAATCCAAATGAGCTGTTAGCACGTATTCGGGCAGTATTGCGTCGTCAAGTACGCGAAGTGCCGGGTGCGCCTAGCCAGCACATGGAAGTGGTCAGTTTTGGTCCATGGTCACTGGATTTATCAACCCGTACCCTGACCCGTGAAGGTCAAGTGGTAACGCTGACTACAGGTGAGTTTGCCGTACTTAAAGCATTGGTACAACATCCACGTGAACCGTTGACGCGTGACAAATTAATGAATCTGGCTCGTGGTCGTGAATGGGGTGCAATGGAACGCTCTATCGACGTTCAGGTGTCTCGTTTACGTCGTCTGGTTGAAGAAAACCCTGCTCGTGCACGTTATATTCAAACCGTTTGGGGCGTAGGTTATGTCTTTGTTCCAGATGGCGCGGAATAATGACTACAATGTTTGAATACAAAGCCATTTGTTATTCAAACTGAGATTAGATACGCATGCATGCCATTCACAACCTGCCCTTCATTCGATAAATATTGTTTCTGCGATGCTCTAAGTAAACAGATAACAGTGAACAGGTTTTGTGGATGGCAAAAGTTTTTGGTTACTTTTTTCGAAAAAATAACCTGTTGAGCTCCTTCCAATAAACGTACAAACAGGAAGACTCCGCTATTAGCCTTAAACTGTTCGCCCCAAATTCACCATAGGAATCAGGTGTGAAACTCGAACCCATCGACCCACAGAAATTTACTGATTTTGAGACTTATTCGGAAAAGAAGCGCACCCGCTCGGAACGTTTCTTTGACAAGATTAAGCCGCGTTCTGCTGCAATGCGTACCACGGTGCTCGTATTATTCATTGTATTCTTCAGTTTATTTATGTCGTTATGGTTCTTTTGGCGTACGCTTTATTTACCCGAGATTCAGCAGCATGCACGCTATTTAGGGGTTGAACTAGAAATTATCAATAATCCAGATTTACGGATTTTTCATAATAATGCCGAAGTAGATGTCGATACCTGGTTAAAAAACCGCGTCGGAATTGAATATATTACCGATCCGAAAGAATATCCGAGTGTGCGTGACAAAGTCATTGCCGAGTTTTTTACCAACCAAATTGAGAAAAAGCTGGCCAAAGAACTGAAAGTTGAAAAAGTAACGGTCTATTTCCAGTTTAAACCGAGCCCGCGTATTTGGATTCAAACTCCGGAAATGAACGGGCACTGGGTGCGTGAACCCTTAAAAACTTATGCCAACTATAGCCCGGAACTGGTGTTTGGCTGGTTACTCGGCGTACCACTGATTGCCGCCGCCATTATTTTGACCCTGGTTCGCCAATTAAATCGGCCCCTACGTCGTCTGCAAAATGCGGCAAATAACTATAGTAAAACCGGTTCTGCACCTTATCTGGAAACCAACCATGGTCCTCAAGAAATTCGTGAAGTAAACCAAGCTTTTAATCAAATGATTTATACCTTGGATCAGACTGAGCGTGACCGCCGTATTATGTTGGCCGGCATTTCACATGACTTGCGTACACCCTTGACCCGAATTCGCTTAAGCGCAGAAATGATGCCTGATGAAGACTTTCTTAAAGAAGGTTTGATTTATGATGTCGAAGATATGGATGCAATTCTTGATCAGTTCATTTCATACATGCGAGATGGTTCAGATGAAGAATTACAAGACACTGACATTAATATGCTGTTGCAAGAATTAGTCATTCAGTTCAAACCCTTAGATATCCGTTTTACGGCCCAAGATATCCCCCCCATTCAGGCCCGTAGCCAGTCTTTAAAACGTATGATTGGCAATTTAATTAATAACTCGAAACGTTATGGGGCTGAACCCATTGAATTATCAGCCAAAGTTGAAAATGAGCATATTTTTATTAGTGTTGCAGACAATGGCGACGGTATTCCAGAGGATCAGGTTGAAGACTTAATGCAACCTTTTGTACGAGGCAATGAAGCGCGTACCGTCCAAGGAAGTGGTTTAGGTTTAGCCATTGTAAAACGTATTGTCGATATGCATCAGGGGCAACTTACCATTCACAATCGCCCTCAAGGAGGGTTGGAAGCGCTTATTTGTTTACCTATTCTTCACAATAAAACAGAAGATGAGGTTCCCCCCACCACTTTGGGGAAAATTAAACAAACCTTGACTGAACACTTTTAACAATTGAACAAATAACCAACAAACAGATTTGCTTAACCATTAATCTGTTATTTTTTATATCTTTAAAATCAATAACCTAAAAACCATAAAAAATTGTTATACCCACATTTTTTCAAAAAATTAGACCTTAGCCTAACAGGCATGCACAATTCCTTTTTAGGGCGGTACAATCCGTCTAGTTTTGAACAAGAATTGAGCGTAAACCATGTCTTTAGATCGTATTCGTTTAGCATCACTTCATGACAAAGTCATGAGTGCCGAACAAGCTGCTACTTTTATCCAAGATGGTATGACTGTAGGGATGAGTGGATTTACTCGTGCAGGTGAAGCGAAAGCTGTTCCTTTAGCACTTGTAAAGCAAGCTCACAGTAATCCTTTGAAAATTACTTTAATTACTGGCGCGAGTCTTGGTAACGACTTAGACAAACAATTAACTGAAGCAGGTGTGCTTGCTCGCCGTTTACCTTTCCAAGTGGATAATACTTTACGTAAAGCTATCAACAAAGGCGAAGTGATGTTCATCGATCAGCATTTGTCTGAAACCGTTGAACAAATGCGTAACCTTCAGCTTAAAAAACCGGATATTGCAATTATTGAAGCAGTTGCGATTACTGAAGATGGCGGCATCATCCCAACCACATCTGTAGGTAACTCTGCAAGCTTTGCCATTTTTGCTGAAAAAGTCATTGTAGAAATCAACACCAATTTAAGCCCTGCTTTTGAAGGCTTACACGATATTTATATCCCGAGTTACCGTCCAACACGTCAGCCTATTCCATTGACTGAAGTGGATCAACGTATTGGCACCCATGCGATTAACATCGATCCGTCTAAAATTGTCGGGATCGTGATCAACGGTGAATTCCATGACTCACCATCAACTGTCACTGAACCAGATGATGAGACTCAAGGTATTGCCAATCACTTGATCGCATTCTTTGAAAAAGAAGTTGCAGAAGAGCGTTTACCAAGAAGCTTAGGTCCATTACAAGCAGGTATTGGCTCTATTGCCAATGCTGTTTTGACCGGTCTGAAAGATTCAAACTTTGAAGATTTAGTGATGTATTCAGAAGTACTGCAAGACTGTACCTTTGAATTAATCGATGCCGGTAAAATGAAGTTTGCTTCAGGAAGTTCTATTACGCTTTCGGCTAAATACGGCGAAAAAGTATTTAATAACCTCGAAGCATACAAAGACAAACTGGTACTTCGTCCACAAGAAATCTCAAACCATCCGGAAATTGTTCGTCGTTTAGGGATTATTGGCATCAATACTGCGCTCGAGTTTGATATTTACGGCAACGTAAACTCAACGCACGTTTGCGGTACAAAAATGATGAACGGTATCGGTGGGTCAGGCGACTTCGCGCGTAATGCACACATTGCAATATTCGTTACCAAATCAATTGCAAAAGGTGGCGATATTTCATCTGTTGTTCCATTTGCCTCTCACATTGACCACACAGGTCATGACGTAGACGTATTGGTAACAGAACAAGGGCTTGCGGACTTACGTGGTCTTGCACCGCGTGAACGTGCTCGTGCAATCATTGATAACTGTGCTCACCCAATATACCGTGATGCATTGAATGATTACTTTACTCGTGCATGCGAACGTGGTGGCCAAACCCCTCACCTTCTTCATGAAGCACTTGCATGGCACTCTAATTTTGAAGAAACCGGTCATATGTTAGCAGCTCAAGTAGAAGCTAAAATTGCTTAATCAGCAAGATTAAATGACATTAAAAAAAGCGTACTACGGTACGCTTTTTTAATTTTAAGAAAATGATTCTAAGCAGATCATTTATTTTACATAAAAAGATTAAATTCAATCCTGATCTGTTCAGGATCATGCCAATTCAAATGCTATAACTTCTGCTCCACCGCGTTGCGATTTTGCTTTTTAATTTTTTCCATTTCTGCATTTAGCTGCAACACTTCCTGATACAAGGCATTAAATTCCTTTAACGGTTGATCTTCATAAAACATAAAGGTTTTATTCTTTTTCTGCCATTTATTATTTTTCAGAATTTCAAACAATGCATCCGCTTTATTTAACACTTGTAGCTCCAATGCAAATAAAGCATGAGTTTTATCACTGTCTCGACTTTCACGCAGGCTATCCGTTAATTGATGTCGCAGATTGGCTTTGATGGATAAATGCTTGGCTCGCGTTAAAGAATCTTCTTCACGTTGTTGGGTTTGTTGTTGATACTGTGCGGTCAGAAGATGGGCCTGTTTCAACATCTGCTCGGTCTCTACAAACTTTTGTTTACGGTCTTGATCCAAGCGGTCGATATTTAAAAATTCATCCCAATGTATTGCTTTAAGCGTGCGTAAATATTCATTCCTGGCTTCAGCATTTTGAATCATTTGACTCAGCACAAAGTCAGCCATCACTTTATAGTCGCCCTGTAAACGATTATCTGACACGTTGACATCAATGGGTTTAGACCAGTCTTGCGCTTGTTCATAAATGAGTTCTGCTTTTTCATACAATACAGTCTGGTAGTCCTTAAGTTGACTCAGATCATTTTGTTGTACCGAATACTGATAAAACAGCCAACCAAATATGGTACATGTCGCCAATCCTAAGATCAGAAAAATCCTTGGCATGCGAAACTCCCTATACTGACTTTTTCATAGCATAACCCGATTCAAAACCCTTCTGCTTATTTATTCCGCTCAAACAGATTGCGTTTTTCTAGCCCGATTCGGTTTTAATTTAATTTTCATGCTTTAAATTTTGCTCTGCACCCCCATCAATATAGGCAATAAAAGATTAGAGATTTCTCATGCGCGTAGATATTTGGTCAGATGTGGTTTGTCCTTTTTGCTATATCGGCAAAAAACGTCTTGAAGCTGCTGCCGAACAAGCAGGTTTAGAACTTGAAGTTCACTGGCATAGTTATGAATTAGATCCAGAAGCACCCATCCGTCAGGAAATTTCAAACTCTGAACGTCTCGCGCAAAAATACGGCCGTACAGTTGCAGACGTTGAAGAAATGCAACGTAATATTGCCACTATGGCAGCTGAAGAAGGCATTCAATTCAATTGGGAAAATGCCAACTCAGGGAACACTTTCAATGCACATCGCATTATTCACTTGGCTCAAAGTAAAGGCTTGGGTTCAGAAGCCGAAGAAGCCTTTTTCTATAGTTATATGACTCAAGGTTTACCCATTGGTGAACGTGAAACGATTGAAGACGTTGCTGCGCGAATTGGCTTAAATCCAGTTGAAGTAGAGGATGTTTTAAACTCAGAAGAATATGCTGACTTCGTTAAATTTGATGAAGAAGTCGCACGTGATCAATTAAAAGTCACCGGTGTACCGTTTTTTGTCTTTGATCAACGCGTAGCCTTAGCTGGCGCACAACCACGTGAAGTATTTTTACAAGTCTTTGAAAAAGCTTTAGAGGCACCTCAATCGGAGGTCAAAACCGCTGAGGCCGCAGTCTGCAAGGATGATCTCTGTGATGTTCCAGAAAAATAATTCTCTCTCATTTTAGATGACATTGATTTACGATCGCTATTAATTAAAAATCCCCTGCTTAGGGGATTTTTTAACTTCAAGCTGCATCACGCTAATCGACCAAGAAACTAATTTTTAAATTCACCCGATACTCAGTAATTTTATTGTCCTTAATCACTACTTTTTGCTCATTAATCCATGCACCTTGCACATTTTTTATTGTTTCGGTTACTTTCTCAATACCTGTCTGAATTGCATCTTCAAAACTTTTATTACTGCTGGAATTAACCTCAACAACTTTTGCGATAGCCATTGTTCAAACCTCAAGTTTTATTGTTGTGAGTCCCGATCATAGGATATTTTCTAAACAAAATTTTGGGTTTTAACATTACACCGCAAAAACTTACATGTAAGACACAATATCAATATCAACGATTTAGTTCTTACAAAACACAACTTATATATACAAGGCTTTGACACAACCAGAGACACAATTCGCTAGTCTGATATGCGGAACATTTAAGTTCTCAATCATTCAACTTTATAAGAGGTAAATATGAATACTGAAGCTCAAAATTCTAATGCTGATTCAACTGCAGACTCTACATCTGGACATCGCTCAAGCATGAAATCACCTTTTTCCCCTACGGTTACCGGTGCTTTGATTGGTGCTGTTGCCGGAAGTATATTACCTGTATTTGGTACCGTGAGTGGCGCTATTATTGGCGGCATTTTTGGTAAAGTTTATGAGAAAAAATGCCAAAGCAAATGTCATAAAAATTGATATTTTTAAACCATTTAAGACAGATTGTGAAAAGACAATCTGTCTTAGAGCAAAAACTCTAAATATATGATTTATATAATAATTTAAACTCACCATTCATCTTTTTTCGACCGCAAGCACTTCCATAACCTGCTCATTTTTTGATATCCTTTATGTGAAATATATTTTATTTATCTCCCTTGCCTATTGTCTTAGGCATCCTTTCACCTAAAGGAAATAATGATGAACGCTATTCAATCTGTTTTGGCTATCGCTGTTGTGGCTTTTTCTGCAAATGTATCTGCTCAAATTGTTTTTGTTCCAGATTTTCCTGCTAAAAAAGCAGTTGAGACTATAAATGCTGAACAAAAAGCCCCTGCTTCTGAAGCAGTAGAGCAGACTAAAATGACCGTGAAAAAAGCAGCTTAAGGGCTACCTTATTCCCTAAAAAACAGACCAGCCTAACTCAGTCTGTTTTTTAGGGTCAAAAATTAATTTTATTTCATCTTCTTTATACTGGATAAAAGATCCTGAATACTGATTCATCTAATTCTTTTCAATTTAATGAAAAATAAAACAATAAATCATGATCTATTTTGCAACTTTAGCAGTAAAAATTTGAATATTTTTACCCAAAATCTACATTTTTTGTTATTTATGTCTATAACCACTCAAAACATAACCATATCTCTTCATGCTTTTTCTTTTTAAATCCATATAATCAAAGCATTAAATTAATAATTTCATACAATGAAACCATTTTCTTATGCAAGAACTTCAAGCATTGATTCAAGGTAAAATTCCTCCGCAAACAATCAATATTGATCGTTTGATTGTACTTGCTGAACAGTACCCAAAACCCACGTCTGCAGAATATAAATTACTTGAACTTGCTATTAATATTGTATTGGCAAGCTATTTAGAAAAAGCCCAACAACATCTCTAGAGATGCGTTCATGAATGCCTTAGAAAAAGCGCTGCTGGTTAAAGAATTACATCAACTGCTAGACGGTTTGGAACATCGCTCTTTATCTTTTTTTGAAATTGCAAAATCAAAAACACGTTTAATCGAAATTTTTCGTTTATGTGATGACCCCATTTTTAAAAAACAAATTTTGAAATTTAAATCTCAAACTCAACCGCAGCAAGCCGCAACGGATTTTGCAGATCAGACGCCGTTTAAACTTTCTTATCGTGGACTTTTTCGACAGGATGGCACTTTACAACAGGCGCTATACCAAAATACCGAATCAGGTTGGGCCATTTTGTATCACCCTGCACAAGGATGGAAAATATGGTTAATTCCAGCCCCAAACCGCAGTGCCTTGATCAGTGTCTGGGGGAATCTAGCTGAGATTTATCAATGGATGTTAGAACAGCAACAACGCTATAGCTGCCTGAAAACTGACGATGAATTAAGACAAAAAGCAGTTCTTTTAGAACGACACCTTGCTCCTATTTTAACTCAGACTGAGACACACTTAAATCTGTCTCCACCGCTTGTACCAGAACAGAATCAAATCAATGTGCCAGATTTAAGCACGTCTAATCAGCACCTTAATAATCAACTGCCACACATATTAAAAGACAAGCAACAAGTAATAACAGCTAAAAAACAGATCGGAAAGGATGTTTTACAAAGCCTGCAACTCGGTCCATATCTTGCCCATCTTTATCCTGTTGATGAGAAGAATGCTGCTGCACAAGAGTTACATGGTTTAGAAATTCCAGCTCTTCCAGAAATTTCTCAATATGTTGATTTACTTATCCATGCTGCAGATTTAAAAAATTGGCAACAACATCCAATTTATCTGGCTGAACAAGTTGATACACAGAATTGTTTTATGAAATATTTAGTGTTGTTCGGCGCTGAAAATAAAAACCAAGCGGTTGATTTAATGCATAGATTTACTCAACACTACCAACATCGTATCGTTGCGATTAAACAAATTTCCTGGGAAGATCTCGCGGAAAATTTTACCGATTTCGAGGCTCTATTTTATAGCTATACAGAAAAAGCAGCTTTACTTTGGAAAAATGAAAACTATGTTGCCTTTATTCCTGCACAACTTTTCCAAACACAAAAAATTATTCAGTTTAAGGAAATTCCTGCTGACTTTAAGACCCCGCTGCTGTTACTAAAAGAGCGACAAAAAATTCGGGTGATTCATGGGCAAAACCGTTTAAATCTGTCTCGAACTGAATTGGCTTATCCTTATTTTTTATTAGAACGTGATCAGGGGGTAAGCTGGCAATTGATTCAGAATATTATTACTCAACTAGAATCGCCCATCGACTGTAATCAATTATATGAGGCAATTCAAAAGCATATTTCCGATTAAGTTTTATTTTTTTGTAGCCAAAGCTTGCTTTTTTAGCGCAATTTTTACAAGACTATCAAATAACCAGAATTTAAGAGCAAGGATATGCCCTCAAAGAAAATCAGTTTATCAAAACCCCTCTTATTTATACTATTATCGGGGATCATGAGTGCCTCAAATGGATCTGAGCGCTCAGATCAAAAGACTGACTCACCCACGAGTTCAATTTCGACTCAAGATGAAGATCATAGTTTGCTGTATCAAATTCCAAGTTGGGTGGATGCGCTGCCTACATTTTTGCCCCAGCAGTCAAATGAACCTATTGTTCCACCCACCATACAAACTGCAGATCGAACTTGGTTAGACCGCAAACAGCTTAAAGTTCGAAACTGGGCAGATCATACCTCGCATAAAATTGATAATTGGTTTGGCGAAACCGATCCAGAAAAACCAGCATCTGCGACCTTACGCGTGATCGTGGACAACAACTGGAATAAACATGATGGTTATGAAATTAAACCGCGTATTCGAGGCAAAATCAAACTTCCAACTTTAGAGCGCAAACTGAGTTTAGTCTTTGGTGATGACTCCCTCGACAATGAACTGGATAATAATGTCGCCATTACCGATGAAAATCCGGGCAATAGCAATGATAAAACTTTAGACCGACAGCGTACCCGTGAGAATAATAGTTCTTTTGCATTTCGCTGGTCAGATTTTTCCAAACGCCTGCCTTTTGAAACTGATGTAGATTTAGGTCTTCGTTCGGGAGATGATATTTATCTGCGTTTTAAAGGCTCCAAAAACTGGAAACTGGAAAATGATTTCAATTTTTACGCAGAAGAAATTTATCGTTATGGCATTGATAGTAAAAATTATTTAAGAACCAATCTTGAGCTCACTCATGCGCGTCCAAATGAAGCCATTCTTTCTAATCAGCTCAATCTTACCTATGCCGATGATCAAGATGATGACCTAACTTGGGATAATAACCTGTTTAGACAGCATCAGTTTTTTCATGAAAACACCTTTAGTTATGGTATTTATACTGGTGGTTTTTTAAACAATAAAGATTTGCGTTTAAACAGCTGGGGGCCCTTCGTTTCTTGGCGACAACCGTTATGGCGGGAATGGTTCTATGTACAAGGAAATTTAAATTACTTTAATAATCATAGGGATGATCGTAGTCATTTTATTGGTGCATCGGTGCGTTTAGAAGCATTATTTTAATTAGGCTTAAATCAGACTATTTACTTATTCTTCAGATAATTTTCAATAAAAAAACCTCCCAAAGGAGGTTTTTTTATTGTCTAGAATAGACTTATTTCAACAACAAACTGTTAATACGTTTTACATATTCCGCAGGATCATCAGGTAAACCCCCTTCTGCAATCACGGCCTGATCGAAAATCACATTGGCCAGATCATCAAACTGACTCGAGTCTTCCAGTTTTTTCACCAAAGGATGTTCGGGGTTAATTTCCAGAATCGGTTTACTTTCTGGCACCGCCTGACCTGCCTGTTTCAACATACGAATCAATTGCGGAGAAAGCTCTCCTTCACCCGTCACCAAACATGCAGGAGAATCAACCAAACGGGTGGTTACACGAACCTCTTTGGTTTTGGCTTTGAGTGAATCTGACAGTTTTTCAATGATTGGTTTAAATTGTTCAGCGGCTGCTTCAAGCGCTTTCTTCTCTTCAGCATCTTGCAGATCCCCTAAATCCACTGCACCTTTCGCCACGTTTTGCATAGGCGTACCATCGAACTCATTGACGAACTCCATCGCCCATTCATCCACACGATCTGCCATCAATAACACTTCGATGCCTTTCTTCTTGAACAATTCCAGTTGTGGTGAGTTTTTCGCAGCAGTTAAACTATCCGCAGTCACGTAATAAATGGCTTTTTGCCCTTCTTTCATCCGTGCTTTATAGTCAGTCAATGAAGTTGAAATTTCATCATTGGTCGATGTAGAGAACCGTAATAATTTTAAAATACGTTCACGATTGCCAAAGTCTTCACCCAAACCTTCTTTAATCACTGAACCAAATTCAGCATAGAACTGTTTGAATTTTTCTTGATCTTTTTCATCTTCCGACTTCGCCAGACCATCCAGCATAGTCAAAATACGGCGAGTGTTGCCTTCGCGAATGGTTTTTACATCGCGGCTTTCCTGTAGCAGTTCACGGCTGACATTGAGCGGAAGATCAGCGCTATCGACTACACCCTGTACAAAACGCAAATAATTTGGAATCAGATTATCCGCTTCATCCATAATAAACACGCGTTTTACATACAGCTTGATGCCCGCTTTCGCTTCACGCGTGAAAATATTGTTCGGCGCTTTGCTTGGCACATACAGTAATTGAGTATATTCGGTACTGCCTTCCACACGATTATGTGCCCAGGCCAAGGGTGCCTCAAAGTCGTGGCTTAAATTCTTGTAAAACTCAATGTATTGCTCATCAGTGATCTCATTTTTATTTCGAGTCCAAAGTGCACTTGCCGAGTTAATCGCTTCCCATTCATCCGTTTTAACCATCTGACCGGCTTTAGGTTCTTCACCTTCAGCCGCTTCTTCTTGCTGCCAGACTTCTTTTTGCATTTCAATGGGCAAACTAATATGGTCAGAATATTTATTGATGATTTGCTTAACTTTATAAGACTCTAAATACTCAAGTGCATTATCACGTAAATGTAAAATGATATCTGTTCCACGTGAAGCCTTGGTTATTTGTTCAACTTCAAAATCACCTGTACCTTGACTGATCCAGCGTACGCCATCCGTCGCATCTGCAGCTGCATGACGAGATTCAACGGTAATTTTTTCGGCAACAATAAAGCCTGAATAGAAGCCGACACCAAACTGTCCGATCAATTGCGCATCGGCTTTCTGGTCACCGGACAGTCTAGACATAAAGTCTTTGGTGCCAGATTTAGCAATGGTACCTAAATTATCAATCGCTTCTTGTTGGGTTAAACCAATACCGTTGTCTGAAATGGTAATGGTTTTATTGTCTTTATCTAGACTGACACGAACATGTAGTTCAGGATCATTTTCATAATATTCAGGATGATTGATCCCTTCAAAACGCAACTTATCGCAAGCATCTGAAGCATTCGAAATCAGTTCGCGTAAGAAAATATCCGGATTTGAATAAAGTGAATGCGTCACCAAATGTAAAAGCTGGGCTACTTCTGCCTGGAAACTATGTTTTTGTGTACTTTGTTCGCTCATCAGTCACTCCTTAAATTCAAAACACTTTTTATTGAATGCTTAATGAATGGAGTGACTTGAGAAAATTTCAATAGGAAATGATAAATTTTTATTAAAAAGGGCCTTGTTTATAAACACGATCCATATACAGATCCAGTTTTTGTTGGCGCATTTTATATACTTCGGTTAAACAACGGCTTGAGTTACTACATTGATCACGTAATTGTAGCCACTTCACCTGTTCATCCTGAATCATACCCCGTGTACCCATAGGAACCAGACGCTTAATAATATTATAGGTAGTAGCCATTTTCACATCGGCATCATTTACAACACGAGTGTCACAAATAGCATGTTCTGTTTGTGTTCGGGCATGATCACAATTGAAACTTGCTGCATAAACAGATCCACTGAATAGGCTACAAAAGACCACACTGTATAAATTGAATAATTTCATGATTTTTTTCTCTTTTTAGCTTATTTTCTATAACCAACTTAAACAAAATATTGATGATTAAATAGTATCAAAGTGCTCAATCTATGTGATTTATTGTACGTTTTTCATTAAAAAACCCCATCTATAAAGATGAGGTTTATTTGCGCTAATTATTATTTTTATCTTAAAATTTGTAGCTATAACCGATTGTATAAACCCAAGGATTCACTTCAAGATCACCTAAACTTACTTTAGTACCATCAGCTGTTTTTGCTGTTAATTCAGTTTTCACATCTGCATAACGTACGTCTGCAAAAACACCCCAATTTTTAGCATCTGCCGGTTGAAAGTTAAAACCAACTTGTCCTGCAACACCATACGCCACATCAGCTTCTAGCTTTTCAGCACCTGTTAGTGCTTGAGCTTCTGCAGATAATTTTTCTCCCCAAGGAATAACCACCGTCGCACCGACACCTACATAAGGTGTAAAACGCGTAGAGTTTTTAAAATTATATTTTGCAGTAATTGTTGGTGGTAAATGTTTAAAGCTTGCTACTTTACCTAAACCTTCTAATTCAACATCATGTTTAAAAGGCGCAGCCAATAATAATTCTACAGAAATAGGCGAATTGGCAAAGAAATACTCTACAGAAGGGGTAAAGTTAATTTCATTACTAATTTCAGATTTTAATGCAGCTGAACCACCTGCTGCCAAAGGCACATTCAAAGTACCGTTATCATCATTTTGTGGTGCAAGAGCAGAAGCGCCTAATTTCACCTGCCAATCACCAGCCATCGCTGAAGCAGACATCCCTAATAATGTAATAAAAGCAGTTTGCTTTAACATAAAAAATACCCCTTGGAAGAATAATAACAACAAAATAAAACATTAATTAATAATAAACACGAGACAAATTAATATGCAATAGCGATCAATTAATAATAATTTAATTTATTTTCAAGTACTTGATAATATTAAATATTTATTTTAATCAGACCAACCTGGTTGGTTTTAAATACCAACCAGGTTAATCAGGTTTTATTATTATATTCTGAGTATATTCATCAGGTTTATTATATTAGTTTTTCTAAAAGATCTATTTTAAATATATCTATTAACACTAAATATAAAATAGATTCAAACTAAATAAAAAATATAAGTTTGAATTAAAGCACCATTGCGGCAATCCACCCAAATATCATTAAAGGAATATTAAAATGGATAAAGGTAGGAACCACACTGTCTTTCATATGGTCATGTTGTCCATCCATATTTAAACCTGAGGTGGGTCCTAAAGTTGAATCAGAAGCTGGAGAACCCGCATCGCCCAAAGCTGCTGCAGTACCAATCAGGGCAATGGTCGCGGCTGGACTAAACCCAAACTGGATACATAAAGGCACATAGATAATGGCTAAAATCGGCACAGTAGAGAACGATGAACCAATCCCTAAAGTAATCAGCAAACCCACCAGCAACATTAAAAAGGCAGCCAGAGCTTTACTGTTACCAATCCACTCAACCGATGCATTGACCAAAGCAGGAACTTGATTGGTGGCCTCAATGACGGATGCAAAACCTTGTGCAGCAATCATGATAAAACCGACTAATGCCATCATTCGCATACCGGTAATAATTACATCGTCTGCTTCTTTCCACTTGAAAATGCCTGCGCAGCTTAAAATCGCCACACCCACCAAACCGGCAAGAATCATCGAATCTGAATAAAGCTGTACACTTAGGGTCGCAATGACGGCAAAAGCGGCCATAACCAAGGTAAATTTTGCTATTTGTGGCTTAGCATTCTCCTCGGTAACGACATCACCAGAAATACTATGATGACTTGGTTCAAGCTTAATTTCTTTATAAATTCTTGGTTTGCGATAAGTATAAAACAGCGCAACCAATAGCCCCACAAACATGCCAAATACCGGAATTGCCATTGCATATGGAATTTGATCATAGCTAATTTCAAAACCGTATGGCTTACCAAAAGTATTGATATTTTGGCCTAATATATCATTCAGGAAAATCGCACCAAATCCGACCGGAACCAACATATAGGTGGCACATAAACCAAAAGTTAATAAACAGGCCACAGCGCGGCGGTCTAAATTTAAATGGTTAAAGACACCTAACAGAGGCGGAATCAAAACCGGGATAAAAGCAATATGAACAGGAATCAGGTTTTGCGAAGACACCGCTGCAGCAACAATCATAAAGAAAATTAAAAATTTAACCTTATTTTGCGATTGAACATTGGCATCTCCTTTTACGATGGAGATCAGTTTGTAAGCCAGTAAATCAGGTAAACCCGAGCGTGCTAAAGCAAGCGCAAATGCACCCAAAATACCATAGGCCAAGGCAATTTTAGCCCCGCCACCTAGGCCATTATTAAATGCATCTAAAGTTCCTTGCAGACCTAAGCCAGCCAACAAACCACCGGCAACAGCACCGATCACCAATGCAAAGACCACAGGCACACGAGCTAATGAGAGTCCGAACATGACTCCGATAGCGGCAATAATTGCGAACATAATCACTTGAGGGGGAAGATGAAAAGTCGATATTTTAGCAGATCCAACTCCTTGAATCTGCAAATTGATTGCTTTTAGCCGTCATCTGAATTTTCATTTATATTCAGATAATTAAATAAAAAACTAATTTCCAGACTGGCTTAATGCAAAGCTACGAATCGTGTCGGCGACCAATTCAGGTTGACTTAATATTGCCCAGTGATTGGCATCCATATCTAGACGCTGAAAATTTTCAGCCCATTTTGGCATTTCATCAATCAGTTCAGGACTGACAAAATTGTCACGTTTCAGCACAATCGCCTGGACGGGACAAACAGCAAAACGCTGACGTGGCCGAGTTAAGCGTGGCAAAAAATTAGCGCGATACAATCCGATTCCATGTTTGCCATCTGATGCAATATGAGGATTTAAAGGCAAGTTTTTCTGCTGCTCCAACTTTTCTAGCACTTTGCCCCATTTTTCAGGACTGAAAAAACCCCATACTGTGGGTGCCAGCAATGGCAGCTGAAATACTGCGATATACCAAGACTTGCTGAGCTGCTTAAAGAACTTGCTCTTGTGCTGTTTAAACTGATTACGCATCCAAAATGCAGCATGGTCTAAACACGGCCCTGAAATCGTACTATAAGATAGAATTCGGGCAGTAAATTTGGCTTCGGTGACCGACTCCCAAGACTGGATAGAACCCCAGTCATGCGCTGCCAAATGGAAAGGCCGATCTTTTAATACAGCATTGACTACATTTTCTAAATCTAAAGATAATTGTTCCAAGCGATAGTCACGAATACGCCTTGGAATAGAGGACTGCCCTGCTCCGCGTACATCATAAGTGACAATATAAAAATCTTGGATAAGCTCCTGAATAACTGGTTCCCATACTTCCTGATTATCCGGATAACCATGTACCAATACTAAAGCCGGCTTTTCATCGCTTCCCCATGTTTTTACATAGAGACGCTGTTGATCTTGGGTGGCTACCCATTGGGTCTTTGCTTGCATAATGCTTTCTCATTTTTTTATTCACTATTTATCTGGATCATTGGGCAACCTGATCAATGCCCCAATTTTAATTCTGATTTAGTATGCTCTGGCTCACCATAAAAACAATTGACCCAGATGAGCCTTTTAAACAAACTGCAGACAATACTGGCGATCGCTAAATTCATGCTCAATCGTTACGCACCTTATCGTGATGCAGGTATTGAAACTAAAGAAATGGATCTGGCAAATTACCAAATTCGCGTGAAAATGTCTTTAACGCGTAAAAATCAAAATGTGCTGGGAGTGCATTTTGGAGGAAGCCTGTATTCCATGGTCAATCCGTTTTTATGCTTTTTACTGATACATCATCTCGGATCAAAATATATTGTCGGGGATAAATCGGCGAAAATTCATTTTCTCTGACCAGGACATAACACCGTTTATAGCGATATTCGCTTAGATGGCGCTAAAATAGCCAATATAAAACAACTTACCGATAATTAAGCTCCCATACATCTCAAATACACTGTCCATATTTTTGGCGGTGTGAGCATCCGTATTGCAGAAATTGAAAAAAAAACTGTCTATATGCGCAGGGAAAAATCCAGAATCAACCATTGGATAATAAAAAAGCGCTTGTTGATCAAGCGCTTTTAATTTAATGATTAAGACGTTGTATTAACGTTTCTGTTCGATGGCAGCTCCAGCACCACCACCAATCGCACCACCAATTGCTGCACCACCATTGCCACCAAAGACACTTTTACCTACGGCAGAACCAATAGCACCACCTACACCACTATAAGTCGCATTTCGGTTTGAACCACCTTGGGTTTTACTGCCGACCGCTGCACCAGCACCGCCACCTACAGCGGCGCCTACACCACCACCGACCTTATTACCTACACCGCCACCCACGGCCCCACCTAGGGCTGCTGCGCCGATTCGCTGCTCATTGGCAGACATACTTTCACAACCTGCCAACATAAAAGTGGATAGAGTGGCTACTGCCATTACGCTCATTAACTTTTTCATGGATTTTTCCCCTTTTTTCATTCTTTTCAGCTTATGCTTCTTTTGTGAAAAAAATAAATTAAAAATGTAAAGCATTAATACTGAAATGATGCATTTTGTAAAAAATCATGAAACATTTCACTATGTTTAACTGAAGTTTATTCATCTTCACTCAACACCACTATATCACGTGTGGTTGTACCATTTTCAGTTAAAACGGCATGTGATGTTTTGGTGTTACTGCCCAGATTGTTTTTCTGATCCAGCTTTAATGTTCGATGAATAGGCTCTTGCCCTTGTTTGAATTCAACACCTTCAGCATCAATTTTTTTGGTTTGAGAGAGTATCTTCCCGTCTTGCTTTATCGTGGTATCCAATTCAATTTTTGAAGTCGGTACAATGACACCGCCTTTTTGAATCACAGGAATAGTAAGCTGCTTTTCTGAAAATTGTGCTTGGTTATCTTCTAAATGGATTTCTCGCGCAACAATATCTTTCCCCTGATTGGTAACTTCAAAAATTGTGGCATCAACACTACGCTTAGGCTCTTGTCCTGCAACTCGACGAATGACCTCTGTCTTTAAGATTGGAACAACGGCTTTATCTTCCACCATAATAGTATTTGGCATGGGTGCAGCAATAACAGCAGCAGAAATAGATATAAGTGAAAGTGCCAAAAAATGCTGTATCGGTTTCATAAGTTTGCCCTAGTTGTTTTAAGTTTATAAATTAATAAAGATTTTCAATTGTTCTGTTTTTAATATAAGAAATTATAGCACTGGGGGAAAGCTTTAATTTTCACTTATTCCCAATAAAAAAAGACGCCCGAAGGCGCCTTTTTTCAATCATTTAACTTAAGAATTAAAACTCTTGGTTAAATGCTTGGCTTAATGCTTGATCAACATCAGAGAAGTCATTTACAAGCTCATGCTCGGCAGCTTCAGCTTCTTGACGACGACGTTCTAAGTGGTATGCAAGACCCGTACCTGCAGGAATCAAACGACCCACAACTACGTTCTCTTTCAGACCGCGTAAATCATCTTCTTTACCTGTTACCGCAGCTTCAGTTAACACACGAGTTGTTTCCTGGAACGATGCAGCAGAGATAAACGAGTCAGTAGAAAGCGATGCTTTCGTAATACCCATCAATTGACGTTCATACTTCGCAGGGAACTTGTTCTGAGCAAGTACAGCTTGGTTTTCAGCAACCATGCGGATGTAATCCACTTGTTCGCCTTTAATGAAGCTCGTATCACCACCATCAGTGATTTCAACTTTACGCAACATTTGACGCACAATAACTTCAATGTGCTTGTCGTTGATTTTTACACCTTGCAGACGGTAAACGTCCTGAACTTCGTTCACGATGTAGTTAGTCAACGCCACTTCACCTTTCAAACGTAAAATGTCATGCGGGTTTTGTGGACCGTCAGAAACTGTTTCACCACGGTTTACATGTTCGCCTTCGTACACGTTAATGGTACGCCATTTTGGAATCAACTCTTCATAAATTTCAGAGCCGTCATCTGGCGCAATCACTAAACGGTTTTTACCTTTGGTCTCTTTACCGAAGCTTACAACACCTGAAATTTCAGCCAGGATTGCATGTTCTTTCGGTTTACGTGCTTCGAACAAGTCAGCTACACGCGGCAGACCACCGGTAATATCACGAGTACGTGAAGTTTCTTGTGGTACACGACCAATAACGTCACCCACACCGATTGTTTCGCCATCACGGACAGAAAGAATCGTATTTTGTGGCAAGAAGTAGAACTGTTCGCCACCCTCTACGGTGTCAAGAACAACAGCAGGACGCAAATCTTTACCTGACGCAGGACGTGAAGTCACTGGCAAGATTTCGATTGTGGTCATACCTGTTGCATCATCAGTTTTCGAGGTCACAGTTACGCCATCAGCGATCTGGCTGAAACGTACTTTGCCCGCAACTTCGGTAACCAGTGGATGCGTATGCGGATCCCACGTTGCAACAATACCGCCCGCTGCTACTTCTTCGCCATCTTTTAGAATGATCGAAGCACCGTATGGAATTTTGTAGCGTTCGCGTTCACGACCCAAGTCATCCGCAATACCGATTTCACCTGAACGAGAAGTCGATACCAAGTGACCTTTGGCATGTTGTACAGTTTTCACGTTGTGGAAACGTACAGTACCTTTATTACGTACTTGAATACTATTTGCAGCAGAAGTTCGACTTGCAGCACCACCCACGTGGAAAGTACGCATGGTTAACTGGGTACCCGGCTCACCAATGGATTGTGCAGCCATAACACCTACAGACTCACCAGGATTTACCTGATGACCACGTGCAAGGTCACGACCATAACATTTCGCACATACACCGAACGTAGATTCACAAGAAACCACGGAACGTACTTTAACTTCGTCGACACCCGCTTCTTCAATGAAGGCAGCAAGTTTTTCGTCAATCAGCGTATTACGCGGAAGAATAACCTCGTCAGAACCAGCACGTTTCACATCTTCAGCAACAACACGACCCAATACTCGAGCACCCAGATTCTCGATGACATCGCCACCTTGAATGAATGGCGTCATGACAAGACCGCCTAAAGTACCGCAATCAGGTTCAGTAATCACCAAATCCTGCGCTACGTCTACTAGACGACGAGTCAAGTAACCAGAGTTTGCTGTTTTAAGTGCTGTATCGGCCAAACCTTTACGCGCACCGTGTGTTGAAATGAAGTACTGAAGTACTGTCAAACCTTCACGGAAGTTTGCTTTAATCGGGGTTTCAATGATCGAACCATCCGGTTTCGCCATCAAACCACGCATACCTGCAAGCTGACGAATCTGAGCTGCCGAACCACGGGCACCAGAGTCAGACATCATGTAGATACTGTTGAATGATTTTTGCTTCTCGTCTTCACCCTGTTTGTTTTTAACAGTGGTAAAAGACAAGTTGTCCATCATCGCTTTCGCTACTTGGTCGTTAGTACGCGCCCAAATATCGACCACTTTGTTATAACGTTCGCCGGCAGTTACGAAACCTTGTTCGAACTGTTGTTCGATTTCACGAACTTCAGCATCCGCTTTACCAATAATGGCTTGTTTTTGCGGTGGAATAAGCATGTCTTCCATACCGACAGATACACCTGAACGCGT
Source organism: Acinetobacter sp. ANC 4779 (assembly GCF_004331055.1). NCBI lineage: Bacteria > Pseudomonadati > Pseudomonadota > Gammaproteobacteria > Moraxellales > Moraxellaceae > Acinetobacter > Acinetobacter sp. ANC 4779. Next base: position 122,878 of record NZ_SJNU01000012.1, read on the forward strand.
CGCTTGACGGAAGCCCAAGTACATCAATTGGTCAGCAAAGATTACTGTATCTTTTAGACCCAATTTACGGTAGCAAGAGTTAATTAACTTCGAGATGTTTTTCTTGGTCATCTCAACGTTAATTTGCTGGAAATCCATACCTTCAGGCACAACTTCCCAAAGTAAGCAACGGCCAGGAGTCGTATCAACAATAATGGTTTGCTGTTCGCGGTTACCATCTTCATCAATGACAGTCTGGTGTACACGTGCTTTTACGCGAGCGTGCAAGTTCACTTGACCGGTAGCCAATGCGCGGTTTACTTCGTCAGTATCCGCAAACACCATGCCTTCACCTTTGGCATTGATTGCATCACGCGTGATGTAATACAAGCCCAACACAACGTCCTGAGACGGTACGATGATTGGTTCACCGTTCGCTGGAGACAAAATGTTGTTGGTTGACATCATTAACGCACGCGCTTCTAACTGAGCTTCGATTGTTAATGGAACGTGTACCGCCATTTGGTCACCGTCGAAGTCGGCGTTGAACGCAGCACATACGAGTGGGTGAAGACGGATTGCTTTACCTTCAATCAGGATCGGTTCAAATGCTTGAAGACCCAAACGGTGAAGGGTTGGCGCACGGTTCAACATGACTGGATGTTGACGAATTACATGCGCAAGAACGTCCCAAACTTCCGGAGTTTCGCGTTCAACCATTTTCTTCGCAGCTTTAATGGTTGTCGCTTGACCAGACGCTTGTAGTTTCGCAAAAATAAATGGTTTGAATAATTCAAGTGCCATTTTCTTCGGAAGACCACATTGGTGCAAACGTAAAGTCGGACCTACGGTAATAACCGAACGACCTGAATAGTCGACACGTTTACCCAATAAGTTTTGACGGAAACGACCTTGTTTACCTTTGATCATGTCTGCCAAAGATTTAAGCGGACGTTTGTTTGAACCAGTGATTGCGCGACCACGACGACCGTTATCAAGCAATGCATCTACAGACTCTTGCAACATACGTTTTTCGTTACGCACGATGATGTCTGGCGCTGAAAGGTCAAGAAGACGTTTCAAACGGTTGTTACGGTTGATCACACGACGGTAAAGGTCATTCAAGTCAGAAGTCGCGAAACGACCGCCTTCAAGAGGAACTAAAGGACGAAGATCTGGTGGAAGGACTGGAAGTACAGTCAACACCATCCATTCTGGCTTGTTGTTCGAATCGTTGAATGCTTCCATCAACTTCAAACGCTTAGAGGCTTTCTTAAGCTTGGTTTCTGAAGTTGTTTGTGGAATTTCTTCACGAAGACGCGCAATTTCAGCTTCAAGATCGATGTCTTTCAACAAATCCTGAATCGCTTCTGCACCCATTTTCGCGCTGAATTCATCACCGTGTTCTTCTAATGCTGTGAAGTATTCTTCATCGTTAAGAAGTTGGTATTTCTCCATTGGAGTCATACCCGGATCTGTTACCACATATGATTCGAAATACAATACACGTTCGATATCACGTAAAGTCATGTCTAAAAGAAGACCGATACGGGATGGTAATGATTTCAAGAACCAGATGTGCGCAACCGGTGACGCAAGGTCAATATGACCCATACGCTCACGACGTACTTTCGCAGTTGTTACTTCAACGCCACATTTTTCACAAATGACGCCTTTGTATTTCATACGCTTGTATTTACCACACAAGCATTCATAATCTTTGACTGGGCCAAAGATTTTGGCACAGAATAAACCATCACGTTCTGGTTTGAACGTACGATAGTTAATTGTCTCAGGTTTTTTAACTTCACCGTGAGACCATGACTTAATCATTTCTGGTGACGCAAGACCAATGCGGATGCGATCAAACTCTACTGGAGCATGACCGTCTGAATCCGTCTTTTTGCGCATGATATCGAGCAAGTCTTTCAATTTTTTTCTCCGTGTGTCGAGGAGTTTTTCTCCTCCCCGACTGGGTCACAAATATTGTTTTTTACCTGAAAAATTCCTTAACCTCCCCCTGTACTACAGAGGGATGCAAGGGGGATTATTAGTCACCATTTTTCAGTTCAATGTTGATACCTAAAGAACGGATCTCCTTGGTCAATACGTTGAACGATTCAGGCATACCCGGATCCATATGATGGTTACCATCGACAATGTTCTTGTAGATGCGAGTACGGCCTTCAACGTCATCCGACTTAACAGTAAGCATTTCTTGAAGCGTATAAGCTGCGCCATATGCTTCAAGCGCCCAGACTTCCATCTCACCGAAACGCTGACCACCGAATTGAGCTTTACCGCCCAATGGTTGTTGAGTCACAAGTGAGTAAGAACCTGTAGAACGCGCATGCATCTTGTCATCAACCAAGTGATTCAGTTTCAACATGTACATGTAACCTACAGTTACTGGACGGTCAAAACGTTCACCGGTACGTCCGTCAAACAATACGGTTTGACCAGAACGTGGAATGTCTGCAAGTTCAAGCAACTCTTTGATTTGGCCTTCATCAGCACCATCAAATACAGGAGTTGCTAAAGGAATACCTTTACGCAAGTTTTTAGAAAGCGCCAGGATTTCATCATCAGTCAGGCTATCAAGATCTTCTTGCTCGCCACCGACTTTATTATAAATCTTGTCTAAGAAGATACGCAGTTCAGCAACGGTACGCTGTTCTTGCAGCATCTTGTCGATTTTATCGCCAAGACCTTTTGCAGCCATACCCAAGTGAGTTTCGAGAATCTGACCCACGTTCATACGCGAAGGTACACCCAGTGGGTTCAACACGATATCAACAGGCACACCGTTAGCATCATGCGGCATGTCTTCTACTGGTAAGATGTTAGAGACAACACCCTTGTTACCATGACGACCCGCCATTTTATCACCCGGTTGGATGCGACGTTTTACAGCCAAGTAAACTTTAACAACTTTCAAGACGCCAGTTGTTAGTTCATCACCTGTAGAAAGTTTGCGTTTTTTCTCTGCAAATTTCTCGTCAATCTCAATGCCTTTCTCTTTCAAGAACACTTGAATTTGAGTTAAGCGTTCAGCAATGCCTTCATCAACAGGTTGAATTTCAAGTAGATCAACCAGCTCTAAACCAGATAACAAATCTTCAGTCAGTTTGTCACCGCGTTTAGTTGTACCGCCACCGTTCGATTCTTGACCTTTCAACAAGCGAATAATACGTTCACGTGCTGCTTCTTCGAAGATTTTAAACTCTTCTTTCAAGTCTTTACGGTAAGCATCCAATTGCGCTTTTTCAATTGCTTGAGCACGTTCGTCTTTTTCAAGACCGTCACGTGTAAACACTTGAACATCAATTACTGTACCTTTAACACCTGAAGCCACACGTAAAGATGAATCTTTAACGTCAGCCGCTTTTTCACCAAAGATTGCACGTAGCAATTTTTCTTCCGGTGTTAACTGGGTTTCGCCTTTTGGTGTAACTTTACCTACAAGAATATCACCAGCAGTTACTTCAGCACCGATATAAACGATACCTGATTCATCCAGTTTAGACAGTGCAGCTTCACCCACGTTAGGAATATCAGCAGTAATTTCTTCTGCACCTAACTTGGTATCACGCGCAACACATGACAATTCTTGAATATGAATCGAAGTTAAACGGTCTTCTTGAAGAACACGTTCAGATAACAAGATCGAGTCTTCGTAGTTGTAACCGTTCCAAGTCATGAATGCTACGCGCATGTTTTGACCAAGCGCCAATTCACCACCGTCAGTCGATGGACCATCAGCCAATACGTCGTCACGACCCACTTTATCACCAATGTTCACGAGAACTTTTTGGTTAATACAAGTGTTTTGGTTCGAACGGGTATATTTGATCAGGTTGTAGATATCTACACCTGCTTCACCGGCGATCATTTCTTCTTCGTTTACACGAATAACCACACGCGACGCATCAACAAACTCGATACGACCGCCACGTTTTGCAAGAACACATACACCCGAGTCATGCGCTACGTTCGCTTCCATACCGGTACCGACAAGTGGTTTGTCAGCAATCAGCGTAGGCACAGCCTGACGTTGCATGTTTGAACCCATCAACGCACGGTTGGCGTCATCGTGTTCAAGGAATGGAATAAGTGATGCCGCAACCGATACAATCTGCTGAGCAGAAACATCCATATGCGTCACTTTTTCAGGCGGCATACGTACGAAGTCACCTTGATGACGTACTGATACAAATTCTTCTGTTAATTTACCGTTTTTATCCAAACTAGCATCGGCCTGTGCAATGACAGTACCCACTTCTTCAATCGCAGATAAATACTCGATATCCATAGTGACGCTGCCGTCAATCACTTTACGATACGGTGTTTCCAAGAAACCGAAGTTATTACATTTTGCATAAACAGAAAGTGAGTTGATCAAACCAATGTTTGGTCCCTCAGGAGTCTCAATTGGACACACACGACCGTAGTGAGTTTGATGTACGTCACGTACTTCAAAGCCTGCACGTTCACGAGTCAAACCGCCGGGTCCAAGCGCCGATACACGACGTTTGTGTGTAATTTCAGACAATGGATTATTTTGATCCATAAACTGAGACAACTGGCTTGAACCAAAGAATTCTTTGATTGCAGCAGCAACCGGTTTCGCATTGATCAAATCTTGTGGAGACAAGTTGTCAGTTTCAGCCTGAGATAGACGCTCTTTAACAGCACGTTCTACACGAACCAGACCCACACGGAATTGGTTTTCTGTCATTTCACCAACTGAACGTACGCGACGGTTACCCAAGTGATCGATATCGTCGACTTCACCCTTACCGTTACGAATTTCAACCAGTGTTTTTAGAACATCGGTAATATCTGAATTTGAAAGAATACCTTCAACTTCACGAGACTTCTGATCAGTACCCACTTCGTAAGGACGACCCAAACGACGGTTGAACTTCATACGACCGACAGGAGACAAGTCATAACGTTCAGAAGAGAAGAACAAGTTGTTGAATAAGTTTTCAGCAGCTTCTTTTGTTGGTGGCTCACCTGGACGCATTACTTTGTAGATTTCTACAAGTGCTTCTTCACGACCTGAAGTCGTATCTGCACGCAAAGAGTCCGCGACGAAAGAACCACGATCGATGTCATTGGTGAACAGAATATTGAACTGCTTCACGCCGCCTTCAGCAATCTTCACCATAATTTCATGGCTCAACACTGTGTTTGCAGCAATCACATCACCATCTTTTAATGGAATGTCTTCAGCAGTAATACGTTCGTACAAGTACTCATCAGGAACAGAAAGCTTGGCTAAGCCAGATGCTTCCATCTGACGTACATGACGTGCATTAATACGTTTGCCTTGTTCAACAATCGCTTTGCCGTCAGCATCAAGAATGTCGAATTGAGCCATTTCACCGCGCAGGCGTTCAGGCACAAGGTCAATTTGGTAGCTACCCATATCAAGATAGACCGGGACTTTTTCATAGAACATGTCTAGGACTTGTTCGTTGCTATAACCTAATGCACGAAGTACCACAGTCGCGAGTAATTTACGACGACGGTCAATACGTACAAAGACTAAATCTTTCGCATCGAATTCAAAGTCTAACCATGAACCACGGTAAGGAATGATACGTGCTGAATAAAGAACTTTACCGCTAGAGTGAGTTTTGCCTTTATCGTGGTCAAAGAATACACCTGGTGAACGATGTAATTGAGAAACAATTACACGCTCAGTACCATTGATGACAAAGGTACCATTTTCAGTCATGAGCGGCATTTCGCCCATGTACACTTCTTGTTCACGTACGTCTTTAATTGATTTGGTTTCGCGATCTTTAATGATCAAACGAATTTTTACACGCATTGGCGCTGCATAAGTCGAACCGCGTAAAATACATTCACGCACATCAAACTCAGGCTTACCAAGACTATACTCAACAAATTCTAAAGCAGCATTGCCAGAATAACTTTCAATAGGAAAAACTGAACGAAATGCGGCTTGGAGACCGATATCTTCGCGGTTTTTTGGAGTTTTGCCATCTTGTAGGAATGTTCTGTACGAGTCGACTTGAATCGAAAGCAAGTACGGAGCATCCATGACGCTAGGCAATTTACCAAAATTCTTACGGATCCGTTTCTTTTCGGTATATGAGTATGCCATCTGGAGTCCTCGGAAAGTAAACTAAGCCCGCCTGCAGAACGAGCCTAGAAGGAATTACACAGGCCGATATGGCCACCACTTTTTACAAATGCTGCAATTTTTAGTGGTATTAAAACGCTTAGCAATATTTTCAAATATGATAAATATTGGTAAGCATTTGATTTTATTGATTTATTATAATAATTGACGTTTTTTACATCAATCAAACAAAAATCGAGCCGATAATTGTAACGCAAAAAGGCTGATGACCCAAGAGCCATCAGCCAAATTTCGGGATCAATTTAAAAATTGACCCCTGGTATCATTACTTAACAGTAATTGTAGCACCAGTAGTTTCAAGCTTAGTTTTAAGTTCAGCAGCTTCTTCTTTAGAAACGCCTTCTTTAAGAATAGCTGGAGCGCTTTCAACCATGTCTTTAGCTTCTTTCAAGCCAAGACCAGTTACTTCACGAACTGCTTTAATTACAGCAACTTTGTTCGCGCCGAAAGAAGTCAATTCAACATTGAATTCTGATTGCTCTTCAGCAGCAGCAGCAGCAGGACCTGCAGCTACAGCAACTGCAGCAGCAGATACGTTGAATTTTTCTTCGAAAGCAGAAATAAGTTCTACAAGTTCAAGAACAGTTTTTTCAGCAACTGCGTTTAGGATTTCTTCGTTTGTTAAAGCCATGAGAGTAACTCCAAATGGGTATTGAATGGTGTGTGAGTAGATTTAAGCTTCTGTTGCTTCTGTTGCTTCTGGAGCTTCGTTTTTCTCTTGAAGCGCTGTAAGTAAGCGACCCAATTTCGAAATAGGAGCCTGAAGAACAGAGGCAAGCATAGTAAGCGCTTTTTCTTGGTTCGGAAGATTCGCGATAACGCTAATTTCTTCGCCTTGATAAAGTTTGCCGTCAAATGCAGCAGCTTTAAGTTCAAATGCTTTGTTAGTCTTCGCAAATTCTTCAAACAAACGAGCAGCAGCGCCCATATCATCTTCAGAAGTAGAGAAAGCTAAGATTGTTGGGCCAACAAGGTTGTCGTTCAAGATATTGAATGGAGTATCTTGAAGAGCGCGTTTAGCTAAAGTATTACGTACAACACGTGTAGCAACACCCAGTTTACGAGCTTCAACACGTAGAGCAGTTAATTGCCCTACAGTTAAACCTTGGTAGTCAGCAACAACAGCAGCAAATGCAGTAGAAGCAATTTCAGTTACTTCAGCTACGATCTGTTTTTTGCCTTCGATAAGAAGAGCCATTGTAAAACCTCCTAACGGTGATTTATGTGCTTACGCGAAGCACACTCCCAATTCGTAAATTCATTGCTGAACTTACACGCGGAGGATGAACAAATCACACCACCGCGTCTACTCGGACTGGACTTTTAAGAAGTGATTTCCGAAGAGATCCCCTCGCCCGAGGTCTTTGACGCTGATAAACAAATATTTATCAATTCAAAGTTTGCCTAAGATCGCAAGTGAACCGAAACCGGTTTATCTTGCGTAAAATTCAAAGCAGTGCTTTGAATTTTACTCAGGGCTTTAAAATTCTGTAATAAGTCGAAACTTATTTAGAAATGTTTGCTACATCAACAACAAGACCAGGACCCATAGTTGAGCTCAAAGTGATCTTTTGGATATAGATACCTTTAGAAGTAGCAGGTTTTGCTTTCTTAAGGTCAGCTACAAGAGCTTCAAGGTTTTGACGGATCGCAGCAGCATCAAAGCCAACTTGACCAATCGCGGCGTGGATAATACCGCCTTTGTCTACACGGTAACGTGCTTGACCAGCTTTAGCATTTTTAACAGCGTTAGCTACGTCAGGAGTTACAGTACCCACTTTAGGGTTAGGCATTAAGCCACGTGGACCAAGGATCGTACCCAACTTACCCACTACGCGCATTGCATCTGGAGCAGCAATTACTACGTCGAAGTCTAAGTTACCAGCTTGAATGCTTTCAGCAAGATCTTCAAAACCAACGATGTCCGCGCCTTCAGCTTTAGCAGCTTCAGCAGCAGCGCCTTGAGCAAACACAGCAACACGTACAGTTTTACCAGTACCTGCAGGAAGTGTAGTCGCGCCACGAACAACTTGATCAGATTTACGAGGGTCAACACCAAGATTTACTGATACATCCAAAGATTCTTTGAATTTAACAGCTGGGATAGTGTTAAGAATTTGTACTGCTTCTTCCAAAGTGTAAACTTTGTTCGCTTCAACAGCAGTAGCGATGGCTTTTTGACGTTTAGTTAATTTAGCCATGTCTTATAACTCCACTTCCAAGCCCATAGAACGCGCAGAACCAGCAATGGTACGTACACGTGCGTCTAAATCAGCACCAGTTAAATCTGGTTCTTTAGTAGTCGCAATTTCTTCTAATTGAGCACGAGTCAACTTACCAACTTTAGTTTTGTTAGGTACAGCTGAACCCTTTTGAATACCAGCAGCTTTCTTAAGAAGAATCGCAGCAGGCGGAGTTTTCATAATGAATGTGAACGACTTATCGTTGTACACAGTAATCACTACGGGAATTGGCAGACCAGCTTCAAGTTTTTGTGTAGCAGCATTGAATTCTTTACAGAATGCCATGATGTTAACACCACGTTGACCTAGTGCAGGACCAATCGGTGGAGATGGATTCGCTTTACCAGCTGGAACTTGCAGCTTGATATAGCCGTCAATCTTCTTAGCCATTTCAAATTACCTCTGGGTGCAAACGCCGATGAAGGCTCCCCAATGATTCTAAGTAACGATAACCGTTACAATAACAATGCCCGATCCATAACAAACCGGGCGTTTTCCAACCAACTTAAATTAGTTCGCTTTTTCGACTTGGCGAAATTCGAGCTCAACTTGAGTTGGTCGATTAAATACATTAATCGTCAACGTTAAACGTGACTTCTCGTACTGAACTTCTTCCACCACGCCTTTAAAGTCGGTGAATGGACCGTCAGTCACAAGTAATTCTTCGCCTGGTTCAAACATCGTCTTAGGACGAGGTGCTTCACCAGTATTGCGTACACGTGCAAGAATCGCATCAGCTTCTTTTTGCGTAATGGGTGCAGGTTTATCTGCAGTACCACCGATGAAACCGAGTACTTTTGGACATTCTTTAACAATGTGCCAGGTATCATCGTTCATTTCCATTTCAACTAATACATAGCCAGGAAAGAATTTACGCTCTGATTTACGCTTCTTACCATCCTTCATTTCTACGACTTCTTCAGTCGGAACCAGGACTTCACCAAAGCTATCGGCTACAGCGCTACGCTGGATTCGATCGTTAAGCGAGCGTAACACCTGTTTTTCATAGCCTGAATAGGCATGAATAATGTACCAACGTTTCATAGCTCTCTTACCCGATAATAAACTTCATTAACCAGCCTAAAATGTAATCAAAACACCATAAAACAATGGAAGCGATTACAACAACGGCAAGAACATGCCAAGATGTGGTCACTGTTTCTTGCTTGCTCGGCCAAGTCACGCGACGTAACTCTATTCGTGCATCTTTCAATAAACGAACGAAGCCTTTGCCTTGATGGGTGGCGTATAATAAACCTAAAGCCACTACGACACAAGCCAAAATCACACCAACGCGCACACCGACACTATTCGCAGGTGCCCAATACGCCGGCAAATACTGACCTACCATGGCCGCACCGACCAATAAAATCAATGCGACAACCCATAGAACTATATCTAAAGGAGACCCAGAATTAACAACTTCAGCAGGATTATTTCTTTGTGGAATTGGCGCTTCGCTTAATGCGTCACGCGATTTATCATTCGACATTTTTGTACTCGTCGTAGGCTTCGCGACTTATTATATGACAATTTAACCAGCATCAAGTTTTTTTTTAAAAAAATGGCAGGCCAGGAGGGACTCGAACCCCCAACATTCGGTTTTGGAGACCGACGCTCTACCAATTGAACTACTGACCTAGCATACAAATCGGGGACTCTAGCCCCGACCTGTAATTTCAACTTTTTATATTATAGAGTTACTTTAGCAACTACACCAGCACCCACTGTACGACCACCTTCACGGATCGCAAAACGTAGACCTGGGTCCATTGCGATTGGGTGAATGAGTTCTACTGACATTTCAACGTTGTCACCCGGCATTACCATTTCCACGCCTTCTTGTAATTGGATTGCGCCAGTTACGTCAGTCGTACGGAAATAGAATTGTGGACGGTAACCGTTAAGGAATGGAGTATGACGACCACCCTCTTCTTTAGAAAGTACGTATACTTCTGCGTCGA
>NZ_SJNU01000013.1:0-108152 GCF_004331055.1 Acinetobacter sp. ANC 4779
CTCAAATAAACTTCGAGTCATTTCTACCATCAATCAATGAAAATAATTTCGATCGATCAACCAGTAAAAATCCACACAAGTTGTTCTTCATAAGTTCTTAATGATCTATCTCGCTCTTCGTCAGAGACAAGAAACAACAAGATAATCTCAACAACTCAGCGCTTCGCGCTTCGTTCGTCTCAACATATCTCGTTGGTATGCGGCGTATTCTATACAGTTTCACCATCCGCACAACCCCCTATCTATCAAAATACCTGAAAAATGGAACCGACTGTTCGTTTTTTAAACCAAAATGCTATTTTTCTCACTTTTTAAGTCTTTTCATACTTTTTTCTTATGTATAAATACAAATCCGACATCACCATCACCTCTATAAAAAACAAAAAACCAACTAAAGCCAGTTTTTTCTTTCAATGAATAAATCCATGAATTAGTTAGCTTGTTCAGTTAACCATGACATAAATTTTTGACGTTCGACCTTATTCGCACCCTTCCAAAGCTGAATCAGTTGCTGATCTGCTGTATTGGTAGAATAAATTGATACGCTCGAATTTAAGCTCGCTGGTGAAGCAACCCCTGAAATAACTGCTGCCTGTGTATAAACGGGTGCTGGCTGATTAGCTGGTGTAGATTTCTTTTGGGTTAAGTCTGTAGCTTTTGCAAAGACACCTTGTCCCAACCAAGGTTTTTGTTCTGTGTTTGCACCCGTTTGTTGCACCAGTAGTTGTTTATTTTTATCCACCAAAGCAATGATAGGTTGTTCAGCATATTTTTTTGCAGCTTCAAAACTTGCGGGTGCATTGACTAAATCTAATCGGTAATTTTCACCATCTTTTAGCGAGGGGGTTTTTAGCGTTACTACACCAGACTTAACAATGTCGTGCTCACCATTCAGATGTTCAAAATATTGGGTGTAACGCACACTAATACTACTTTCACCTGCATCGACTTTATATTGGTTATTTGCCGAACGAAACAATCCTGTATTAACTTCCTGATCATTTACCGCAACAATTTTGATTTCTTCAGGGGCTGTAATCGTGACTGCTGAAAATGCAACACCACTAATCATGAATGCAGCTGCTGCAAAAGTTAATCTTAAAGCCATTCTGCTTTCTCTTCTTTGATTGTTAAAATTGAGTTGCACTATGCAATGTATAAATGACGATTTTATGACAAACACATTTTCAATACACCAGCATTTTCAAGAGTTTGTTGAGATAAACTTTGCAACTTCGTAGATATAAATATTAAATTTTTTCGAGCCATAAAAAAGAGCGTTAAATAACGCTCTGCATAATTTTAAATTAACCACAATTTAGTCAAATTTCTTAAACCGCTCTTTATCATCCATAAATGTTTTTTCTCCCGCAGAGGCTTCAATTGAACCAAATACCAATTGAGCACGTAATTTCCAGTTTTTAGGAATATCAAAAGTCTTTGCAACTTCCTCATCAATTACCGGATGATAGTGCTGTAATGAAGCACCTATATGGTGTTCTGCCAATGCTGTCCATACCGCAAACTGGGCAATAGCCGTGGAATGTTCTGACCATGCGGGGAAATGATCAGCATATAAAGCAAATTGTTCTTGCAAAGACTTTACAACATCTTGATCTTCAAAAAATAAAACGGTGCCATAACCTGCTGCAAAACTATTAATTTTTGTATCGGTCTTTTCAAAAGCATCTACTGGCACCATTTTACGGAGTGTTTCACGCACAATATTCCAAAATTTGCTATGTGATCCACCGTATAGAGTAACAATACGTGATGTCTGCGAATTAAAAGCAGATGGACTATTGCGTACCGCATCTTTAATAATTTCTTCGATTTTATCTTGTGCCAAGGGAACATTTTTACCAATTGAGTAAATGCTACGGCGTTGTTTAATTTGCTCTAGAAATGACATGATTTAATTCCCTCTGATTTTTGTTAAACATTATTAGGATGGATTAATCTTAGTTTAATTCTAGTATGAGTACATGACTAAAAAGTGACATTGTGTTTTATTTATAGAACAATTTTATGAAATATTTGGAATTTCATGCTGACTTTAAAAATATAAAAGCACCGCTATTAGGTGCTTTTTTTGTACATAGTATCGATTAGACTAATATTCTAAATCGATCAGCTTCCTGCAAATCTATTTTGGGCTCGGCGTCTTGCTCAATTGACCCAAACACCAGTTGTGCTCGAAGCAACCACGATGCGTCTATATTAAAATAGTCTGTAACTGCTAAATCTATACTCGGATTATAGTGTTGCAGGCAAGCTCCGATCCCCGAATCAGCCAAGGCCGTCCATACTGCATATTGTGCCATGCCTGAAGTCTGTTCTGACCAGACTGGAAAATCACCCGCATTAAAAGGGATTTTCTTTTTTAATCGCTGAATGGTTTGCTGATCCTCATAAAAAAGAACCGTACCAAAACCTGCGGCACACTGATCAATCTTCATTTCTGTACCGGCAAAAACATGCGCTGCAACCAATTTGCGTTGTACTTCTTTGACAATGTCCCAAAATTTTTCATGAGAATCACCAAATAACACCACAATACGTGAACTTTGTGAATTCAAGGCAGATGGACAACTTCGTACCGCTTCCTGAATGAGTTCTGCCAAATAAGCTTGACTATAATGAACCTTTTTCCCGAGCACATAGATGCTACGACGTTTCTTCAAATGATCAACAAAAGTTAATTGGTGTATTTCTTCAGCAGCTCTTTTCTTAAGCTTAAAATCTTTGGTAATATCTGCCGTCAGGACATGACCAATTTTTTCTAACAATGCCACAGCAGTACTCCCCAATACAAATGCCCAAGCTTTTAATCTCCTTTTATTCTAATCGTTTCCACAGGACTCCTTTAAATAAGTTATTTTTATGTGTTGTTTTTTAAATCAAACAATTAGCCTAAAAACAACAAACTCCGCACTTGGCGGAGTTTATGTGAAATATCAAGCATTTTACTTTTCAGTTTCAAATAATGCTGCAACAAAAGATTTGGCCGAGAACGGACGTAAATCGTCGATTTTTTCACCCACCCCAATAAAACGAATGGGTACATGGGAACGGCTGGCAATATTAAACAGCACGCCACCCTTGGCCGTACCATCAAGCTTGGTAATGGTAAGTCCGGTTAGACCAACGGCTTCATCAAACATTTCGACTTGATTAATGGCATTTTGACCTGTACCCGCGTCCACCACCAACATAATTTCATGCGGTGCAGTGGCATCAATTTTTTGCATCACGCGCTTAACTTTGGTGAGTTCTTGCATCAAGTGGCTTTTATTATGTAAACGTCCCGCAGTATCTGCAATAAGAACATCCACACCTTTGGCACGCGCACTTTCAAAGGCATCAAAAATTACCGAGGCAGAATCTGCCCCATGACCTTGTGATACTACTGCAATATTATTACGATCACCCCAAATTTGAAGCTGTTCTGTTGCTGCAGCACGGAAGGTATCGCCTGCTGCCAACATCACTTTCTTGCCTTCACCTTGCAAGCGTTTTGCCAGTTTACCAATGGTTGTGGTTTTACCAACACCGTTGACGCCTACTACCAAAATAACGAACGGCGCTTTATTTGGGTCAATGTGTAAAGGTTTGACACGTGGAGCAAGGATCGCCACCAACTCTTCTTGCAAAGCTTTATACAAGGAATGCGAATAGATCAAATCACCACGTGTGGTACGCTCGGTTAAATTGGCAATAATGGTTTTCGTTGCCTCAACACCAATATCTGCAACCAGTAATTGCTCTTCCACTTCCTCTAATAATTCATCATCGATTTCTTTACCACCGATCAGAATATTTACCATGCCATCAGCAAGATTTTTACGGGTTTTGCTTAAGCCGACTTTCATGCGGCTAAAAAAACCGCTCCTTGATGCTTCATCTTGCTCAGTTTCTGTGGCTACAGGCGCAGAAACATTTGCTTGTTCTTGTTTTGGAGTTTCAACAATAGGTACATTTACCGCAGGTAAATTCGGTAAAGTGACATCGTCATCTCCGATATCAGCATCAATCAAAAATTTATTTTGCCCATTAGATTGCTGTTGCATGCCGAATCCTTGAAAAGCATTGCGTTGAAAAACAAGGATTCTAGCATAAATTTCCTTTGCAATCCCCAGTAGACGTACAACACACCAAAAACGAACAACTCCGCCTTGCTTTCAAACAGGAATTTCTTAAAAATAGTCATAAATACAATTAATCACTTTGGTAAATATTGTGCCCAAAAGTTACTTCTCACTGTTTCCAAAGCGGTCTTTTTTAAAAAAATACATTTTAGCCATGTGCTTTACCTTACTCTCAGTGCAAAGCGGATGGGTTCATGCAGAGACCCGCAGTGAATTAGCGCGTACTACCTTTGAAACCACGCTTAAAAATGGCTTAAAAGTGATTATTCGTGAAGACCATCGCTCGCCTATGGTGATGACTCAAATTTGGTATGGTGTGGGAAGCAGTGATGAATCAGGTAATTTTTTGGGAATTTCCCATGTTCTAGAACACATGATGTTTAAAGGAACCAATAAAGTTCCGAATGACGAGTTTACCCGCTTAAGTCGGATTTATGGTGGAAGCGTAAATGCCTCAACCTTTACCAATTACACCAACTACTATCAGCTTTACCCGAAAACCTATTTACCAATGTCTTTAGAGCTTGAAGCGGATCGCATGAGCAACCTGCTGTTACGGCAGCAAGATTACGATCCGGAAATCAAAGTAGTCATGGAAGAACGGCGCTTACGTACCGATGACAATCCCAGATCTCTGGCTTTCGAACGATTCAAATGGATTACCTATCCAACCAGCCATTACCGACAACCTGTCATTGGCTACATGAAAAATCTGCAAAATATTCAGCTTGAAGATGTCAAAAAATGGTATCGAGACTGGTATACCCCCAATAATGCCATATTGATTATTGTCGGTGATGTTGATTCTGAAAGTACTTTATTACAAGTCCAAAAATATTTTGCTGACATTCCAGCCAGAAAAACACCACCCAGAAATGACGTATTGGAGTTTGATCGGGTTGGTTATCGCCATATGGAACTCAACTTACCGGTACAAGTACCGAATTTATATATGGCATGGAATGTCCGCTCACTGGTGACCGCAAAGAATCCGCAAGATGCTTATGCACTCACTATTATTAAAAATGTATTAGATAGCGGTATTTCCTCACGACTCCAAGAACGACTGATCCGCAACAAGAAAATTTTGACCGCAATCAGTGTTTCGTATGACCCCTATAGTCGTGGAGACAGCTTACTCAGTATTTCCGCATTACCTGTCGACGGTGTGAGTTTACAAGAGGCTGAAAAAGCCATTCAAAGTGAAATTGATTTATTAAAGACTGAACTGATTAAACCCGAAGAGGTTGAACGTGTGACGGCTAAATTCGTGGCTAATTTAGTCTATAGCCAAGACGATATTGCGGGACAAACCAAAATGATTGGTAACTTGGAAATCAATGGTTTAAGTTTTCGCTTAATGGATGAACTGCCTAAACATTTTGAAACCGTAAGCCCTCAAGATATTCAGCGCGTGGCGAATATGTATTTTACCCGTGACAATCTCAGCACTTTATATCTTTCTCCCGAAAATAAAGCACAATAACGGAATTTTAAATGTTGAAGCTACGCCCTATCGTTTTACTCAGTTCAATGATCTGCGCTCAATATACAATTGCAGATGTAGATGTAGATTTAAATAACATAACTGATGACAATCCAACCCATTTAACCTCAATCCCGCTTCTACAAAGTTTAAAAATTGATAACAAACAACTTCAATTTAATGCCCCCTATGTTCATGAACTGAAAAATCGCTATAAAGTCCGCAGCCTATTTGTAGAATCAAAAGATTTGCCCATGGTTGATATCCAACTGACATTTAATGCAGGTGCAGCACGGGATGAAGAGATCGCTGCAGGTTTGTATGGGGTTGCCAATATGGCAGCAAAGCTGATTGATGAAGGTACAGAAAAATATAATGCCAACGAAATTGCCAGTGCTTTTGAAAGAGTGGGTGCTCAATTTAGTGCCCAGGCTTATCGGGATATGTTCGTTGTAAAATTAAGAGTGCTATCGGATCCGAAAAAATTTGAGCCGGCATTAGGCATGATGATGGAAGTTTTAAATCATTCCACTTTTAAAAAATCGAGTATTAATTTGGTGTTAAGCAATACCCAAGTCGGTCAAAAGCAGATTCAGGAAAGTCCGAGCCGGATGATGAATGTTCAGTTTTATCGTGCTTTGTATGGGAAGCATCCTTACGCAGAACCGATTACCGGAACACAACGCAGCATCAGTAAAATCACCCCAGTACAATTAAAACAATTTAGTGATCAATTTCTGGTGGCTCAAAATCTGAATATTGCCATTACCGGTCAACTTACTCCTAAAGAAGCACTACAGCTTTCTGAACGTATTGCAGGTAATTTAAAACAGGGGCAAAAAGCCAAGCCGCTGGCTCAGCCACTCGACAAATCAAGTTTTGATATTCGTCACCTTACTTTTAATTCTAGCCAAGCACATGTAACTATGGGGCATTTGGGCACCACACGTTTTGATCCAGACCGTTTAGCTTTAGAAGTTGCCAATCAAATGTTTGGTGGTAGTGGCTTCAATTCTGTATTGATGAAAGAGCTACGGGTTAAACGTGGATACACTTATGGAGCTTATAGCTCCTTTTCATTTAGCCAAGTTCCGGGTACTTTTAGTTTCAGTTATTCAACCCGACAAGACCAACTGCTCGACAGCATACAAGTTGCTCATCAGGCTTTAGTCAATTTTGTAAAATATCCGATTGATCAAAAACAGCTGGAAGAAACCAAAGCAGGCATGTTACGAGCTTTTCCAAATAATTATAGTAGCAATGCCAATATTAATGCCCAGTTAGGCTCAATAGGTTTTTATAATCAGGCATCTAGTTATCTAAATGATTATCCAAAATTATTAGAGAAAATGACCGCCCAAGATATCCAAGATGCAATCCGCAAGCATCTGCATCCCGAACGCTTGACCATCATTGTAGTCAATGAAAAACTCGATAAACCAGCCTTAGAAGCCGCCCTTAATCAAAATCTACTTCCAGATGCACCTAAGCTTTCAGCACCTTCCATCGAACAGATTCCTAACACAATTATTGCTCCAGCTGCAAAGGGGGTAATTGATGCGCCCGTGTCATTTCCAACTGATGCGCCTGCATCAATTTAAAGTATTGAGCATAAGGGACCTGGGGCTGCTGCATCAGGTGCAACGCCATTTCTTGGGTATCAGGATAATTGGCTTGGGAGGAAAGTTTCACAATATTTTCAAATTGTGAAACTGAAATTGGTCGATGCAGGGCAATAAAAGCCAGCGTTAATATAATGGCGATAATAGTAACAATGAGCACGTTATAAACATTTTCCAGCTTTATTTCAGATTTTAATTGAATAATTTTTTGTATAGCAATATGCATAACCTACCTCGAACTTCAGGTAGTGTATGGCGCAGTAAAAATAAGTACAAGCAGATTTGCTCAATTCCCAAGCACTTGTGGCAGAAATTGAGCAATCATCAATTGTTTATCCTATTACGTTTCTAATCACGGCAAAGTAAAGTACCAACGCAATAATCCCTAAAACAAGTGCAATAGCAAAAACCCCAACCCCTCTTTCCGAATCTGCTGGATGCAGTTCATCATCATCCGCAATGCGTATTAACTCACCATTATAAACGTCATAAAACTGTTCACGTTGTTGGGGATCCAACTGACGGGTAAAATCATAAACTCTTTTGCGCTGAGCTAAACAAAAGTCACCTAAGTGAATTTCTTGATGAAAAACGGCTTCATCTAAATTTTTGCGATGCTGATGTGCCAGCTCAACAATTTGATCGGCTGTAGGAGGCAAATCAAAATTCATACCATCTAATGTTTTTGTCATGTTATTCTCCTTATATTTACGAACTTCCGTATATCCATATTAATAAAAAATCATTTTGCGCATTGTTTAATCATGTAAACTTGAATTTATAACAACGACCCACATATATTGTTTGACAATTTAAGTTGAATGTAATATTACTTTAACAAAAGCTGGTTAAAGTAATATCAAGACAAACTTAAAAGTCTTAATCTTAGCAATCATAATTACAATAAGGAGTTTAATATGATTCAACAACTCTCTCATCAAGACTTAGAACATGCATATGCAGATGCAGTAAATACGATTCAATCACAAATGAATTTTGCAGACGCAGTTCAAAAATTGGAAGATGTCGCTCGTGCTGGGCATGGTAAAGCTGCATTATTTCTAGCAGAACTTTATTATCAAGGTTTCCGTGTAGAACGAGACTCGTTAAAAGCCCAATATTGGCAAAATTTAGCCACCATGCAAGCTTAATAAAACGTCACTAAGGTGGCGTTTTTTAATGCCTATTATTTTTAAATATATATTTTCTTACATTGTTTCTCAAAGCTTACACAGAACTTTCATTTAAATTTCCTACAATAGCGTCTTAAGTCACTTGATGCTTTTGGTATGAATCAAATTAAATCTTTACACCTTATTCCTAAAGACTTGTTCTTTAAAATTACACTTTTAAAGTCAATGATGTATTGCGGTGTACTTTGGGGTTTATATCACCAACAAGGCTGGGCAATGATGTCTGACCATGAAGACTATATATTTCCTTTTTGGCTTAACAATGTTCAAGCGCATAAATACGCTGAATTACATTGGCCCGACTATACACCGCGTAAAATTACACCTCAGGATTTTCAAGAATCATTGCTGCCGACATTAACGCGCTTAAAAGTCACCCCTGCTTTATGTAATTCTTCCAGTCGAAAATTTAAATTAACCACTCAACAAATGCGTCATTTGTTTTTTTCTGAATCTTTGCAACCTGCTTAAACAGTTGTGCAAAGAGTTAAAGCAAAAAACATAGAGATGTAAAATTTTATTTATGAACTGAAAAGTATTTGCATTTTTCTGATTTCGCGCTAAGTTTAATGTCAAATAACAAACAATAAAGGATGACAGTAAATGACCAATGTAGCACAAGTTATTCAGGACAAAATGGAACAAACCATCTTTACGATCAGTCCAGAAGCAACGGTATTTGAAGCAATTTCACTTATGGCAGAAAAAGGCATTGGGGCGGTTGTGGTCACTGACCAAGATAAGGTGGTCGGCATTCTTTCTGAGCGTGATTACACACGCAAGGTTATGTTGATGGAACGTACCTCTAAAGAAACTGCGGTCAGTGAAATTATGACTGCAAAAGTATTAACAGTGACCAAATCAACCAGTGTGGAAGCTTGCTTAGATCTTATGACAGACCGCCATTTGCGTCATCTTCCTGTGGTTGAAAATGACAAACTGATCGGCTTGATTTCAATTGGTGACCTGGTTAAAGCCGTCATGGATGATCAGCGCAAACTCATTGATCAGTTACAACAATATATTGCCAGTTAAGCTTTTCATTAAAGAAAGCGAATAAAAAACCTCTCATATTGAGAGGTTTTTTTAATCCATCTAAATCCCCCTTTTATCAAGGGAAATTTATCTTTAGTTCAACCCTAATTTTTCCGCAACATAATCAGCGTCTTTATCACCACGACCAGACAAGTTCACCACGATTTTTACATCTTTCGCCATTTTCGGTGATTCACGGATCGCCCATGCCACTGCATGTGAGCTTTCTAACGCAGGAACAATACCTTCTACACGCGACAAGGTCATAAATGCATCCAAGCATTCCTGATCTGTTGCCGTTGAATATTCCACACGACCCAAATCTTTCAAGAAGCTGTGCTGTGGACCTACACCCGGATAATCCAGACCCGACGCAATTGAATGTACCGGCAATGGCTCACCTTGCTCATCTTCAAGCACATAACAAGCCATCCCATGCAGTTGACTCGGTTTACCCAAAGTCAAGGTTGCTGAATGCATATCGGTATCCAGACCATGTCCTGCAGGTTCAACTCCTACAAGTTTTACATCAGATTCATTTAAGAAGGCTGTAAAAGCACCTATCGCATTTGAGCCACCACCGACACAGGCCACGATATAATCCGGATGTGAACCAAAACGATCTTGGGTTTGAACTTTAATTTCATCGCCAATAATGGACTGAAAGTCACGTACCATTTTCGGGAATGGATGGGGTCCGACGACTGAACCAATGGCATAGATAAAGTTTTTTGGATCTTTTAGATATTCATCAAATGCGCTGTCTACTGCATCTTTTAAGGTTGCAGTGCCGCGTGTGACTGAAATCAGGGTTGCACCCAAAATTTTCATTTTCACGACATTGGGATGTTCTTTTTCAATATCGACTTGGCCCATGTGAATTTCACAGGGAATACCGACCAAAGCACATGCTGTTGCGAGTGCCACACCATGCTGCCCTGCACCGGTTTCTGCAATGACTTTAGTTTTACCCATATATTTGGCAAGTAAAGCCTCGCCAAGGCAATGGTTAATTTTGTGCGCGCCCGTATGGTTTAAATCTTCACGTTTCAAGTAGATTTGTGCACCACCCAATTGATCCGACAAACGCTTGGCATGAAACAATGGACTTGGACGACCGACATAATTGGTAAATAAATCTGCCAGTTCATTTTGAAATTCTGCAGTATGGCGAATTTCTTCATACGCCACATTAATTTCATCCATCGCTTCTTTTAAATGAGGTGGAATAAACTGACCACCGTATTGTCCAAAGAAACCTTGTTCATTTGGCAATGGAATACCATTAATTTGATGAGTCATTTTCCAATTCCTTTATTTGAAAGCAACGCGTTAAGTTTTATTATGCTAGCGAGCTAAATATTTCGTCATATCTTCCACACCTTTCAAGGTCATTGGATACATATGATCTTCAAAAATCTGCTTAATTTGACCAATAGTATGCGTGTAATGCCAATACCGGTCTTCTTCAGGATTGAGCCATGCGGTCTTTTCAAAATGCTGACGTAAACGCTGCAACCACACATTGCCCGCTTCATCATTCATATATTCAACCGAACCACCGGCCGAGCTTAGCTCATAAGGTGCCATACTGGCATCGCCCACCACAATCACACGATAGTCCCGGCCATAGGTATTGAATAAATCCCAAGTATTCATGCGCGTGTTAGAGCGACGGATATTGTCCTTCCACACATAATCGTACAAACAGTTATGGAAATAAAAATACTCTAAAGTTTTAAATTCGGTTTTTGCAGCACTGAATAGTTTTTCACATTGCGCGATGTGTGAATCCATCGATCCGCCGACATCAAACAACATCAGCACTTTAATACGGTTACGACGTTCTGGCACAAGTTGCACATCTAAAATGCCCTGCTTGGCCGTTTCACGAATGGTGCTATTGATATCCAGTTCTTCAGCAGCACCTTGACGGGCAAATTTACGTAAACGGCGGAGTGCCATTTGCATCTGGCGTGTACCTAAAATCTGTTCGTCATCGAGATTTTGGTATTTACGCTGTTCCCAGACTTTGACCGCCGAGCGTTTACGCCCAGGCCCACCAATGCGCACACCTTCAGGATGATCGCCATACGCCCCGAAAGGCGATGTGCCACCCGTGCCGATCATTTTGTTGCCGCCCTGATGCTTCTTGTGCTGTTCACGCAGACGCTCTTCCAGCATCTTCATCAATTCTTCAAGGGAACCGGCTTTTTTAAGCTCTTCGCGCTGCTCTGGTGTCAGATGCTTTTCCAGCAACTCAAGATCAAACCAGTCTTTCGGCAATTTATGCACTTGATTGAGCAAATCATCCAAGTCAAACGTTGAGATACCATCAAAATAATCTTTCATGGCACGGTCAAACTTGTCAAAGAAACGTTCATCTTTAACCATGACAGTTTTTGCCAGTTGATAGAACTCGTCCTGATCTGCAAAAACCAGACCAGACGCAACCGCTTCATTCAGATCAATCAGTTCACGTGTTGAAACAGGTACGCCGTAACGTCGCAAAGTATAAAACAATCGCACAAACATGCGTGTTTCTCCCTTAACGACGTGACATAAAGGCTAAACGTTCAAGCAACTGGACATCTTGCTCGTTTTTAATCAACGCACCATAAAGTGGTGGAATCGCTTTGGATTTATCATGATTGCGCAGAACATCTTCAGGCATGTCATCGGCCATTAGCAGGCTTAACCAGTCAATCAGTTCAGAGGTCGACGGCGGTTTCTTTAATCCCGGAATTTGGCGCAGCTTAAAGAAAACTTGCAAAGCCTCGTTGACTAAGCTTGCTGATACTTGTGGGAAATGCACATCAATAATCTCGCGCATGGTCGCTTCATCAGGAAATTCAATATAATGGAAGAAACAACGGCGCAAGAATGCATCCGGTAATTCTTTCTCATTGTTTGAAGTAATGATCACAATCGGACGTTGGATCGCAGTGATGGTTTCCCCTGTTTCATAAACAAAGAACGACATTTTATCCAGTTCATGCAACAAGTCGTTTGGAAATTCGATGTCTGCTTTATCAATTTCATCAATCAATAACACACAGCGCTCTTCACGAGTGAATGCTTCCCACAATTTCCCAGGTTTAATATAGTTTTTAATATCATAAACACGATCATCGCCCAATTGGCTATCACGCAAGCGTGATACAGCATCGTATTCATATAAGCCTTGCTGTGCTTTGGTGGTTGACTTGATATGCCAGGTAATCAGTTCAAGTCCCAAACTTTCAGCGACTTGTTCTGCAAGTAAAGTTTTACCTGTACCCGGCTCGCCTTTAACCAAAAGCGGTTTTTGCAATGTGCGTGCCGCTTTGACAGCAAGTTTTAAACTATCAGTCGCAATGTACTGATCTGTACCAGAAAATTGTTGAGTATCCACAGACATAATTTAACCTTATTGTTTTACTTAAAGCGGTGAACTATTTTTATTGACTACAAATTTTGCTTTGTTGGCGGTGTATCTTGACCATAAATAGCCAACCACCAGACCAAGTCCCACAACAAATAAGATAAGGGAAGCATTTGACCAGACCAAAGCAGTTTCTTTGGTTAAAATGCCAAATAACAACCCAAAAATTGCCGGGGCGATGGACGCATTATTTCCTTCAGAAACCGTAGGCGTGAGTAAAATCGCAAACCCAATAATCCACGTGATTCCACCCAAAGGTTGAGGCAAGCGTTTTGCAATCGCATACCATGCCCAAAGAATAATCATACTTCCTAATACATAAACCGTGACAGCGATACTGTCTTCAGGAATTGAATCTAGGAGAGAAAGAAAACTATTCATCGTGCAACTCCTGAATCGATTTTAGGCACCGCGTAACCCTTCTGGGGCAGGTTGATTAGGATTAATTAAACCTTCTGGCGGCACTTGAATAAAGAAGCCTTTGGTTTTAATTGAATCAATCACATGCAATACATTTACACGTGCCAATTTACGGCTCTCAGAGATCTCTAAATCCATCACAAAAGTCGCACGACCAAATGCAATACGCATCGGTTCAGGCAAAACCTCAAGCGGACTTGCTGCTTCAGCTTCGTTTTCAGTTGGCTCAGGACGGGCAATGTAAATATACATTTCATCTTTTTTGCTGGATTTGAAAATTGAACAATGCATAGTGGAAACAGTACTCATAAAACTTGGCTTAAGCATACAGCAAAAAAAAGACCGATACATTAGTGATTATTAACGCATCAGTCTTGATTTTGTATAAACGATAATTCTTTAAGCAATCGGTTTAAAAATCACTCAACCACCTTCATTTGGGTGGACAGATATTGTTCATCCGCATGCAGAACATCAATTAGTGGTTTGGTTAACAGCTCATAGCGCCAACCCAAAAGATAGGCAGGCAAATCCTGTTCGTCATTATGAAAAACCACATGCTGATACAGGGCATTTAGCCATTTCTTACGCATCAATACTTCTTTCGGTACGGTAGTTTCTTCCACTATCGCCTGAATGACGTTATCGACTTTTTCACCAATATCCTTGGAGGAATGACGAATTGGTCGTGCCATACGAAGTGGCCATTCTGCCTGTTGGGGTAAGAAGTTCAATAAATCCAGAATGGTCTTACCATGATCACGCACGATATTTTGACGAATATCTTTAATGCTGGATAACTGGAAATGATTACGTGGATTTTTTTCCACCAAATCAATCATAGTTGAAGTTTTCAGAATAAAACTGCGTGGATAATTCAGCGCTTTCACCATCTGTTCACGCCACACTGCCAGTTGCTGTAACTGCATCAATTGACGGCGTGAATGTCGGTAATTTCCCACATCATGGTAAAGCAAATCCAATGGGGTTTCTTGCCCAATTTCATGAGTCAAATGACGGCAATCTTCAATTGCAAACTCAAGTAAATTTTTCTCGGTTAATTCATGCTGAATTTTATTGGATAAATTCATCAAATAAAGCACATCATTGGCAGCATACGTCAACTGTTCCGGACTAAGCGGACGTGCCAGCCAATCAGATCGTGTCTGATCTTTATCAATATCGACATCAAGTATTTGTTTCAACGCATTTTGATAACTAACTTGCAATC
Source organism: Acinetobacter sp. ANC 4779 (assembly GCF_004331055.1). Classification (NCBI taxonomy): domain Bacteria; kingdom Pseudomonadati; phylum Pseudomonadota; class Gammaproteobacteria; order Moraxellales; family Moraxellaceae; genus Acinetobacter; species Acinetobacter sp. ANC 4779. The sequence continues at coordinate 14,560 of NZ_SJNU01000013.1, forward strand.
CATGTCCCAGAAAAGACAATCCCACTTGGGTATCAAAAACATTGCTTAGGCTTTTTTGCTGGGCATAGTGATAGATGAGATCGATATCTTCACTACAGGCATGAAAAATATTTTGCTGTGCTTGAAATAATTTTTGCCAAAATGCAGACAAATCCAGACTTGCCCCATCGAGCAAAAAGATTTGACCTGCAACATTAATCTGAAATAAACCTAATTTAGGCCATAAGGTGTCGACTTTAATAAATTCTGTGTCTAATCCATAAATGGAGGTCTGCCCCATCAAATGCAAAATATTATCTAAGTCTTTTTGTTGCTGAATGAAATGAAACATATTACCGAGTCTAAAATCAGATTCTCTTTAAAAGTATATTAACCGATATATAGCATTTAGATATAACAAAATTTATCTTTGTAGAATTTATTACTTTAATTTAAGCATTTCTTTTAAACGAAAATCATTTCTTATATGTTTTTTGTATAAGTTTATATTTCAATGAGCTAAAGGTTACTTAAGTCTGGGTTTACTCTTTAAATGATGAAATAAGCACCTAAGTACTTATTTCATACGCATACGATTATGAACGGCCTGACTTAAAGTATGACTATCGACATATTCAAGTTCTCCCCCTTGAGGAACACCTTGAGCAATTCGGGTCATTTGTACAGGCAAATGCTTGCTCGCTTCAACCAAGTAATGTGCAGTTGCCTGACCTTCTACAGTGGCATTGGTGGCGAGGATCACTTCAGAAACATTGCCTTGACTCAAGCGTTGTATCAGATATGGAATACCAATTTCTTCAGGGCCAATCCCATCCAGTGGCGATAAATGCCCACCCAGCACATGGTATTTACCACGAAAACTGCCACTTTGTTCAATCGCCATCACATCTGCAGGTGATTCCACCACACAGAGCAGCTGATCATCCCGTTCATGGGACAGGCAAATATCACACACTTCATTTTCAGTCAATGAATGACAAACGCTACATTCATGAATATAAGTAGTTGCTTCATTTAAAGCATGTGCCAAGCCCACTGCACCTTCCCGATTTTTCATGATCAGGTGTAATGCCATGCGCTGAGCCGATTTCGGCCCAACACTTGGCAAAATACGTAAAGCTTGCACCAGCTGATCAAATCGATCACTAAACACTCAACGTATTCCTTAGAATAAACCGGAAAGGCCTGGTGGCAAGCCCATACCGGAGTTAGCCGCTTTCATGCGTTCTTCAGAAACCGCTTCAGCTTGACGTGCAGCATCATTCATTGCAGCAGCAATCAAGTCTTCAATCATATCAGGATCGTCTTGAAGAAGTTCAGGACTGATTTCGATACGTTTTACCACGTTACGGCAAGTCATGGTGACTTTCACCAAACCACCGCCAGCCTCAGCATTCACTTCAGTCTGAGCAAGCTCTTCTTTGGCTTTTTTCATGTTGCTTTCAACATCTTTCTGCATGCGCTGGGCTTGCTGCATCAACATATTAATGTTCATAAAATTCTCCGAACAATTATTTTCTAAATCAGTGTTTATAAATTAGATTAAATCTAAACCACGACGAATGTCGCGAATAATATCATCAATATCTTCCAAACCCACAGATACTCGAATTAAACCTTCACGAATACCTGCCGCTTCTTTTGCTTCCGCTGAGAGTTTACCGTGAGTTGTGGTCGCTGGGTGAGTAATTGTCGATTTCGCATCCCCTAAATTACCGGTGATAGAAATAAATTGGGTATTGTCGATGACTTTCCAAGCCCCTTCACGACCACCTTTTACTTCAAACGAAACAATACCGCCAAAACCAGTTTGTTGTTTTGCTGCAAGTTCATGACCTACATGCGAAGTTAAACCAGCGTAATATACTTTTTCAACTTTTTCATGGTTGTTCAAGAATTCAGCCAGCTTTTGTGCACTTGCTGAATGTTCCCGCATACGTAAACGTAAAGTTTCCAGACCTTTCAAAAATATCCATGCATTGAATGGGCTCATTGATGGACCTGTTGTACGTACATAACCAAATACGTCTTCAAGCAGTTTGTGATTACCCACCACAGCACCGCCCAAAGCACGGCCTTGACCATCTAAGTATTTAGTTGCTGAGTAAACCACCAAGTCAGCACCCAATTTAATCGGTTGTTGCAACACGGGAGTACAGAAGCTGTTATCAATAGCCAGTAATGCACCATTGGCATGGGCAAGATCTGCCAAGGCTTGAACATCGGCAACTTCAGCAAGCGGATTGGAAGGTGATTCTACAAACAGTAACTTGGTTTCAGGCTTGATGGCATTTTTCCATGCCGCCAAATCTGTCAAGTCAACAAAATCGACAGTTACACCAAATTTGGCCACGTATTTTTCAAACAAGGATACGGTTGAACCAAACACTGCACGTGAACAGATGACATGATCGCCCAATTTTAAATAGGACATTGCCACAGCCATAATGGCTGCCATACCCGAACTGGTTGCCACAGCACGTTCAGCACCTTCCAGAGCAGCTAAACGTTTTTCGAACATCGCTACAGTCGGATTGGTAAAACGTGAATAAATATTTCCCGGTTCTTGACCCGAAAATTTCGCGGCTGCTTCTGCTGCATTTTCATAAACAAATGAAGATGTCAGAAAAATTGGCTCGCTGTGTTCACCTTCAAAACTGCGTGTATGACCTGTACGGATGGCTAAAGTATCTAATTGGTATTCAATGTCGTCTTGTTGGCTCATCTTTCCTACCCAGTCCTTAGACTGCCGTTGCTAATAATTGCCAACATTTTGAGCGCCTATGGTATTTAAGGTCAAGGTATAATGCACAAATATCGCCTACACTTCGATCAATCCCCTCATATGTTAGTACCTGCAGCAATGATTCAAGTTAAAAATAAAATTGCCAAACAGAAAAGCAAGCTTAAAAACCTGTCGACCAGTTTGTTTAATTCAAAGTCGCTGGTTTTATCGCAAACCACGCCTTATGAAGTCATTGCTGAATATAAACAAACTCGTGTGCGTTATTACGCTTCTCCAGACAAACAATATAAAGAACCGCTGGTCTTTATTGCACCTTTAGCCATCAACATGGCGATTTATGACTTGTACCCTTACCGCTCGCTGGTCAAACATTTTCAAAATAGTGGTTTTGATGTTTATTTAGTCGAATGGGGACAATACCACTATAAAGATCGCTTCCTCAATTTCATGTCATTTATTGATGATGCAATTCCACATTGTATTGAGCAAATTCGCCAACATTCAAACAGCGATGAAATTTCACTGCATGGCTGGAGTATGTCCGGTGTATTCGTCATGCTGTATTGCGCACTGCATAAACCGAATTACGTTAAGAATTTGATTGTACTGGGCAGTCCGGTAGACAGTTATGCCTCGGGCCGTACCGGCAAACTGTTTCAAAAGGTCAATCAACTGATTGCCAAAAATAGAGCTCTGCAAAACAAAATCTTTTCTGAATCTTTACCTAAATATCTGATCCATACTCCGGGATTGCTCAATGCCTTCGGGTTTAAAATTATAGACCCTATAGGATGGATTCAAAGTCAAAAGCAACTGCTGCTTAATCTGGATAACACGCAAATTTTGTATGAACACGCCACCATGGGACATTTCCTCAACCGCATGATTGATTATCCCGGTGGTATCAATCAGGACATGATTTTTAATGTCTGGCTACAAAATCCGCTCAAAAATGGCGTTATCCAATTGCAAGATAACAATATCGAATTAAAGAATATTGAGTGCGCTGTATTGGTGGGTGCGGGTCGTAGCGACCAAATCGTATCTGCCGAGGCGGTTAAGCCTTTAATTGAATTGACAAATAGTCAGGATGTCACGTTTACTCTTATTCCGGGTGGTCATTTAGGGTTGATGTCGAGTCAATCTAGTGCCAATGAATTCTGGCCATTTATGACCACATGGCTAAAACACAGATCAAGCAAAATATAAAGGACACATCATGATTCAGTCAGTTGCATTCATCGGCTTAGGGGCGATGGGTTACCGCATGGCGGCACATTTGCCTCAACATTTCGACACGGTCTATGTATGGAACCGTAATTTCGAAAAAGCTCAACAACATGCAACTGAGTTTGGTACGCAAGCAGTCGAACTGCAACAAGCGGTTCAAGCAGATATTATTTTCTCTTGCTTGCCGACCAGCAAAGAGGTCGAGGATCTGATTGCCAGTATCAAAATTAAATCTGGTGCTGTATGGGTGGATTGTACCAGTGGTGTTCCTGAATCGGCAAAAAAACTGGCAACACAATTAAAAGAACAAGATGTAGATTTCCTTGATGCACCAGTCAGTGGTCAAACCATTGGGGCTGAAAATGCGACCTTAACGGTGATGATTGGCGGAGAAGCGAGCGCTTTTGAAAAGGCGCTACCTGCAATTCAGGCCTTTGGCAAGCTTATTAAACATGTCGGTGGCCCGGGCGCAGGATTTGCAGTTAAAGCTGTAAACAATATGTTATTGGCTGTAAATCTTTGTTCAGTGGCCGAAGGTTTTACTGCCCTTAAAGCACATGGCGTCAACCTGAATGAAGCCTTAGATTGTATTAATGCTTCAAGTGGCAAAAGTGGTGTAACGGAAACTGTGTTGCCGCAGCGTATTTTAAATCGAAGTTTCCCTCTGACCTTTGCCCTGCCGTTATTGGCCAAAGATACCGGAATTGCTTTAGACCTGGTTCGTGAAGCCAGACTTTCTGCGCCAGTGATTGCGCTTACTCAAAGTTTAATTCAGGCTTCCAGTGATTTAGCAGAAAAAGACAGTGACTTTTCAAGCGCTGTAAAAATGTATGAATCATGGAGTAAAATCACCCTTGAGTAATAAATCGCCATTGAATAATGATAACGAAACCTAATATTGTGTTTATGTGTTATACACAATGTTCTTACAGAGGAAACTCTCATGACTAAGTTAAGTGTTGCAATCTTTGCCAGTGTTGCAACTTTTATTGGGGCAAGTGCTTTTGCAGCAACGCCAGAGCAAGAATGTCAAAAATTGAAGAATGACCATGATGTCATTTACGCATCTAAAGGTTTTTGCTTTAAAGACCCTGACGCCAAGGCGAAGTTTGGCAATGATAATTGCTATACAACTAAACCAAAATTTTCAGAAAAAGAGCAACAACGACTTGACGCCATCAAAGATCGTCAGAAAGAATTGAGCTGTAAATAATTACAGTTCAATTCACTTTTAAGGATTAGCCATGCTTTACGATGATCAAAATATTTTTGCACGAATTATTCGCAACGAAATTCCTGCAATTAAAGTCTATGAAGATGATCAAGTCCTCGCTTTTATGGACATCATGCCACAAGCTGAAGGTCACACGCTGGTTATCCCTAAAACCCCTGCGATCACATTACTCGATCTGCCGCCTGAAGCTGCTGCTTATACCATTCAGATTGTGCAAAAAATTGCGCAAGCAATGGAGAAAGCTCTCGAAGTCAAAGGGATTGTACTGATGCAACTTTCAGGCGCATCTGCGGGTCAAACTGTTCCGCATGTACATTTTCACCTTATTCCAAGTTCAGTTCATGAGTTAGGCAAACATGCTTTACACATGGGTGATCAAAAAAAAATCCAAGCCTTGGCTGAAAAAATTAAAGCTGCACTGTAATTTAAAATGAATTCAAAAAAAATGGAGCTTCGGCTCCATTTTTTTATAAATATAGAATAAAAAAGAAATATTTAGTTTAAAGACCCATCTAAACACGTCATCAAACTGTCATTTCTCATTCACTTTTTTGTCACAAAGATTACAGATACTGCATAGCAAGTTGGTGAGCTTCTGTAACTTTTTGTACTTAGGCAAACTAAAAAAAGTGTCAAGTCAGGCAAATGCCATTTAGAACCGTGTTTTGGAGAAATCTCAATGAAAAAATTGCTTCTCGCTGCTGTAGTAGCGGCTATGGGGATGAGTGCAGCACAAGCAGCACCAACTGTATATGGTAAATTGAACGTAAGTGTTGACAGCTATGATAACGGCAAAGATTCAGTAACCGAACTAAACTCAAATGCTTCCCGTATTGGTGTTAAAGGGGAAGAGAAACTGACGGATAAACTCTCTGCTCTTTACCAAGCCGAATGGGAAGTCGATGTCGATGGTGGTGATGATGTCTTTAAAAAACGTAATATATTCGCCGGTTTAAAATGGGCTGATGTCGGTAACTTAAAAGCCGGTATTATGGATACCCCATTTAAAGATGCTGCTGGTGGATATCGTGATGTATTTAATGACTATGCACATGCAGACATTAAAGAAATGATGTACGGCGAAGAGCGTGTAGAAAATGTGATTGGTATTGAAACCGATCCTAAACTGATGGGTGGTTTAGTATTTGCGCTTCAAGCTCAACAAGGCGAGTCGACAAGCGAAACAACTAAATATATTGATGGAGCACGTGACAGCATTGGTGATGGTATCTCTACTTCACTTTCCTATGCCAATAAAGATCTAGGCTTCGAAGGTGTTATTGCAGGCAACTTCAAATCTATAGGTGACTTCGCGGCTGTTGGTATCTCAAATGCTCCGGCTGATGCTATCCGTGTTGGTGGTTCTTTTGACCTGGGTAAAATTGGTGCGACTGGCTTATATCTAGGTGCAATGTGGCAAACTGCTGAAATTTCAGATTACACCAATCTTCAAGCCTTTTCGGTTACACCCGCTTATGCAGGTGACTATAATAAAGTAGAAGAAAATGCATGGTTAATCTCTGCAACTTACAAACTTGCAAATACACCTTGGACATTTAAAGCTCAATATCAACAAGCAGATACTGACTATGCAATACTGGGTGGTGCATCGGGTGACAGTTCTGTAGACCAATGGGGTATTGGTGCAGATTATAAATTAAACAGCCAAACCAAATTATTTGCTAATGCAATTCAACGTGAATGGGATAACTCACCTAAAAAAGGTAATGCTGATGAAAGTGTTTACGGCCTAGGTATGGAAATCAAATTCTAAAATTCGGTCTCTAAAATTTAAAATCATTAACATGAGACTGCCTCGGGGCGGTCTTTTTATTTAAATCATATTCTCATAACCACTTTCATAAATAAAATATCCAATATTTTATTTATCCTTGTTTCTTCTTACTCAGTATTCTTCTCTTTTTAAAATCTGTATTTTAATTAAAATACAAATCAATCTCATTTAATAAATATCTTTTTAGTCAGATTATAAATATTCAACACTACTGTTTTAGTCAACTTTAAATATAATATCTTATTATTTTAGTCGGGATTAAAAACATTATAACAAAGCATTTTAGTCAACTTTAAAATGATAAAAAATTAGTTTATTTTTTAACATTTAATTAATATAAACCATTGTTTTTAATTAAATTAATAATATATTTTTACTTTAATTGTTTAATCTGTTTATTTTTAGTTACTTTTTGTTTAATAATATCCATTATGTTTTTTAAATAGGCTTATTTGCATGAGCTTAATACCCAAAGATTTTAACCAAAAATTAGTTCGCGAGATAACAATCATATTAATAATTAAGATTGCTCTCTTGTTAACGATTAAACATATCTGGTTTGACACCCCTACTATTCCCAAAAATTTTGATTCTCAAGTTGCCGAGCATATTACCGGCAGTCCTTCCCAAATCCAGGAGACACGTTGATGATTTCTGAAAGCGTGGTCGATCTTTCGCGGTTCCAATTTGCAATGACCGCGTTGTATCACTTTATATTTGTACCGCTTACTCTTGGTCTGGCTTTTATTCTTGCCATTATGGAAACCACCTATGTGATTTCCGGTAAAGAAATTTATAGAGACATGACCAAATTCTGGGGCAAACTCTTCGGTATTAACTTCGCTTTAGGAGTGACTACTGGTTTAACCATGGAATTCCAGTTTGGCACAAACTGGGCCTATTATTCTCACTATGTAGGTGACATTTTTGGTGCGCCACTTGCTATTGAAGGCCTGATGGCATTCTTCCTCGAATCAACTTTTATTGGTTTATTCTTCTTCGGCTGGGATCGACTTTCCAAAGTTCAGCATTTAGGCGTGACTTGGCTGGTTGCACTCGGTTCAAACATGTCCGCACTTTGGATTTTAGTTGCCAATGGCTGGATGCAAAACCCTGTCGGTGCAGCATTTAACTTTGAAACTATGCGTATGGAGTTGGTTGATTTCGGCGCACTGATTTTCAACCCGGTGGCTCAGGTTAAATTTGTCCATACGGTATCTTCAGGTTATGTGACTGGGGCAATTTTCGTTCTGGCAATTTCCAGCTTCTACATGCTCAAAAAACGTGACCTGCCTTTTGCACGTCGCTCTTTCGCCATTGCTGCCATCTTTGGTTTAGCCTCTACATTCTCCGTTATTTTACTGGGCGATGAATCAGGTTATGAACTGGGTGATGTACAAAAAACCAAATTAGCTGCAATTGAAGCAGAATGGGAAACTCACCCTGCTCCAGCACCCTTCACCTTGTTTGGTATTCCAAATCAACAAGAACAACGCACTGACTACGCTATTCGCATTCCATATGTGATGGGGATTATTGCGACGCGTTCACTTGATAAAGAAGTGACTGGTCTAAAAGACCTGATGGTTCAACATGAGCTTCGTATCCGCAATGGCATGAATGCGTATGCTGAACTTGAAAAACTTCGTGCAGGCGATCGCTCACCAGCGCTTCTGGCTTCTTTCCAAGAAAACCAAAAAGACCTGGGTTATGGCTTGCTTCTTAAAAAATACACGCCAAATGTCGTTGATGCTTCTGAAGAGCAAATTAAGGCAGCAACCAAGGATACTATTCCTAACGTAACTGCCCTGTTCTTCTCGTTCCGCGCCATGGTGGCTTCAGGTTTCTTAATGCTGCTTTTATTTATCCTTGCAACTTATGCAGTGGCTAAACGCAATGCAGAGAATAAACCTTGGCTACTTAAATTTGCACTTTACGGACTTCCATTGCCGTGGATCGCTACACAAACAGGCTGGTACGTGGCTGAAGGTGGTCGTCAGCCATGGACGATTGGTGAGATTTTACCTACCCACCTGTCTACTTCGAGCTTAAGCACTGGTGATATTTGGGGTTCAATCATTGCGCTTGCAGCGTTCTATACCGTACTTCTGATTATCGAAATGTACTTGATGATTAAGTTTGCTCGCTTAGGTCCAAGTTCTTTACATACTGGTAAATACCATTTTGAAAAAGATGATGCTCAAAACCAGACTGCTGCGGAGGCTCAATCATGATCGAATATGAACTTCTCAAAATTATCTGGTGGGTATTGGTTGGCGTATTGCTGATTGGCTTTGCCCTGACCGATGGCTTCGACATGGGCTCGATGGCAATCATGCCGTTCGTAGGTAAAAATGATGACGAACGTCGTGCGGCTATCAATACTATTGCCCCACACTGGGACGGCAATCAGGTGTGGTTCATTACTGCCGGCGGTGCACTCTTCGCTGCATGGCCTATGGTTTATGCCACAGCCTTTTCTGGCATGTATTGGGCACTGCTTCTGGTTTTGTTCGCCTTATTCTTACGACCTGTGGGTTTTGACTATCGTTCTAAACTAGAAAATACCAAATGGCGTACGTCTTGGGATTGGGGTTTAGCTATCGGTGGTGCTGTCCCAGCCTTGGTCTTTGGTGTGGCGTTCGGCAACATGTTTCTGGGCGTTCCATTTACCCTAGATGAAACTGTGCGATCAACCTACACAGGTAGCTTCTTTGCACTGCTTAATCCATTTGCAGTGATTTGCGGTTTAGTCAGCTTATCAATGCTATGTTCACATGGTGGTGCTTGGTTGATGCTACGTACCGATGGTGCATTACGAAATCGTTCTGCTAAAGCGACGCAAATCATGGGACTTGTTTACCTCATTTGCTTCCTAGGTGCAGGTGCCTGGTTATACTTCGGTGGGATTGAAGGTTATACCTTGGTACAACCATTTGATACCAATGGGGTTGCCAATCCTTTAGCCAAAGAAGTCCTTACCAATAGCAACCATGGCTGGATGAATAACTACTCGACTTACCCAATTACGATGCTTGCACCAATCGCAGGTATTCTTGGCGGCATTATTGTGGTGCTTGCTGCGGGTAAAAATAAGGCAGGTTTCAGCTTCCTCGGTTCGAGTCTTGCAGTTATCGGTTCAATCCTGACTGCCGGTTTTGCACTGTTCCCCTTCTTAATGCCATCTAGTCTTAATCCTGCAATTAGCCTTACCATGTGGGATGCAGTTTCGAGTAAAAATACGCTTACTGTAATGACTGTAGCGGCTGGTATTTTTGTCCCACTCATTTTGATATACACCACTTGGTGTTACTACAAAATGTGGGGTGTGATCACCAATAAACACGTTCAGGATAATTCACACAGCCTTTACTAAGCTTGTGTGCAAGGAGAATAGATATGTGGTATTTCGCTTGGATTCTTGGAATTTTAATGGCGTGTTTTGCCGGTGTACTTAGCGCCCTTTACATTGAACACAATCAAGATTTGGATGAGGAATAGAAAATGACTGAAGTTGCAATAACAACAGAGACTAAAAAGCCGAACAAGTTTGCAATGGCCATTTCATTTTTGTTGGCATTGCCACTTGCAGCCGTTTTATTGATTCATCCAGCAATGATGCTAGATGTAAATGGTGGATACAGTCACAGTAGCATGATGTATATCATGATCGGTATTTCAGGTGGTTTTATTCATGGTGTGGGTTTTATACCAAAGTTCTGGTTATGGAAATGGTTATTTAGCCCATTTCTGGCATGGCCGCTGATGCTTTGGGGTTACTACACCTGGTTACTCGCCTAAACATTGACTGTAAAAAAGCCCTCAATTGAGGGCTTTTTTATTCATTATTTTATAGGTGCATTTCATCAATTATTGCTTTTTTTCAAATGAAATATCCTCTTGCAGCAAAAAACAATCACGGTATTTAGCCTGCAAAATATATATCCATTTTTCGTTACCACTCTGTCTTAAAAGAATTTGTCCAGCTATAGGTGTTAACCCATTTGATTGTTTCATTACATCATTATACTGTTTCTCATTTAGACCAAATCTACTTCTTATCAAAGAATGCTTACCGGTATGAACAATAGAGTTTAAGTGCTTAAGTGCTTAAGTGAATAAAATTTGAATTCTTCAAACTGCAGTTCCCCAAGCCTAATTTCTTCAATATTTTTTCATTTTTAAATAGCTCTGCAATGCTGGTGGTTTAAAATTTCAGAATTTGATTATTTGTCGCACTCAAAAGCAACCAACATGCACGGACAGTAGATTTGATTTGCACACTAAACAATGCAAGTGCTGAAGTACAAAATGCAGTTTCTAAAAGAGTTTTATAGCAATTCCATGTTCTATAGATATTTCACAACACTGATAAACCAAATCAAGTCTTAAGCCACCATCAAGCAACTCTGAACTATCTAATTGTATGTTTAATTCTTTAATCATCATTAATGATTTTTATACCGATTCATTTTCCCCTCTCACAAAAAAGCGAGATGATTATCTCGCTTTAAAATAGTTATTTTGTTTATCGATGGGTATGAATCGACATCACAATACCCATACTCGCCAGCATTGAAATTACAGCCGAACCACCATAACTCATCAGCGGCAAAGGATCACCAGTAACAGGTAAAATACCACTCGCCATTCCCGAGTTTAAAAATACAAAGAAAAAGAACGTCAATCCAATAGTTCCGGCAAATAAACGACCAAAATTATGGAAGCTGTTTAACCCAATCATCAAGCAACGGATAATAATGGCGGAAAAAAGACTGAATAATAAAAACACCCCAATAAAGCCATATTCTTCAGCATAGGCTGACATAATAAAGTCAGTATGATGCTCAGGTAAGTAGCCAAGATGCGACTGCGTCCCTGTCAAATATCCTTTACCGGTTAAACCGCCCGAACCAATGGCAATCTTCGACTGAATAATATTCCAGCCTGCCCCCAATGCATCAGACTCTGGATCAAATAAAGTTAGAATCCGTTTCTTTTGATAAGTTTGTAATAAGAACATCCAGATTAATGGTGCGGCAACTGCCAACGCCGTCAATGCACCTAAAATTAAACGCCATGACATCCCGCAAAGAAATAAAGCAAAAATACCGGGAATAATGAGTCCAATATTCAAGTCAGGTTGCAAAGCCACCAACACAAAAGGAAACATCATTAACATGAGTCCAATGACAATCTGAACAAATGTGGGTGGAAAAGCACGACGAGAAAAAAACCAAGCCATCATTAACGGCATGGCAAATTTCATAATTTCGCTGGGCTGCATACTGCCTATACCAGGGAGGGTGAGCCAACGCTTGGCACCCAAGCGGGTATCACCAATAATCAATACCAGCACCAGCAGCACAATGCCCAATATATAAATATAGGGACTTGCTGCCTGATAGACTTTTGGTGGAATCTGGGCACATAAAAACATGATAATAAAGCCGACACCAAAGCTTGTGGCTTGGCGAATGACCATGCTGCTGTCTTGCATGGTTGCACTATAAACCACCATCAACCCCAGTGCTGAATTCAATAAAAGAAAACAAAGTAGCCAAGGATCTAAATGTAATCTAGCCCATCTGGATGAATCATGCTTAATGCTTCTACCATCACGTAAAGAGTGACGTAAAAAACGATACTGGGATGATGGTATCATTTGAAATATTTGAGTGTTTAAATGCGATAGCAAAGTATAAATTTAAAGCCGGCCAGATAATACATCTGACATCAATTTTATTTTATTTTTGTACTGTTAAAATCAATTTTGCGAGTTCCAAATCATCTGAATAGGTTATTTTGATATTGTCTGACCGACCTTGCACCACTTTTACCGACTCCCCCACATACTCCAAGGCACTGGATTCATCAGTAATGGTGACACCATCTTGCAATGCTTGCTCAATAGCATGTTTTAAAATACCCAACTTTGAAATTTGCGGGGTCTGGGCTTGCCATAAATTATCACGGCTTACAGTTTTATTAATATTATTAGATTTTTCAACAAATTTTAAAGTATCACGCACAGGAATAGCCAAAATCACGCTACAGTCTTCTTGTATTGCAGTATTCACTAAACGATTTAAGCAATCTTGGGTGACACAAGGACGTGCAGCATCATGCACAAAGACAAAATCATCATTGGATGCAATCTGACTTAAATAAGTCAAAGCATTTAGAACAGAATGAACCCGCTCTGCCCCACCAACACAAAAATGAGCTTTATCCGGCTGAGTAAAATTTAATGTTTTCGCCACCGAGTCATCTTCACTGATCGCCAACACATAACCCGACAACGGCAAATCATTCAAACGGCTTACCGTATGCTCTAACACAGTTTGACCTTGAATTATTTGATACTGTTTAAGCTGGGTTTTAGAAAAACGACTTCCAGAACCTGCAGCAGGAATAACCGCCCAAATTTTATGGCGCATTTGCTGTTGAAGCTCCGGTAGCATCTTCATTTGTTCTTAAGTCAACTTTGGCATTTGGATCGATATAAATCGGTTTATAGTGGGTACCAATTGTACTCATTTGCACAAAAGTTTCACGCGGCTTGATCAAACCCAGATCTAAACGTGCATGCTCTTCAATGGCTTCAATCCCATTTTTTAAGTCATAGACTTCGGCAGCCAACACACGATTACGTTCTTTTAATTCCGTATTTGTTGCTGTTTGTTGTTGAATTTTTTGGGCTAATTTTTGATGGTCATGATAACCACCTTCACCAAACCAGAATAAGTACTGAAACCCTGCGATCAAAATGATCGCAAGGCCCAATAATACTTTACTCACAGCGGAGTTAAATATACTTAACATAAATTGCATCAGTCGCTTAGTTCAAACCTTTGAATTCAGCTTTACCGCGATATGCAGCATGAGTCAATTCTTCAATACGAAGCAATTGGTTATATTTCGCAACACGGTCAGAACGGCAAAGTGAACCGGTCTTGATTTGACCCGCTGCTGTACCTACTGCAAGATCCGCAATTGTAGAATCTTCAGTTTCACCTGAACGGTGTGAAATCACAGTAGAGTAACCATTTGCTTTCGCAAGATAGATTGCATCTAAAGTTTCGCTCAAGGTACCGATTTGGTTATATTTGATTAAGATCGAGTTACCGACTTTCTCATTAATACCACGTTGTAAAATCTTAGGATTTGTAACAAACAAATCATCACCAACCAACTGGATTTTATCGCCCAGGATTGAAGTCAGGTAAGACCAGCCTTCCCAATCCGACTCGTCCAAACCATCTTCAATTGAGATAATTGGATATTGCTTAACCAGACCCGCTAAATAGTCAGAGAACTGGTTGCTGGTAAATGCTTTGTTGCCTTCACCTGCAAGAATGTATTGACCATTTTTGTAGAATTCTGAAGAGGCACAGTCCAGCGCAAGCATGATGTCAGAACCTGCCTTGTAGCCAGTTTGACCAATTGCCTCAAGAATTACAGTAATTGCTTCTTCGTTAGAACGAAGGTTTGGTGCAAAACCGCCTTCATCACCTACCGCTGTATTTAAACCCTGTTTCTTTAATACTGATTTTAAAGAATGGAAGATTTCAGCACCCGCACGAAGCGCTTCAGAGAATGAAGTGAAGCCCACAGGCTCAATCATAAACTCTTGAATATCAACGTTGTTGTCTGCATGTGAACCACCATTGATGATGTTCATCATTGGTACAGGCATCGTCAAAATGGTTTGACCACGAAGATCTGCGATGTATTGAAAAAGAGGAATTTTCTTTTCATCAGCAGCAGCTCGAGCAGCAGCCAAAGACACCGCTAAAGTTGCGTTTGCACCTAATTTTTCTTTGTTTTCAGTACCGTCTAAAGCGATCATCGTGTTGTCGATGTCTTTTTGTTCGAATACTGATTTACCAACGAGAGCATCACGGATTAAAGTGTTTACGTTGTTAACCGCAGTTTTAACACCCTTACCTAAATAACGCGCTTTGTCGCCATCACGAAGTTCTAAAGCTTCACGAGAACCAGTTGAAGCACCAGATGGTGCACATGCACGGCCAACCACGCCAGATTCTAAGATTACGTCTGCTTCGATGGTTGGGTTACCACGAGAGTCCAAAATTTCACGTGCACGAATGTCAACGATTTGACTCATGAACAATTCCTCAGTTGATTGAATAACTAGATGCTATCTAAAGCATCAATGAGTATCTAACTTTTTGAATCCTTTAACCAAAGTATCCAATTCTTTTAATTGCGCCAAGAACGGCTCAAGCTGTGACATACGCAGTGCGCATGGACCGTCACATTTGGCATGTTCTGGATCTGGATGTGCTTCTAGGAATAAACCCGCCAAACCAGTTGCCATACCCGCACGCGCAAGCGTAGTGATTTGCGCACGGCGTCCCCCGGCAGAATCTGCACGGCCGCCTGGAGTCTGAAGCGCATGGGTGACATCAAAGAACACTGGGACATCCATTTCTTTCATGATATCGAAGCCCAGCATGTCTACAACCAAGTTGTTATAGCCAAAAGCGGAACCGCGTTCACAAATAATCAGCTTGTCGTTTCCAGCTTCCAGACACTTATGCAAAATATGACGCATTTCATGTGGAGCAAGGAACTGTGCTTTTTTGATGTTGATGATGGCATCGGTTTTTGCTATGGCTTCCACCAGATCAGTCTGACGACTCAAAAATGCAGGAAGCTGAATAATATCCGCCACTTCAGCAACAGGTGCAGCTTGGTAAGGCTCATGTACATCAGTAATGATCGGTACATTGAAATGTTTTTTAATGTCCGCTAACCACTCAAGACCTTTTTCCAGACCGGGGCCACGAAAAGAGTTCAAGCTAGAGCGATTGGCCTTATCAAAACTTGCCTTAAATACATAGGGGATATCTAAACGTGTGCAGATATCAACATAAGTTTCAGCAATTTCAAAAGCTAAGTCTTTAGATTCAAGTACATTCATTCCGCCGAATAATACAAATGGCAAGTGGTTTGCCATTTGTATATCGCCTAAACGTACAATTTCTTGTGGTTTTAATTGCGACATTATTTAAACTTTCCTAGTTATTCCTAGCCCAATATTATTTAGTTTTTTGATACTGTTTTTTAGCAGCATCAATAAAGCTAGCAAATAATGGATGTCCATCACGTGGAGAACTTGTAAATTCCGGATGGAATTGTACAGCAATAAACCAAGGATGTTGAGGAATTTCAACAGTTTCTACTAGATGTTGCACGGGTGAATAACCTGAAATTTTCATGCCATTTTCTTCAAGCACAGGAATATAACGGTTGTTCATTTCGTAGCGGTGACGGTGACGTTCAATAATGTCCGCGCTACCATACACTTTACGTGTTTTTGTACCTTCAATCAGTTCTGATTTTTGAGCACCCAAACGCATGGTGCCACCAAGATCAGATTCAACACTGCGTTGTTGAACTTCGCCGCGCTCATCTAACCATTCCGTGATCAAACCAATGAGTGGTGATTTAGTTGAACGGTTAAATTCGGTAGAGGTTGCATCCGCAATACCGGCAACGTTACGTGCATATTCAATCACTGCAAGTTGCATACCCAGACAAATACCCAAGAATGGCACTTGGTTTTCGCGGGCAAACTGAATCGCTTTCATTTTGCCTTCAGTACCACGTTCACCGAAACCACCCGGAACCAAAATTGCATCAGCATGTCTCAACACTTCATTCACATCTTGGCTTTCAAGTTCTTCTGCATTGACATAATCAATTTGAACTTTAACGCGGTTTTTAACCCCAGCATGTAAAAGCGCTTCATTTACAGATTTATAGGCATCTGGAAGTTCAACGTATTTACCGACCATCGCTACACGGACTGTATATTCAGGATTAAATAATGCTTCAACCACATTATCCCAGTCTGAAAGATCAGCTTCTGGAAGATCGTTATACCCAAAACGTTCACAAATTAAATCGTCAACATTTTGTTCATAGAAAGTACGTGGAATTTGATAAATTGAACGCGCATCTTTACAAACAACCACAGCACGCGCCTGAACGTTAGTGAACAAGGCAATTTTACGGATTGTGTCTGCATCAACATCATATTCTGTACGACAGATCAAAATATCTGGCTGAATACCAATCGACAAAAGCTCTTTTACAGAGTGCTGCGTTGGTTTGGTTTTAAGTTCAGCAGCAGATTTAATATATGGCAACAATGTCAAATGCATCAGCATAGTACGGTTATGACCAAGCTCAACCATTAACTGACGAACAGATTCCATGAATGGGAGAGATTCAATGTCACCTACTGTGCCGCCAATTTCAACAATCGCAACGTCATAGCCTTCACCTGCGCGAAGAACACGTTCTTTAATATTATCCGTAATATGTGGAATAACCTGAACAGTACCACCCAGGTAATCACCACGACGTTCTTTATTGAGTACGTCTTGATAAACACGACCTGAAGTGAAGTTATTCAGTTTGGTCATTTTCGCACGACGCAAGAAACGTTCGTAATAACCCAAATCTAGGTCAGTTTCAGCACCATCCTCTGTGACAAAAACTTCACCATGTTGGAAAGGACTCATTGTCCCTGGATCGACATTAATGTATGGATCCATTTTGACCATGGTTACTTTTAAACCACGGGCTTCTAAAAGTGCAGCAACTGAAGCAGCTGAAATACCTTTACCTAGTGATGAAACTACACCACCAGTCACGAAAATAAAATGGGTCATTGGGTTTCTCGTACAATCGAGCCTAAATCGGCCTGCAATGTTGCGCAATTTTACTTTACTCTGTACCTATAAAGCAAAGTCATTCCGCATCAATTCAAAGAACAATAAACAATTGGCTATTCTATCAGCATTTCCGATAAAAAATTAGAGGTACTAGAGAGGATTTTTATATTCGCATTTGCTGTTATAATGCTGGCATCCTATTAATGCTTTGTTTTGTGCAATTATGAATAAAAAAATTTTGATTTGTGGCGCTATTGCAGCAAGTTTATTATTGACAGCGTGTGTAAAAAAAGAAGCACCGAAGGACGATGAACAAGAAAAAGTTGAGACTACTCAACAAACTGAACAAGTGAATGAACCTGTTCAGTTACAACCATTAGATGCTCCTGAAAATACCCAAGCTGAAACTCCTGAACAGGTTCAAATTGAACGCCAAGAAACTGCGAATACGACGACTGTCATTCGCCGAGAAGTACGTGAAACCCCTCAGCAAACTGCCGCTAATGCAACTCCAAAACCGGAAGCGCCTAAAGCTGTAGCCCCAAAGTCTGAAGCACCTAAAACTGAAGAAAAACCAACTCAGGCGACACCAACTAAATCAAATTCTGCTAATCAGTCTGAAGATGATGCGGTGGCTGCTGCAATTGCTGCTGCAACGCCTGCGCTCGAAAACTAAGTTAAATTTTAGTTTATAGGCAAAAAACCCAGTGAAATCACTGGGTTTTTTAATTAAATCCAAACTCAAGTTAAGACTAAGAAAAATCTCAACATAACTAAAATAGATTACGTGTTTTAGCTGCGGGAATATCGTTCGATCTCAAATCATAATTCATCAATTTCCAACCTCAATCAACAGGATTAATAAAATAAAAATAGACCACAATAAAAATTAAAACCAACACTACAAGTAACAAATAAATATTTATTATATTTAAACTTTTCAAAAATTTAAGCACCCCTGCTTCCTACTGCAAAATTATAATTATTAATCCGAGCAGCACCTTGTTGATTTTTATTCTTACGCACAACTTATTTAAGAGGTTTTAAAGCTAGAATATTAAATATTATATTTGAATTATAAAAAATAAATTTTATTAAAAACTAGTGAGATCAATAAAAAATATATAACAGTTAAAGTTTTTCAATAAATGTTAAAACATGCTGCGATTTACTTGAGTAATATCAATTAAAAATTGCTTTTATTAAAAGTGCTAGCTCTGGCTATCTTTCCAGTCAATTTTCTATTTGCAAAAAACAGTAGTGCAGAAATTTTGCTGAGTGGACTGGTCAGCTATGATCCTTCCATCAAGATTGATATCCTGAATATTGATATCGAGCTTATAGAAAAATACTTGGCTGAATATGCCGAAGTCATAGAGACCATGGCTATTCATGGAAACAAGCTATTTAATCACGCAAAATATTATTATCGCTTGTACCGGCCTACTCAAACTTGGTGGTAGCTTAACAAAAAGAAAACCTGAAGGTGCATTTTTCGCCTCAATTTTATATTTAAATGAAACACGCCACTTTCATTCCTTTATTAAGGGAATGCCTTTACTCAGGCTCTTCACCTTAATGCATATTACAACGGAAATTATCAAACTCATTGAGGTAGCTTAGTTATGTGGAAATTGAAAACTTTTATATTTAGTTCGATACTGCTCCCATGCACCAGTTTTGCCACTGTTGGAGGACCTCAGAATATAGAATTTTTAGGTTACGATGCCAAAGACCAAAAAGTCTATCTACTCAAACACTATGAAGACGGTCGTGGTCGTCTGCCACAACTCTACTATTATCAATTTAAAAACAATAAGCAGCCTGAGAAACTCATTCAGGTCAATTCACTTTATATCCATCCTAAAACCAAGAAAATTGATTATGATCAAGACAGCACTCAATTTAATAAAGATATCTTAAAAATTAAAAAAAGATTAACGCCCTTAATTGCTTTAAATAAAGCATCAACTAAAATTCAAATCGTAAAGAAAACACGCGTACAAAAATCGGTAAACTCTGGGTGGGATGGTTTTATCACCGAATATCAGTATCGTTATAAAGTCGTTACACCGCAATTAAGTAGTCTGCAACATATAGCTAAAGCCTATAAACCCAACTTGAATATTTACCAAGCATTCAAAATTCCGCAACACAATAAAATCGTTGTTGCGGTTAAATACCTTGGGATTCCTTTTGAAACCGGCTATACCATTGAAGATCCAGTTTTACTGACACTTAAAAAATAAAAATCTAAAAAGACCTCAAAAATAAAGCCTCCGAAGAGGCTTTATGACATTTTTGGTAAATTTATGCTGCAGTACGATCTGCAATCGGCACCACTTTGCGTAATTCAGGACCGGTATAATCTGCACTTGGGCGAATAATACGGTTGTCCGCACGCTGCTCCATGACATGCGCAGCCCAACCTGTTACCCGACTCATCACAAAGATTGGCGTGAACAGTTTGGTTGGAATGTCCATAAAATGATATGCAGATGCATGGAAGAAGTCCGCATTACAGAATAATTTTTTCTCACGCCACATCACTTCTTCACAGCGTACAGATACTGGATAAAGTACCGTATCACCTACGTCTTTTGCTAAACGCTCAGACCAGATTTTAATGATGTCATTACGTGGGTCATTGTCTTTGTAGATTGCATGACCAAAGCCCATAATTTTTTCTTTACGCTCAAGCTTGCCAAGCATTTCACGCTCAGCTTCGTCAGCTGATGCCCAGTTCTCAATCATTTCCATTGCTGCTTCATTTGCACCACCATGCAATGGACCACGCAGTGAACCGATTGCACCGGTAATACATGAATGCATATCAGATAATGTTGAAGCGCATACACGTGCCGTAAAGGTTGAAGCGTTAAATTCATGCTCCGCATACAGAATAAGCGATACATTCATCACTTGTTCATGCAACTCATTTGGCTTTTCACCACGAAGTAAATGCAGGAATTGAGCACCGATTGAGTCATCATCCGTATTTTCTTCAATACGCACGCCATCATGGCTAAAACGATACCAGTAACAAATGATGGCGGGCAAAGTCGCTAAAATACGGTCTGCAACATCTTGCTGTTCATCAAAAGATTTTTCTGTTTCCAAGTTACCGAGCATAGAAACACCGGTACGCATCACATCCATTGGATGTGAATCAGCTGGAATACGTTCTAAAACTTCTTTCAATGCTGGTGGAATCGCACGTAAAGATTTTAATTTGGCTTTATAAGCTGCAAGCTGTTCTGCTGTTGGCAATTCACCAAAGAAAATCAGGTAAGCCACTTCTTCAAATTGGCAGTTTTCAGCCAGATCTTGCACATCATAACCACGATAAGTTAAGCCTGCGCCGCTCTTACCCACTGTTGATAGTGCTGTTTTACCTGCTACTTGTCCACGCAATCCCGCGCCTGTGAGTACTTTTCCTTCAGCCATTTTTTTAATTCTCCATCTTCAATCAATTATTTATTTGAACAATTTATCTAATGTGTTTTCAAAGGTATGATAATCAAGGAATTCGTAAAGTTCTTTACGTTGTTGCATCTTGTCCAACACATTAACTTGCGTGCCATTTTCACGAATTGAGCGCATCACTTCCAATGCTGCTTTTTGCATTGCACGTGTTGCAGACAGTGGATAAAGCACCATGCTGATGCCTTGTTCACCCAACTCATCGACGGTGTAATAAGGGGTATCGCCAAATTCGGTAATGTTTGCCAATACCGGAACACCCACTGCATCACAGACGGTGCGATACATGGTAATGTCCGTCATTGCTTCAGCAAAAATAGCATCTGCCCCCGCTTCAACACAGGCACAGGCCCGGTCAATAACCGCCTGCAAACCTTCTTTTTGCAAGGCATCTGTACGTGCCATCACCACAAAGTTTGAGTCAGTTTTGGCATCTACCGCAGCTTTAATACGATCAACCATTTCTTGTTGGGTGACGATTTCCTTATTCGGACGGTGACCACAACGTTTTTGTGCAACCTGGTCTTCAATATGAACTGCGGCAGCACCTGCAGCAATCATTTGTTTAACTGTACGAGCGATATTAAATGCACCGCCCCAACCTGTATCAATATCCACCAACAATGGGGTATCTACACGTTCAGTAATACGACGAACATCTTCAAGAACATTGTCTAAACTGGTCATTCCTAAATCAGGTAAACCATAAGAATAATTGGCAACACCTGCACCAGAGACATAAATAGCTTTATAACCTACTTCCTTCGCCATCATGGCTGCATAGGCATTTACTGTGCCGATAATTTGTAATGGTTTTTCCACTTCCAGTGCTTGTCTAAATCTTAAGCCTGCAGACATTTGTTCTGTCATATTCCTTTCCACAGTTTTCACTTTACTTATCGAAATCCGAGTATATCCATAAACATCTTCATATCTATGGCTATTTAGAATTTATACTCTAAAACTTTAGTCAAATATTCACCAAACACATAGTATTATTTCCATTTTTCATAATTGTGGTTCAACAAGACAAAACCTTTATTTTAAGAAATGTGCGCATATTTTTGCTATCATTGCAAATGTTTTCATTTGTTTGACTATTGATGCTATAAGCCATATGCACGAACTCGCTCAGTTAGAACCCCTAGGTCGCGACATGCCACAAACCAAACGTGGTCATGAACGATGTCTAGCGCTTTTGCTTAGCGCAAATGCGCTATTTCTAGAGAGGGGTTATGATGCGGTGTCTTTAGATGACATCGTCAATCATGCCGGCGGCTCCAAGGCATCGATCTATAAGTTTTTTGGCAATAAAGACGGCTTGTTTACTGCTATTTGTGATTATCGCCGTGAGCAATTTTTTAAAGACATCTGCCTGCCATTTGAACAAGATAGAGACAATTTAAGATGCTACCTGATTAATACCCTGCTTAATTTTCACCATCATTTATTACAGCCAGAAAATGCAGCATTTATGCGACTGGTTTTAGAACGTACCCAGCATAGTTCAGAACTTGCCGAGTATATTCATGAACAAGGTCCGAAACATATTCAAACTGCTATTGCTTGTGCTTTAGAAAAGGCGCATAACACTGGTCTATTAAAATGCGAAAATCCTATTTACTCTGCCCAATTCTATTTTGGTATTTTACGAAATCTAGAATGGCGAGTGTTAATGGGTATTCCAATCCAAGAAAATGATCAGGAAACGCTCAAATACATTCAATATTGCGTCGATCGCTTCTTGGAAGGCCATCAAAAAGTCTAGTTTTTTTGCAATTCGGTCTGCTTATAGTATATTAATCGATTCCCTTTTCACTTAACCAACCAACAACTAATTGTTGTTTTGTTTTCTATTCAGCAATTATTGTGGAGTAACCATGGCTCTACGTCACTTTCTGACCTTACGCGATTTATCGACTTTAGAACTTAACCAAATTTTGCAGCGCGCGATTGAACTTAAACGCAAGCAACATAGCAATGAGGTGTTCCAACCTTTTGTCGGTAAAGTTATGGGCATGATTTTTGAAAAATCGAGTACCCGCACACGTGTTTCGTTCGAAGCAGGTATGAGTCAATTCGGTGGTAGTGCAATTTTCCTCTCTTCTCGCGATACTCAATTGGGTCGTGGTGAGCCGATCGAAGATTCTGCACGTGTGATTTCAAGCATGCTTGATATTATTATGATCCGTACTTTTGGTCATGACATCGTAGAACGCTTTGCTTCTTATTCAAAAGTACCCATCATCAATGCCTTGACTGATGATCATCACCCTTGCCAGCTGCTTGCCGACATGCAAACTTATCTAGAACAGCGTGGTTCTATTGAAGGAAAAACAGTGGCATGGATTGGTGATGGCAACAATATGTGCAACTCTTATATTGAAGCAGCGCATATGTGGGGCTTTAAATTAAAAGTCGCATCCCCTAAAGGCTATGAACCCCAAGAGAGATTCTTGTCTGAATTTGCACACTGCGTAGAATTGGTTGACTCAGCAGAAGATGCAGCTGTTAATGCCAACCTGATCGTGACTGACGTTTGGGCTAGTATGGGCCAGGAAGAAGAGCAGAAAATTCGTGAAAAAGCATTTGCTGATTTTCAGGTAAATGAAAAACTCATGGATTTAGCGCATCCAGATTGCTTGTTCATGCACTGCTTGCCTGCTCACCGTGGTGAAGAAATTTCTGAAAATATGCTTGACCATAAAAATGCCGTAGTGTGGGATGAAGCAGAAAACCGCTTACATGCTCAAAAAGCTTTGGTTGAATTTTTACTCAATGAAAATTTAAAGAAAGACTAATTGATTAAAAAAACCTTATAAAACTAAGCACCTTCGGGTGCTTTTTTTATACTCAAATGAGTATAATAAATCCATAAATTTTATAAGCAATTATAACCATGTCTTTAAAAAAAATCGTTTTATGCCTAAGCAGTTTGCTTTTAATCCATACAGCACAAGCCAAAGCAACAGAACTCGACCAATATCTAGTTAAAAAACAGATAATCGACCAAACTTATAAAATTAAGGACACCAAAGCATTGAATGAAATTTTAAATGTCATCAGTGATGAAGACTCTCGCACCATGCCCTATCAAGTCGATCAAAACACGCTGATTGAACAATTGCGTTTCTATGCCGATCATATAGATCTTCAAGGCATTATTACGACACCTGACTTTGGTCAGTTTGCTGAAGATATAGGGGATAAAAAAGTAAAATACCTGATTAAACAAAATTTAATTCAAAATTGTCATTTATTATTTGAGCATGAATTCCAACGTATAAATCCATATCATGTGGCAATCAAGCTCAGTTCAAATGATAAAAATTATCATTTGAACATTAAAAATACCGAGTGCCAGTTTTAACTGGTCTATCTGATACGTCATCCTGCTAACGTATCAAACCTTGTGGTTGTAAAATAATCATCATTGCCCCTAGCAGGACAACCAATCCACCGCACAGATCCCAACGCGTTAAGATCATCTGATCGACATAACGCAACCACATCAATGCGGTAAAAATATAAATTCCGCCATAAGCTGCGTAAATTCGACCTGAAGCTGCGGGATGCAAGGTCAACAACCATACAAAGACCGCCAAACTTAAAACTGTGGGAAGCCATAACCAGTGCGATTTTCCTTGGTTTAAAATGAGATAAGGAAAATAACAACCCAAAATTTCTGCGATTGCGGTGATAAAAAACAGGCAAAAGGTGATCAACAGCTTGGTAATTTGAATATCCATCAATTCTTATATCGTTTGATTCGCATCTTCTTTCTCTAAAAAAGGTCAAGATGAAAATAAATAGAAAAAAATAACCCGTGCGGACACGGGTTATTTCAACAGTTCAGCTAATTATGCAGGTTCAGCAGTTTGATCTTCAAATACTTCTAGCTTCAAGCCCACCGCTTTACCATCTTCTTTCTTCACCGAAACAGCGACATTACCACCGTGTTCAGCAAGCTCACCAAATAGAATCATTTCAGCAAGCGGTTTCTTCAAATGCTCCTGAATCAAACGTTGCATTGGACGCGCACCCATCAAACGGTCATAGCCATGTTCAGCCATCCATTCACGTGCACTCTGATCGACTTCAAGAATCACTTTCTTATCATCAAGTTGCGCTTGAAGTTCAGTCAGGAATTTATCCACAACATTTTCAATCACGGTGGTTGGTAATGCATTGAACTGAATCACGCCATCTAAACGGTTGCGGAATTCAGGCGAGAATGCTTTTTTCATTGCATCCTTATTGTCATTACTGTTGTCTTGTTCCATAAATCCGATACTCGCGCGAGAAATACTTTCCGCACCAATATTGGTGGTCAAAACAAGGATCACATTACGGAAATCTGACTTGCGACCATTGTTGTCGGTCAATGCGCCATGATCCATAATTTGCAATAACAAATTAAACACATCTGGATGCGCTTTTTCTATTTCATCCAGTAGCAATACGCAATGCGGACTTTTGTGAATCGCATCAGTCAACAAGCCACCCTGATCAAAACCAACATAGCCTGGAGGTGCACCAATTAAACGTGAAACCGCATGACGTTCCATATATTCAGACATATCGAAACGAACCAGTTCCACCCCTAACAGTTTCGCCAACTGTTTAGTGACTTCGGTTTTACCCACCCCAGTAGGACCTGCAAACACAAAGCTACCTACCGGTTTATCAGGTGATTTCAAGCCTGCACGTGATAATTTAATGGCAGAACCAAGCGCTGAAATTGCATCATCCTGACCGAATACCACACGTTTCAGATCACGTTCCAGGTTACTTAATACGGTCTTATCATCTTTCGATACGGTTTTCGGTGGAATACGTGCAATTTTAGAGATGATATCTTCGATATTTTCAACCGTAATCAGAGTATCATCTTGCTCTGCTTTCAAACGGCGCTGTGCACCGGCCTCATCAATCACATCAATGGCTTTATCCGGCAAAAAGCGATCATTAATAAATTTCGCTGATAACTCTACGGCTGCGACCAAAGATTTATCGTCATATTCAACATGATGAAAATCTTCAAATTTAGATTTTAAGCCACGTAAAATATCAATCGTTTCAGAAATAGAGGGCTCATTGATATCAATTTTTTGGAAACGACGTGATAAAGCATGATCCTTTTCAAAAACCTGGCGATATTCTTGAAAAGTCGTTGAACCGATGCAACGTAATGAACCATTCGACAAGGCAGGCTTGATTAAGTTTGATGCATCCATGGTGCTGCCCATACTGGAACCTGCGCCAATAATCATGTGAATTTCATCAATAAACAAAATGGCTTCCGGTTTCTTTTTCAGCGCATTCAACAATTGTTTCAAGCGTTTTTCAAAGTCACCCCGGTATTTGGTACCTGCTACCAGTGCACCAATATCTAAACTATATACTTCTGCATGAGCAAGTGGTTTAGGCGCTTTACCATTCACAATCAACCAAGCCAAACCTTCAGCAATCGAGGTTTTACCTACACCCGGATCACCCACAAGCAAAGGATTATTTTTACGACGGCGACATAAAATCTGTGCGGCACGTTCAATTTCTTTTTCACGCCCAATTAAAGGATCTGTTTTCCCTTTTTGAGCTTCGATGTTCAAATTAGTGGTATATAAATCGAGTGGGCCTGCATTTGAAGAACTCGAGGTTTCACCATCCAACTCTTCAACTTCTTCTTCGGCTTGCACTTCTTCTTTACGCGTACCGTGAGATAAATACTGAGTTAAAGTTAAACGGTTAATTTGATGGCGTTTAAGCAAGTAGACCGCAAAAGAATCCCGTTCAGAGTACATCGCAACAAGAATATCTGCACCTTCAACAGTTCGATCACCGCCGCTAGACTGCACATGGAAAATCGCCCGTTGCAGAATACGATCGAAACTTTCTGTCGGATGTGGTGCCTGATCGCTATGTTCACCTAATTTAGGGGTATGTTGTTCAACGTATTCTTCAAGTTCTTTACGCAGAACGATAATGTCCGCCCCACACGCTTTAAGCGCATTTACAGCAGAGTCATTATCCAGTAAAGCCAACAATAAATGTTCAACCGTGAGAAACTCATGTCTCTTTTGACGAGCCATGCTTACAGCCAAACGTAAAGATACTTCTAATTGACGACTGAGCATGTAATCCCCTTAATCTTTTGGCTCAATCTGACAAAGCAATGGATGGCCTTGTGACCGAGCGTAATTATTGACTTGGTTCGCTTTGGTTTCCGCAATGTCTCGTGGATAAACGCCTGCAACACCTTTTCCTTCATAATGTACAGTTAGCATTACTTGAGTGGCTTGGTCAAGATTCAAAGCAAAGTATTGTTGTAAAATTTCAATTACAAAGTCCATTGGGGTGTAATCGTCATTCATCAAAACAACTGCATACATGGGTGGACGTTTTAATTCGGGTGGCGCAGTTTGTACCGCGATCTCACCTTCAGATTCGTCTTGCGAGTCATTGCTTAAGCGTGGACTAATATGCCAATCGACATATCCTGATTGATGAAAAGAACTTTTGATGGCATTTAAACAATTTTGACGCTTATTGATTCGCATAGGTTTTAAAATTCACATTTATTGTGCATTTGATTCTGCTTGAGGAATTTCAGAAATAAATGCAGATTGACTCTCAATTGGTTTACCACGGCCCCAACTAAAACGTTTAATCACCGGCGTACTTGTTCCACCCGTTAAACGCACTTCAATGAATTGCGGAGCAAAGCCTTTAGGCATGGTCCAGCGGCCTGTTAAACGCTCGTAATCTTGAAAATTAAAGTTCTTGTCTTCCATGGGAACAACCAGAACCTCTGTGTCCTGAATTAAGCGTAGTTCCACCGTTCCAGAAATACTACGTTTATTCGGACTGACTTGTACCAAATCCAGCTCATATTCATAAGCATTATCCGGTAAAGGCTTAACCCCGACATTCTGAATCGTCAAGCTTAGTCCACCCCGTTGCCCCAATACTTCACGGTAAATAGAACTCAAACCCTCAGCCTGAGCTTTATCTGCACGCGCCTGATTCAGAGCAGCAAATAAGTCATTTGAATTACTCACCGCAACATCGCGTTCCTGTACAGCCAGATTCAAATTTTTATTCAGCGTTTCCAGACTACTCTTTTGCTTTTGCACAACCTCAACCAGCTGTTCAGCATCTGCTTCATAGCCGACAACAGTCAAACCTTGCCGATGCCCAACTGAATAGCCCAGCACGCCACTCCCTACAACCAGAATTGCAGCCCCAATTGCTAAAGGTAAATTCCCCTTAGCAAAAAGCCTTTTACTCAGTGGAGCCTGTTGTGAGGAAGTATTTGATTCAGTGTTCAACATCGTCATCTCTTATTTTGATTCATTCAAAACACACATTTAAATCTAAATCCAAATGTGTGTGAAGCTGAAAAACGTTTTTTATGGTAATAAACCAATACCTGTCAGACCTGCATTTTCAGCAAAACCGAACATCAGGTTCATATTTTGCACAGCCTGACCCGCAGCACCTTTGACTAAATTGTCTTGTACCGATAAAACCACCAGTCTTTTTGGCTGTGGCTTATACAAAGCGATACGAAGCTGGTTTGCACCGCGCACAGAACGTGTTTCAGGTGAACTGTTCGCGGGCATCACATCCACAAATTGCTCACTGGCATAGAACTGTTCATACAAACTTTGTAAGTCTGCTGCATCTCCAGCATCCGTTAAATCGACATAGATGGTGCTGAGCATGCCACGAATCATCGGAACCAAATGCGGGACAAATAAAATGTGATTAAACACATCTTTAAGCCCTGATATATTTTCCAATGCTTCCACAATTTCAGGATGGTGACGGTGACCGGCAACGCCATAAGCCTTAAAGTTGTCGGCATTTTCAGAATAGATCATGCCAAGACTTGCTTTCCGACCTGCACCAGAAACACCTGATTTTGCATCAATAATAATACTTTCAGGTTTTACCAAAGCTTCAGGCTGTTTAAATAATGGTGCAAGACCAAGCTGTACCGTGGTTGGGTAGCAACCCGGGTTACCAATCACCTTGGCCTGTTTAATTTTGTCACGATTCAGTTCTGATAGACCGTAAACTGAATCTTTTAAAATATCTGGGCAGGCATGTTCAAGACCATACCACTTTTCAAACTGTTCTAAGTTTTGCAAACGGAAATCTGCTGCCAAGTCGATGACTTTAGTATTCGCTGCAACTAATTCTGCTGCGTGTTTCATGGCTACACCATGAGGGGTCGCAAAGAACACCACATCGCATTTTTTGAGTTCATCAATGCTTAAATCTGAATATTCAAGATCGGTATGACCGCGCAGGCTTGGGAACATGTCATCGACACGGCGACCTTTTTCGGTACGTGATGTCAGCACATTGACTTGCACATTTGGGTGTCGTAGTAAAAGACGTAACAATTCAACGCCTGTATAACCTGTACCACCGACAATACCAACAGTAATCACGATCCCTACCTCAAATTTAAAGTGTTCATTTCGTAACAGCGTAGTATGACAGGAAGTTTTGCTTTTCTAAACTGTTTTGGCTAGTTGATTAAAGTTTTTAACTTTTAAAACCTAATAGACGTATTTATGTTGTACTCATGAAGATACATCACAGTAATTGATATAGCTCATTTATAAATCGCTCCGGATTTTTCATACAGTCCTCCAGAAAAGGAAGTAAATCAAGTTTGCTCTCACCCACTAAAATCTTTCTATCTGTTGTAGTTCTAAAATTAGACCGCTTTCATAACGTTCCCCAGACATTAAAAAAGCCCAGTTCATTAATGAATAGGGCTTGTCTTAAATATGATGAATTGAGGCTTTTGGGATTATTTAACGGCTAGATTTTCTAAATCTTTAATACTCATTAATTTATAGCCATCTTCCGTCGGGTCACCATCTTCAATATTATTGGTGCACAAGATTCCTTCTACCATACAAAGATGAGTCACTGTTTCATCCCAGCTATCATTATTTAATGTAAATTCCGGATCTTCTTTCCATACATCCTTGCCCGTTTCTTCATCCCACTCAGGCCATTCTTCTCTCTCCCAGTCCCATCCATGCTTAAAGCATGCCTGTTGAGCTTTATCCCAACTCTCTTTGTCTGGTGTTTCAATACAAATTTCCAATTCAATCTCCACAGCGACTTTGGCAAGCTGCCAGTTCACATAATTATGATCACTGCATTGTACTGGGCCGATAACTAAAAAGAATAGACCCTTTCATAAATCATTTTTATTCAGTTCCACATTATAGATTTCAGCAAACAAATTAAATTTTAATCCTAATTTTTTACTTCTGTTGCGGTAACGTGCAGACAGTATTTTAAAAGTTAAGATTTAACTTTATATTCATATCCCTAAAACAATTCATTAAATTTAATAATTAAAATATTCTTCTATGATGAATACCACCAATACGGCATCGGCATCGTTTTTAATAATTTCCGATGCTGTTGAAAATTCACATCATGCTTGTGGACTTCGGCCCAAAAATGCGGACTATGATCAAAGTGCTTGGTATGTGCCAACTCATGTACACAGACATAACGCGTGACATGCTTTGGAAATAACACCAAAGCACTATTCAACATAATGTCATGTTTGGATGTACAACTCCCCCACCGTGTTTTAGGTTGACGAATCGCACATTTAACAAAACTCAAATTACATTCTTGGCTGGTTTGATCTAAACACACAGGTAGATGCTGCTTGGCATACTCAATCACAAACGCTTTTAAATAATGTTCAGGCTGACGGTCACTGATCAAAAGTTTTAAATTTTCATCATCAAAAATAAAACAATGCTTTTGCCTTTGATAAATAATCTGTACAGGTTGACCTAAATTAAACAGCTTTAATTCATTCGGTAAAGTTTTGTCTATCTGAATAATTTTTTCTTGTTGTTGCTGCCAGGTTTGAATGAGCCATTGCTCGGACTGATCAATAAAATTCTGAATTTGTCGTTTCGAGCACAATATCGGTGCAGTTAAACGGATCTGAGTCGGCTCAACACGTAAGCGTAAGTTTTTCGCTCGCGCATGACGGACAATTCTTATTTCTGGCAATTCGTTTAGAGTCATTTTTCTTTTATGTTTTATCTCATAGTGATTTAAATTTCCCTGAGCCTTATTTGAAAAGCAGGCTCAGGGAGAATTTATTAAACAGCAGTACGCTCTTCAATGCCATTATCGGTTGCAACAACAGCAATATCCGCTTTATTAATCGCAAAAATACCGTTACATACCACACCCGGAATATTATTGAGAGTTTTTTCAAGTTCCAGAGCATTCAAGATATTGAAGTTATGCACATCTAAAATCACGTTACCGTTATCGGTCACTACACCTTCACGGTAAACCGGATCACCACCTAGTGAAACAATTTTACGTGCTACCGCAGAACGTGCCATTGGAATGACTTCTACAGGTAATGGAAAGTCATGACCTAATTGTTCAACCCATTTGGAATCATCCACAATACACACGAATTTTTTTGCAATTGAAGCGACAATTTTTTCACGGGTTAATGCAGCACCGCCACCTTTAATCATATGCATATGACGGTCAATTTCATCGGCACCATCAACATAGGCATCTAAACCGCCCACAGAGTTCATGTCGACCACTTCAATGCCTAATTTTTTAAGACGTTGTGCAGTTGCTTCAGAACTTGCCACCGCAGCTTCCAATTGCAGTTCAGGCAACAAATCAATAAGGAAGTTCACAGTACTTCCTGTACCTACACCCAAAATTCCGCCTTTTGGCAAGTGCTTTAAAGCAGCTTTCGCAACAGCTTGTTTCTTTTCATCTTGGGTCGCATACAGACTCATAACTTGGCTCAACTATTTTTTGACATTTGTTGCTGATTAAGCAGCCCAAATGTACAGGGGTTTGTTACAATAAAGGCCTATTTTAAACTGTTAGATGGAAAATTAACATGCTGTCTCGTTTGGTTCGACAAATATTACAAGCAACGGTGTATGACGTTGCAATCGAAACTCCACTCGAAGCAGCGCCACGAATTAGTGAAAAGCTAAACAACAACATTCGCTTTAAACGCGAAGATTTACAACCTGTCTTTTCCTTTAAACTACGCGGTGCGTATAACCGTATTAGTCAATTACCGAAATCTCAGTTGCAACGTGGCGTTATTACGGCTTCAGCAGGTAACCATGCGCAAGGTGTGGCTCTATCTGGTCAAAAACTGGGAATTCGCGCGATTATCGTAATGCCGAAAACCACACCGGATATTAAAGTTCAAGCAGTTAAACGTTTGGGTGGTGAAGTGGTTTTATATGGCGACTCATTTGACGTTGCCAATAAATATGCAATTCAGTGTGCAGAAGAACAAGGCATGACGTTTATTCCGCCTTATGACGATGAACTGGTGATTGCGGGTCAAGGGACTATCGCCAATGAAATTTTACGTCAATGGCGTGATGTTGAATATGTATTCGTTGCTGTAGGCGGTGGCGGTTTAATTGCCGGTGTTGCTGCATACTTGGGCGATGTTGCACCGCATGTCAAAGTCATTCCTGTGGAATACGATGAATCCGCTTGTTTAAAAGCGGCCTTTGAAGCCAATGAACGTGTGATTCTGCCCTCTGTCGGTTTATTTGCCGATGGTACGGCGGTTGCTCAAATTGGAGCAAAACCGTTTGACGTGATTCGCCTGCAAAAATCAGACAACTCAGGTCCAATTGTTGAGCGTGACGTGGTCTTGGTCAACACAGATGAAATCTGTGCAGCCATTAAAGATACCTATGATGAATGCCGTAGTATTGTTGAACCTTCTGGCGCAATGGCACTCGCAGGAATCAAAAAATATGTGGCTGAACATGGCCTAGAAAATAAAAATATGGTGTCGATTGTATGTGGCGCCAACATGAACTTTGACCGGTTACGTTATATTGCTGAACGTACCGAACTCGGTGAATGTAAAGAAGCCATTTTTGCAGTGACC
Organism: Acinetobacter sp. ANC 4779; assembly: GCF_004331055.1. NCBI lineage: Bacteria > Pseudomonadati > Pseudomonadota > Gammaproteobacteria > Moraxellales > Moraxellaceae > Acinetobacter > Acinetobacter sp. ANC 4779. Next base: position 47,728 of record NZ_SJNU01000013.1, read on the forward strand.
ATTCCAGAAGAAAAAGGTTCGTTCCTGAATTTCTGCCGCGCTCTGCAAGGCCGCAACATTACTGAATTCAACTATCGCGCTAGTAGTTCTAGTGCTGCTCAAGTGTTTGTCGGTATCAGCTTAAAAGGCGGTGAAAAGGAACGTCACGATATTTATGACCTCCTAACCACACAATATGATGTGGATGACTTGTCTGATGATGAAGTGGCAAAACTGCATATTCGTTATTTGGTCGGTGGTCATGCGGATATCGAAAATGAACGCCTATTCCGTGTCGAGTTCCCGGAACGTCCAGGTGCATTACTGACTTTCTTGGAACGTCTGGGTCCAACGCATAACATTACCCTGTTCCACTATCGTAACCACGGCGCAGCAGAAGGACGTGTACTGGTTGGCATGGAAGCAAGCGATGCGAAACAAAATCCGGATGGTTTAATTGAAACATTGGAAAATATCACTTATCCATATGCTGAAATCACCAATAACCTGGGTTATCAGCGTTTCTTAAAATAAGACTCACACATCAAAAAAGAGCTATTCAAGAGTAAAAAAGTGAATGGCTCTTTTTTATTTTTTGTTTATATGAATGTGCTTTAAAAAAGCATTTATTCTCATCGACCTACTCATTTCTGTAAATTTTTTTAAACTCAACAGCATTAAAGATGTCTGTCTTCTTTTTTGGGGTTTTCCAGTGTTGCACCAGCAAAAATTATCCCTGTCATATCTTAAAAATCATTTTTATCGTTGATTATAACTCGCTATAAAAAACGATCTAAGCCAATAAAATAATACAGATTGATATTGTCTGCATTTAACTATGCCCTGTTAGAAATAAACCTTTGTTAGATATAGTTTTGTAAGCCTGATAGCTGAATGAATAATAACATTATAAAATGAGTGCAGAATTACATACCCGTCATGAATAAAATCCACAGAAAATGGGTTAAGGAATACTTCGAATGGCATTATTTGCAGTCATTGGCTTAGGCAGTTTTGGAGCCACCGTTGCAACCCAATTGGTGAGCTTAAATCACGATGTGATTGGGATCGACAGCAATAAAAAATATGTTGAAAATATTTCTGATCAGCTCACCCATGCTGTTATTGCCGATGCAACCGATGAACATGTTCTGCGGGAACTGAATATTCAAAGCTGTGAAGCCGTTGTGGTGGCTATTGGCGAGGACATTGAGGCCAGTATTTTATGTGTCTTGCATCTAAAAAATCTGGGAATGAACAAGATTTGGGCCAAGGCGAAATCCAAAGCCCATCACATGATTCTGACCCATCTGGGCGTGAATAAAATCATTCATCCAGAAGAAGATATGGGAACCCGTATTGCCCAGTCTTTAAGCTACCCTATGGTCAGTCGTTATATGGGTTTAGAAGACAATCACTTTATCGTTAAAATTGAAATTAAAGCCAGTCTCCAAGGTGAATCATTTAACCATTTAATGGGTCACGCTTCGGAAATTAAAACCCTTTTATTTAAACGTGGCACGGAAATTTTATATAACATTGATCCTGATTTAATTCTGCAAGAAGGTGATATCTTGGTGGTTGAAGGTGAACTTGAACCCCTACGAAAACTGTCTGCCCGGTTTAAATAAAATATGAATCAGCCGCAAAATATAAACCATAATACCGTCAATCTGAGTCCTCCCAGCTTACTGGCCTTGGGGTTCTTAAGTTTTATATGTGCAGGTACCTTATTGCTTAAACTTCCCATTTCACATCATGGGGAATTAAGCTGGATCAACGCCCTGTTTACTTCCACCTCTGCGGTGACTATTACCGGACTTTCTGTAGTCAATGTCGGAGAGGCCTATACCACTTTTGGCCAAGTCGTGATCATGCTTTTACTACAGATTGGTGGCTTGGGTTTTATGACGTTTGCCATCCTTGCCGCACTCAGTCTGTCTTCCAATATCCGGTTAAAACAGCAAGTAATGGCACAGGAAACGATTGGTCAAACCAGTCTAGCCAAAGTCTCTTTCACCATTAAAGGCGTACTTTTATATTCCTTATTTTTTGAAGCCGTCGGTACGGTTATTCTTACCGTTGCCTGGATGCAGGAATATGACTTTCCACGTGCCTTTTTTTATGCGGCTTTTTATAGTGTTTCTGCGTTTAATAATGGCGGCTTTTCGCTTTTTCCGAATAGTTTGATGAGTTTTGCAGACCATTACCTCATTACCTTTACCATCAGTATGCTTTACATTATTGGGGGGATTGGTTTTGTGGTACTCATGGATATTAAACGTGCCCATCGTTGGAAAAAGTTAAGTACCAATAGCAAACTTATCCTCTCCACGATTGCAGGATTAAACTTGGCGGCTTTTATTATCATTTGGGTATTAGAAGCCAGCAATCCGCTGACACTGTCCAGCATGAGCCTCGGTGATCAGGCCTTGAATGCCTGGTTCCATGCCACTGTACCGCGTTCATCAGGGTTTAACAGCATGGATATGTCCAGCATGACCGACGCTTCCACATTGGTCACCATGGTCTTGATGTTTATTGGTGGAGGTTCCTTAAGTACTGCAGGGGGCATTAAAGTCGGTACCTTTATTATTGTAGTTTTAAGTGTGATCACCTTCTTACGCCGTTCGGAAGAATTAAGGGTATTTAATCATTCTGTTTCAAAAGTGACTTCATTTAAAGCTTTTGCAGTCTTGTCTATCACGGCAATTTTGATATTTTTAGGATTATTTACACTTCTTATTCTGGAGCCAAGCAAGGATTTTCTGGATTTACTCTTTGAAGCCGTTTCAGCCGCCTGTACAGTCGGTTTATCGCGCGGTATCACCAGTGAGCTTCAACCTGCCAGCTTGCTTGCTCTAATCTTACTCATGTTTGCAGGGCGTTTAGGACCGCTGACTTTAGCCTACCTAATTGCTACCCCAAAGAAGAGTCGTTTAAAACATCCTCCGGCAGATATTCAAATTGGTTAATGGCTCTTAATTTTCGATATAAAAAAAACCACTCGCTCGAGTGGTCTTTTTATGAGGCTTGAATAGGTTTTAGTACCAGTTCATCAATGACACACCTAAGCCCACATAGGTAGCACGGTGGTTATAATCAATCAGACTTTCACCATAACCATCAAACAACTGAAAATAGCCACGTAACTTGCCTTTAATCGGGAATGCCCAATCAAATTGCGCAGCACCATGGGAATCATCACCGCCTTTAAGCGAGTGACGCAGCATGAGTGAAAACTCATGCTCATTTTTGCGATAGAAGGCAGTTAAATCACCACGTCCCATGTAGTTTTTAATGTCAGGATTGTTATCGTCTTTGGCATCTTCTTCAATACGATACCAAGGACGTACCATCACGGCAAAGTTTTCGCGCTCAAAACCAAGGTTGAGCATCACCCGGTTCCAGCTCCGTGATAAAGGATCTGCACGACCATTAGACTGGTGATTAAAAGTTAAGCCCAGTAAACGTGCATTTAATCCTAATATTTCATAATTGGTGCGGAAAATCAGGCTGGCTTCAGGTTCATAGTTGCTTTCACGAAAAGGACGAGATTCTTCGGCATTATAGACCTGCCAGCGCGATGATTGCGTATACCCCACCCAAATATCACCATTATCACCAAACAGGTTTTCAACCGCTTTAGTTTTTAATGATAACTGGAATTTTGCTTCTAGGGATTTCAGAATTTGGTCATTCCCCACTTGTACCGTATTATTTTCATTCGGACTGGAAGGACGTTCATTTTTATTAGAAGTCCAAAAGCCTGGCATGAGATAAACTGGCTGATGTGCACGAATATTCCACGTACCGAGTTTACTATCGGGAGACAACTCCCAACGCTTATCCAGCAAAGATCGATTTGGATCTATTTTAGGACCTTCAACAGAAAAAATGCTATTGACCCCGTGACTGATTTTTTCTTTAACTGTTTCAGGTTCAGTCGATTTAGGTGCAATTTCATTTGCCGCTTGGCGTTCAGAAAGCAGCGGTGTTTTCTCATCCTCGGGGATTTTAAACAAAGTATCGTAACAAGCTAAGCGATCGGCATTGGATTCCAATGCCGAACAGGCTTCAGGGCTTGCTGGTGTAATTGTAGATTCGGGACTTACTGCATTTACATTCGTCACATACAATGAACTGAGCATGATCATGCTCAGTTGCAAAGTAGTGCGTTCAAGTTTTTTGAACGCCATAGGGTGTTACCTCAGTTTATTCTTTTAGTTTACTTGTTTGATCTCAAAACCGAGTTCAATCAAAGTATCACGTTTCGCAACGGGTGCAACCACAGCTTTTACTGGTTTTTGCTGAACGAGATATTGTTCTGCAACGCGTTTTAAATCATCCAAAGTCACTGCAAGCAAACGTGCACGCAATTGTTTTCGAACTGCCGGCGTACGTGCATGCAATAAAGCGTAGCAAGCACTAATGGCTTCACCTGCAGGAGAACCAGGTTTATCCATGCTCGCAACCAAGCCTAAAATTGCTTCTTCAAGCTGATGCGATAGATGCTCGGTATTCAATAGCCAGTCAATACTTGCTTCAAAGTCTTTAAATGTTTCTGCTAAGCGCGGATCACGATAGCTATAAAAACGGAACGAACAGGCATTGCCGTCATAACTCGCCCCCCCCCCATAAGCGCCACCTTTTTCACGAATCGCACTATGCAAGAAGCCATTACGCAAATATGCGGCCAACACCATTAAAGCTGCTGCATCAGGATGGGAGACTTCTACCGCAGGATAAGCTGAAGCACAGAATTGAACATTGGCCTGAATTAACCAGGCTTCGTCTTTATTGCTATTTTCCGTGAAAACTGTCGTTAATTCTACAGGTGTTTGATCAACGGCTAGCTTGTCCCAAATATCTTGAATTTCTTCAATCAAACGATCTGACTGATGCTCTTCACATACCAGCAAGAACTGTTTTGGTGCTTGTAAAAGTAGACGATGAATGGCTTTTAATTCCGCAATCAAAGCATCATATGCAGTTTCATCATTTTCAATTTTAGCCACCAGTTCAGTCAACCAGTTCAACGCACCCAAGCCTGTATTTTGATAATCGCGCTGTGCCAAAGCGCTGCAATTACGTGATGCAATTTGCATTGCATAACTGTGACCTGAACCTGAAACACGTGATTGCCAACGGGTTTTACGTTGTTGCAATAATTCAATAATACGGTCTTTTTCATCGAAACGCAGTTGTTCAAATGCCAACTTCAATATGCGGATCGCTTCAAAGTTATTCACCAACGATTTGGTGGTCAAAGTCAGCCACGCGCTGATTTTGTTTTTATCATCCACTTTTGAACGTAAAGATGCACCCATCCCTACACCACCGCTGACCGCAGTTTGCAGTTGCTGAAGCTCAAGATAATCGTATTCGCCGGCACCAACTTCACCTAGCAAAACCGACAATAAGCTAAAATATGGTGACTGTACCACTTCATCCGGGATTTTAACTGTCACTTGCTGATAGTAAATACCATTGGTACCGGCATGGTACAAATTCAAAGGCATATCGTGATTATTACTGATAATTTCACGCAATTGACCCTGTACAATATGCAGATCAGCAGGCACATCTTCCAGCCCGACTTTCGGCAACAAGTTCATGTCATCAGGCGTGTCTTGACGAACTTTTAATGCTTCAGTTTGCTTGATAATTTCAGCTTTTTGCTCATCAGTCAGTTTGGCACCAATTTCAGCTAGACGTGCTTTCTCTGCTTCTGCCTCTTTCGCAGATTTAGTTGCATCAGGTACCAAAGTCATTTGCACACGATGGGTATTATCAAGCAAATATTGTTGAATCAAATTTGACAACCACATTGGATCTTTGAGCTCTTCTTTGACTTGCTCAATTGCAGTATCCACATCCCAGACATCAATCGGGTCACTGTGGTGAATCACACTGCCTAAACCATTTAGAATCAGGCTTAAACCATATGGCATACCGTCGCCATTGATTTCACGCTGATGCAATTCAATCTGATGCAAAATAGCATCGACCATTGCAGAATCAACCGGCTTAGAGGCCACCTCTTGCAAAATCTTAAACACACCGTCTTTAAATTCTTGCGCATGTTCAGGATTTGAACCTTGCACGCCACAGAAGAAGGTCATTTCAAAATTAGAATCATCTACGCCCATAAGTGGACCGGTAGATTGTGCGTAATCACAGGTTTCAAGGTAATGAAGCAAGGGCGAAGCGGAATCTTCCAGTAAAATCCCTTCAACCAGACGCATGCCTAAGCGCAGTTTAATATCACTGGCTTCAGGTAATAACCATGAAATCACGTGATAGGTCTTATCTTTTAAATCTTCAGCATCGACTGCATAAGTTTCTGTGACTTCAACCGGTGCAGTTAAACGTGTTTCAGGGGTTGAATGTAGCGTTTGACCTTTCTCAAATTTAGATAAGGCCAAAGTTTCAAATTGTTCTTGCAAGTGATAGGCAGATTCATTGCCAAAGGTCATAAATACCGCATTACTTGGATGGTAATGTGATTTGTAGAAATTGACTAACTCTGAGTAAGTTAAGTCCGGAATATCTTTAGGATCACCGCCTGAATTGTAATGATAGGTGGTTTTCGGAAATAAATGATGCGCCAATTGATGATACAGCTGATCTGAAGGAGAACTCATGGCTCCTTTCATTTCATTAAAGACCACACCTTTATATACCGGCTGACCATCTTCCAACTCAATACGAATACCTTCTTGAGCAAAATCCAGTTCGTTTAAATTTGCGGCAAAAGCAGCATCCAAATACACTTCCAATAAGTTTTGAAAGTCTTTTTTGTTTTGCGTTGCAAATGGATAAGCTGTCCAGTCGGCTGAAGTAAACGCATTCATAAAGGTATTTAATGAACGGCGAATCATCAGGAAGAACGGGTCACGCACAGGAAATTTTTCAGAACCGCATAATACGGTATGTTCTAAAATGTGTGCCTCACCCTTTGAATCCATCGGTTGAGTACGGAACGCCACCAGAAAGACATTTTCGTCCAGATCACTGGCAAGGTGATAATGCGTTGCACCGGTCACTTTATGTTTATATTCAGACACAAAAACGTCTAAGGCCTCAACATGGTGTTGACGTATCAACTGAAACGCAGGATGAACAGTTTGAGTAATGGTTTCAGTGACATCTACAGTCATGTGATCTCCTCATGTATACATATTTATAAGATGTTGTGATTATACCTGAATCTTCAACTATATGGATTCGTACAGTTACGAATTTCCTAGCATTTAAGTCCAGTTTCAACGTCCTTCTTTTTTAATCAAAATCAGCGCTATTTTCAATGCAAAAAATAGCAACTGATTGCTATTTTTTTAAAGCAGATCGAAAAATATGTTTATTTTTTTAAAACCGGTTTCGAAGTGACACTATTGCTCAAATAAATACACAATAAAATGGCTATAAAGATTACCGCTGACGCTGTGAATCGGCTTAAATCCAGACCACCCGAAGCGATCGGTTTATCCAGAAAATCTCCCACCACTGCACCTAGCGGACGAGTTAAAACAAATGCGCTCCAAAACAACAAGGTCCGTGACACATGGGTATAGAGATAAAGCACCAAAATTAACAAGATAAGACCAACAAAAAGGATAATACCACCGCTATAACCCAGTCCCATGGTATCTGCCGACCAATCCCCTAAAGCCGTACCCAGAGTTTGGGAAAAGGTAATGGTGATCCAATAGAAAATTTCCGCCCGTGGATAATTCACCGTATGCGGTGAAATACTGCCTTCAACTTTATACCAGCTCAATAAAGACAAGCAGACCAAACCTAGCAATATGCTACTTCCACCGACATAGCCAATTCCCAATGAGCGATCGACAAAATCTGCCAGAGTCGTACCGACAGTAGTGCTAGCAATAATAGTCAGCCAGTACAAATAAGGTCGGTAAGTTTTAGCACTGATTTGAAAAAACAGTAAAGTGATAAAGACTGCCGCGAAAATAAAGGTACTAATCAGGTATCCCAAATTGAGAGACATGGATACTGCATCGCCACCCGTTTCACCAAAAGTAGTGGCAAAAATTTTAGTGACCCAGAAAAGCGCAGTGATTTGCGGAACTTTAGAAATATGAGCTGCAATATTTTGTTGTTGATTCATCAGTCTGACTCAAAAGGTCTTTGCTGATATTTTCAACTGATACACTTAACCCAGCATTAAAATTTAAAGCTATTTTTTGCTTTTATGGAATCGACTTAAAACAATTAAACACTCATCCATGAAATTTAAGCGCAAGCCAATATCATAAGGCTGATGAGCCTATTCAAACCCAGCAGCATCATGATCAAGTCTAATCACGACTAGAGCAAATACTTGAAATAACTATAATTCGGATGATTTTCAACAAACACATAATTTTGTTTCTGATAAAAATTTGCGGCAGATTTTGTGTCTGTATTTAGGCAAAGTGCAGAAAAATTTGCACGGGCATTTTTTTCCAAATGCTGTAAAAGCTGTTTGCCCACACCATGCTTACGGTATTTCGGCAATACATAAAAACGACGTACTCGCCCAATACGGGCATCAATTTCGTTTTCATTCCATTGCTGGTTTAAACCGCCACAAGCGATTAGTTTCTCATCATCATAAACACAAAGAAGAAATTCACCCGGTTGATCAAACCTGTTTTTGCCACTTTCATACTCTTCAATCAATTGATCAATAAGCTGAAATCCTTCTTTCTGAGCTTGCTTGGCTAATTCTGTGATTTGTGCAGGTAATTGTTCAGCTTTAGCTATCGTGATATTCATCGAAACTTCCTAATCCTTTCCTATAGTGCATTTTGTACGAGCATCAGTCATATATTGAATTTTATTCATCAATCTACAGCAATCCTAAGCATTGGTGTAAACTTAGCGTTTTATTTTGAAATGTGAATGAAAGACATGACAACTGTTGATCTTTTTGCAATTGGTAATGCATTAATCGACCAAGAATTTAAAGTCTCTGACGATTTCCTGATTCAACAAAATTTGCAAAAAGGCACTATGCAGTTGACTGATGGTGAAACACAAGCAAATTTATATAATAATTTAAAAGAAACGCAAGTATACAAAGGTCAGGCATCAGGCGGATCTGCTGCAAATACCACCGTTGCGTTTAGTGCTTTAGGAAGTAAAGCATTTTATGGCTGCCGTGTCGGTAATGATGAACTCGGTCGCACCTACTTAAAAGGTTTAAATGAAGCCGGTATTCAAACCACTGAAAAGTCAGTGAGTGAAGGTGTGACAGGGACTTGTATGGTTCTTGTCAGCCCGGATTCAGAACGCACCATGCACACTTTCCTGGGTATTACTGCAGAACTTGGTGAAGCACAAATCAATTTTGAGCCCTTAAAAACTGCAAAATGGCTGTATATTGAAGGTTATTTGTCGACCAGCGATACTGCACGCCAAGCGGTTAAACACGCACGTGAAATTGCTAAAGCGTATGGGGTAAAAATTGCTTTAACTTTATCTGATCCAGCGATGGTGCAATATGCACGTCAAGGTTTGGATGAATTGATTGATGATGGCGTAGATTTATTGCTTTGCAATTATCATGAAGCCTTAATGTATACGGAAACTGATTCTATTGAAGCTGCATTAGCTAAATTGCAGCAAAAAAGCAAATACACTGTCATTACATTATCTGCAGAGGGGGCTTTAATTTCTAATTCAGAGCAAACCCTTAAAGTTCCAGGTCGTGCTGTAACCGCGGTCGATACCAATGGTGCCGGAGATGCCTTTGCAGGGGCTTTCCTTTATGCATTAAATGCAGGTTTAAGTCTTAAAGTTGCTGCTGAATTGGCAATCCTGATTTCAAGTGAAGTCGTTTCACAATTTGGGCCGCGCCTAAGTGTAGAAAATTACAAAGAATTATTAAACAACTTCCAAAAGGAATGTGCATAATGATTAAAATTGCGATGACGGAAGAAATTCCTGAACGTGAAGCGAGATCTTATGAAACGCCGAATGGTGATACCATTTTCATTACACAGCGTGATGGGTCGTTTTATGCTTATCAGAATCTCTGCCCGCACTTACAGGTTGAGCTGGAGTTTTTAGAAAACCAGTTCTTGGATCGCGATCAGGAATTGATTGAATGCTCTACACACGGAGCACTGTTCTTGGTGGAAACGGGTGAATGTATTTCTGGACCGTGCCAAGGACAATCACTTGAAAAAGTAGCAATCAATGTGCATTCTGACGGTGGAATTTACCTGAACGAAGAGTAAATAGCATACAGCCTATTGGAATCTTGCCATGCTTGAGTTTTTACAGAACCCTGACTTAATCCCGTTTCATTTAAGTTTATTTGCTTTAGTTTTACTCAGCATGGCAGAAACCATTGGCTATTATTTTAATATTCGTCCTACTCAATATCTAAAGAAACTGTCTCCAAAGAAGCTTTCTGAATCACCCTTACTGAATGTTAATTTTTCAAAAACACTGATTGTTGTGTTCTTGCTGATGAACTTCAGTTTTTCTGGCTATTTTCTTCAACTTTGTGTCTATACCCAGCAACAGAAATTTCTGCCTGCTTTTTACTTAATCATCCCTGCACTCATCATTGCGATTTTTTTTACGGTATTTATGATTCATTGTCTTGATCAAGTCATCAAACCGACATTTACCAGGCAACAAGTCAGTTTACTTGGGCGTCTGGCAACAATATCCAGTGGCAATGCCCGTCCTGGATTTTCTGCACAAGCCCGCGTTAGAGATAGTTTTGGTCAACTGCATTATGTTCAAGTGCAACCGGAATTTGGCGAACTTGAATTTCAATCGCAGATTATTTTAATTCGATTAAAAAAATCACACTATATTGCTAAAAAAATATCTAAGTCCAATTCCCTCTTTAGCATGGACAACCAGCATTAACATGCAGTTAGCAAGTCATAAAATTTAATTTTAAAACATAAAAAACCAGTTAAGTTAGCCACATAACTGGTCTTGGAAAGAAAATATTAACGTTTAAGAAAGCCAGAAACCAAGTTCATCACTTGTTGAATATCATCATTGGCTTCCTGTTTATTGGTTTGCTCACCTTGAGGTGTCAAAGAATCAATAATTTGCGGTAAAACTTTTGAAATTGCAGCATAAATGTCCTGTTTTGGTACTTGTGCTTCCTGTGCTACTTGTTCTACATCTTGCTCATCAAACAGTGCTTGAACCTGTTGCTGATCTACACTTGCATTCTCACCCGGACCTGTAGATACCCAGTCATCTACCTGCTTATTTAAGCCTAAACCTTTTAATTTATCCAGAGCGCCTTGTATTCCCCCCTGCTTTTGAATCCATGCTAAAACCAGGGGCAAAACTGCAATTAATAAAGTTTTTGTACTAGCACCGCCTAAACCACCAGTTTGCGTTCTTGACTGATTTTGTTGTGTACCGCCTAAATGCCCCAAAACCGATCCCAAAATACCGCCTAAACCGCCTTGTTGATGCTGTTGGGATTGCTGGTTGGGTTGAGATTGCTTTTGCGTACTGTTACCACTGATGTGTCCGAGCACAGCCCCCAAAATCCCACCTAAACCACCTGGTTGCGATTGGTTCTGTGATTGATTTTGCTGATTATTACCCAAAGCTTGTTTCGCCAATATTTCCACAATATTACTCAGGTTTGTCATCATATTATCCTTATAGAAACTCTATAAAAGCATACGATGCTTTGGAAACCGGCAATGAAGGCAAATTGTTAAGTTTTGCAAAATTTAGCAAAGATATAAACAACTTGGCCTTACCAGCGGAATTTATTCCAGTTTTCAGGATTTGCCCAAAACTTGGAATTAAACCAGTCCGGCACATGCTTATAAGTTAGAATATTGAATTGCCATAAAGCAAAATTGCTGTCATGCCGGGTTTTATCAATCAGCTGGGTAAATCCTAAAGCACGTAATAATTTCTCATCTTGTAACTGACTCACTACCACTATACGTTTCGCCATTAAATCACGCAGCTTGACCAGCAATTGCGATTTTTGAATATCAGAAATTTCAAGTAACTCTGGTGAATCAAGTAATACCAGACCCAAATCATATCGCTGGGTAAAAGGCAGATTTAAAAACTCAGTTACGTTAAAATAGTGCCATTGAATTGATTGATTGTTGTCGTATTGTGCCAGATTTTGACCAATACATAATGCAGTTTGAATAGGCTGTTGTTTAGATAAATCGTCTAGCATTGAAGCAATGACATTTTGTTCAGCCATAACTGCATCCTTATTATTTGAGAGAGTATTCTTCATGGAACTACAAGGCATTTGCCATAAAATGCACGCAGGTCTAAAGGACCCTATTGTAACTGATCAGCAGACCTGCAAGGCAAATGTAGAATATAAATTTGTACTGGATCGCGCTGAAATTGATCTTCCATTTACTTTGGGACAAGAAGTCGAAATTGAATGGACCGGTAATATTTACTGTGTTTCCTGTGGCAATAAAACGCCCAAATCCTATGCGCAAGGTCACTGTTTCAAATGCTTTAAAACTCAAGCTTCATGCGACATGTGCATTATGAAGCCTGAAACTTGTCACTATCACTTAGGTACGTGTCGTCAAGAAAGTTTTGCGCATGAAGTCTGTTTTCAGCCGCATATTGTTTATCTGGCCAACTCCAGTGCTTTAAAAGTGGGAATTACCCGTCAAGGACAAATGCCGACTCGTTGGCTCGATCAAGGTGCAACCCAAGCTCTTCCGATTATGAAAGTTGGTTCGCGCCGTCTATCCGGTCAACTGGAAATCATGTTTGGAACACAGGTGGCAGATAAAACTGATTGGCGAAAACTGCTAAAAGGTAAAGCTGAGCCATTAGACTTGATTGAAGTGCGTGAACAGTTGATTGAAGAATTTGCGCCAAAAATTCAGACTATTCGTGATGAATTTAGTCAGAATCTGGAATTTAATGAAACTGTGGAAATCATGGAAAGTGAACTTCCACGTGAGTTTGTTTATCCAGTGGATGAATATCCGGAGAAAATCAAATCACACAACCTAGATAAAACCCCGATTATTCGTGGCAAATTATTCGGGATTAAAGGCCAATACCTGATTTTGGATACCGGTGTGATTAATATTCGCAAATATTCAGGCTATGAACTCAAGCTACGCGCTGAATAAAACTTGATGTAGCCAATAAAAAAACCTGCGTTAACGCAGGTTTTTTTTATTTCATAGAAAATTATTTAATTTTTGCATGCGATTTGAGATATTCAGTGTAATCATCCAGTTCTTGTTGACCACGAAGTTGCTGGTACAACTTAGACAATTCATTTAACTGCTCATCGGTTAAAGCATTAGCTGTAGTCTTATTTACATTCGACACGGCAACCACCACCAACTCGTTTGGCAATGAAGCTGTAGTTACTGACCACATGCCTGCTTTTGGTGCTGGAACACTGAATGCAGCACGTTCAATCTCACGTTTCAAACCTTGTGAACGCGTAAATACACCTGCACGTTCAAATGCAATATTGCTTTTCGCTACTACAGTTGCAGCAGGTTGTGACCTAAAGCTATTCAATGCAGTTTGAATTTTCGCCTTAGCTGCATCAGCTGCTTTTTGTTCAATCAGTTTAGCTTTCACACGCGGTGTTGCCTCTGCCAAGGTTTGTACACCGGCAGCATGATAATTACGTACTTTTACCCACACCGTATCACCATTTGCTAACTGGATACTGCTTGAAGCATTACGGTCACCATTTTTCACATCATCATTAAATAGTTTAACTTTTACATTTGCATCACTCAGCACCGGATGTTGAGTCGCTAAAGTCATCCCTTTGAATGATTGAACGGCAACACCTTTCACTTCCTGAGTAACGACATCAAGTGCATCACTACCGACAACCATCTCATTCAGGCCATTTACAGTATCTGAGAAGGCATTTGTAGATTTATTCTTTTGCAATTCAGCCAGCAAACGTGGTTTTTCAGTTTCAAACGATGGAAGCTTAACGGCTGCCGCTTCTGTTTCAATTAAATGATAACCATATTGGGTTTTAATCGGCGCTGATACCTGAGCTGACTTTAACGAAGCCACCGCCTGGTCAAATGCATCGCCAAATACACCTTTGGTATATGCCTTTACCACACCACCTTGGGCTTTAGACTCAGTATCATCTGAATATTGCGCTGCAGCTTGAGCAAAGCTCATCCCTGCTTTAATTTTCGCAGCGACATCAGTGGCTAATTTCTTCGCTTCAGCATCTGAACGCGTATCTGCTGCAATTAGAATATGCTTCACGAGTGGTTTAGCATCTTTCTTTTGCGCATCTACATATGTTGCATAGGCTTGCTGTAACTCAGCCTCTGTCACTTGCGTATTCGCTGGTGCAACATTCGCTGGTGTCAACACAACATAATCTACATCTACACTTGCAACTTGTTTAAATGAATTTTGATGTTTGTTGTAATAAGCAGCAATTTCTTGAGCTGTTACTTTTACATTTTTCTTGTATTCATCCAGTTTAATACTGGCAAGATGCAATGTACGTTGTTCAGTTTGCAAATTCGCAATTTGTTCAATATCAAGCTTACTCACCAACGCATAATCCATAAAAGTTGATGTCAACATTTTTAAGGCATGGTCTTGACGTAAATTCGCAATTAGAGCTTGACTGGTCATCCCCACTGAACGCAAATAATTTGCATACAGGCTTTCGGAAAATTTACCGTTTTCTTGAAAACTCGGCTGCTGTGCCACCATTTGCTCAATCTGTGCATCACTTAAGGAAATACCCAAATCTTCTGCTTGTTGCAATAACAAGGTACGAGCCACTAAGGTATCCATCGCTTTATTTTGAATAAAAGATTGATTCAATAAAGTTTCGTCACCATTGGCATAAGCCAAGTACTGCTCTTTAAATGTTTTGGTCAGTGTTTCTAGTTCTTTTTTAGAAATTTCTTGGCCATTGACTAATTTTGCTGTGTCTTCTGACTTCCCACCACTAAAATATCCTTCAATACCTACAAGCGCTAAAGGGGTCAAAAACAAAATGAGCAGTGCTTTGCCCAACCAACCCTTAATAACTTTACGAAAAGATTCCATAAGTATTCCAATATTTTATTTGTGAGGGATTTTACCCGAAAACCCACAATGAATGAATGAGTTCAAACCAGAAATCGGCATATTAATAAAAAACGCGCCTAAGCGGCGCGTTTATTGGCTGTGAAAAAGATTAAGCAACAGAATCTTTTAAACCTTTACCAGCTTTAAAGCTCGGTACTTTGCTTGCTTTAATTTCTAAAGCTGCACCAGTCTGTGGATTACGACCAGTACGTGCTGCACGTTCTTTTACGTTGAATGTACCAAAACCAACAAGTGTTACAGTATCACCAGATTTAAGTGCTTCGGTAATTGAAGCAATTGTCGCATCTAAGGCTTTACCTGCATCAGTCTTAGACAATCCCCCTTTCTCTGCAATTGCATCGATTAATTCTGATTTATTCATGAAGATTACGTCCTCTTAATATCGTTTATTTAAGGTCTAAGGATTCCATAGCACCTTTATAGCAATGGTTCAGGGCAAAACGCAATACTCTGGATATCGATTTCTGCAAAATAAATGCGAAAAAAATTGTTGAAAAATGCAGAAAAAGCAAAATTGTTTCATTTTTTTACAATTTGCGCTTTTAAAAACTTATTTTCTTCGACTAATAAATCGACCTTGCTATGTAGCTGTAAAATGAGACTTTCTAAATGCTGAATGTCTTTTACCGTGACCAAGCCAATTCGGTTCAAGGAATGATTCACACTATGGTCAATTAACTTCTCCACCTTATCTTTAGTATCGGTTACTGACTCTTTGGCTTTCTCGGAGACCTTTTCCAAAGTTTGATCAGCGATTTCCGTGGTTTTAGACTCTAGCTCTTCTCCAACTTTGACTAAAGAGTCAAATAATTTATTCCCCTCTTCTTCTGCACGTGAAAAAGCACCTAAACCGGCAAGCCAAATTTGTTGCGTATATTTACGAAAATCCAGTCCAGACTTCCGTCCCATACGTAATTTATTTTTTGCTTTATCAGTAGTTTCTGATTTTTGTTGATCATCATCTTGATCTTCTATCGGCTTATCCATTCATCCCTTCTCCTGATTGTTTTATGCACTGTCAAACATATTTATCCACAAAACACACTGATAATAGCAAATTAAATACTTGATCGATTTGCTAAACTGTTCTACAAAGCAAGATTATTATATATTTGGCGTAAGTCCTGAAGCATATTTTACGAGCTAGGATGCTCTATTTCAGGTAAGGATTGAGTTTTATGAGTGAATCGCAACAATATCAAAAACAAAAGCATTTGTTGCTCACAATGGCTATGATTGTTCTTGAAACAATTTTTACCCTCATTTTGAAGCATGATCGCGTTATTGGTTTACAAGCTAAAAAATTTATAGATCAAAAAGTTGCGATCAAAATTAATAGTTATTTACCTTACTTTGATTTTTACATCCAATTTAATGAACATGGCGTTTTATTTGACACCAAAGCACCGGAACAGCCAGTTGATCTGGATATCCGCACCACTCTCATGGATTTAGTTAAAGTTTTTGTGTTTGCCAATCGCCGCAGCATCAAAAAAATGCGGATCGATGGTGATATCACTTTAAAAGATGAATTTCGCGATTTAGCTTTACTTTTCAGCTTGCCAAAAGTTTTATCGGATTGGAAACAGTGGTTAAATGAACCGAATGATGAGCAAGATATTATTGCTTCAAAAAAACGTATTGTACCTCTTTTGCAAAAAATTGACTTACAGCGCTCAAAAATTAACAGCTTGGAAGTTGAAGCCAAGCAATATCAAAATCGTATCCGTCGCCTTAAACAAAAACAGAAAAGAATCAATATCTCGTTCGTTGTAACGACCGTGCTTTTGATTGCGTTATTAGTGTATAATTTATGGCTTGCATAAACATATAATTTTTCTTATAAAAAGAAACATTTTAAAGCCTCATAAAATACTTGACTATTTTAGTCAGGATTCTTAAAATCGATACATCTAGTCTTAACATGTGTATCGAATCATGCGTCTTACTACTCGCGGTCGCTACGCAGTGACTGCTCTACTTGATTTAGCTTTGCAGCCAACTGAACAAACGATCACGCTTGCTGAAATTGCAGCTCGTCAAACTATTTCTGTTGCTTATCTTGAGCAGTTATTTGCGAAATTAAAGCGTCACGGCTTAGTTTCTAGTGTACGTGGTGCCAACGGTGGCTACCATCTTGCTCGTCGCGCTGATGAAATCACCATGTTAGAAATTATTGAAGCTGTAAACGAAACAGTCGATGCAACTCGTTGTGACCATAAAAGCAACTGCCAGAATGGTGCAATGTGCTTGACTCATGATTTATGGCAAGAACTCTCCGACCACATCGCCGATTATTTAGCAAAAATTACGCTTGCTGATCTTGTAGCACGTGACAACGTACAAACCGTTGCAATTCGCCAAAATTCACCAAGTTTTGATTCAGCCCTTTTATCGGTTACAGGTATTTGACATGAAACGTCCGATTTATCTTGATTATGCAGCAACTACTCCTGTAGACCCTCAAGTTGCAGAACGTATGATGGAATGCTTAACATTCGATGGTACTTTCGGTAATGCTGCATCTCGTTCTCATGCTTACGGGTGGCAGGCGGAAGAAAAAGTAGAATATGCACGTGAACAAGTTGCCAATTTAATTAAAGCAGATCCACGTGAAATCGTGTGGACTTCTGGTGCAACTGAATCTGACAACCTTGCATTAAAAGGTGTTGCACAATTCTATGCCTCTAAAGGCAAGCACATCATTACCAGCAAAATTGAACATAAAGCAATTTTAGATCCTTGCCGTGAACTGGAAGAAGAAGGTTTTGAAATCACCTATATTGAGCCAGAACCAAAAACCGGTTTAATTACCGCTGATATGGTTAAAGCTGCGATTCGTCCAGATACCATTCTTGTTTCCCTGATGATGGTGAACAACGAAATTGGTACCGTGACTGATGTTGCTGCAATTGGTGAAATCACCCGTGCACATAAAATCTTTTTCCATGTCGATGCTGCTCAAGCTGCCGGTAAAGTTGAAATTGACCTTTCAACCATGAAAATTGATTTGATGAGTTTCTCTGCTCATAAAATTTATGGCCCTAAAGGCATGGGCGCGCTGTTTGTGCGTCGTAGTCCGCGTGTTCGCCTTAAAGCTCAAATGCAGGGCGGTGGTCATGAACGTGGTATGCGTTCAGGCACCCTTCCAACTCACCAAATCGTGGGTATGGGTGAAGCTTTTGAACTTGCAGGTAAAAATCTAGTATCTGAGCAAAATCGTCTGCGTGTATTACGTGACAAACTTTGGAACGGCTTACAAGGTTTAGAACAAGTGTTCTTAAATGGCCACCCTGAATACAATGTTGCAAACTATCTCAATGTCAGCTTTAACTTTGTTGAAGGCGAATCATTGATGATGGCACTGAAAGATGCTGCAGTATCTTCTGGTTCTGCATGTACTTCTGCAACACTTGAGCCTTCTTATGTACTTCGTGCATTAGGTCTGTCTGATGAGCTTGCTCACAGTTCGATTCGTTTCAGTTTTGGTAAATATACCACTGAAGAAGATATCGACCATGTACTAGAAGTCACTAAAGCTGCTGTACAAAAATTACGTGATCTTTCTCCTCTTTGGGATATGTACAAAGATGGCGTGGATCTATCTACAGTCGAATGGGCTGAACACTAATTTATTCTTGGCATCTTATAGAATTTCAGTAAGATGCCCCCATATTAATTCTTATCAAGGCTGACCCCGAGGTTTGGAGACGCATCATGGCTTATAGTGAAAAAGTAATTGATCATTACGAAAACCCCCGTAATGTTGGTGTTTTAGATAAAGACGCTGAAAATGTGGGTACAGGTATGGTCGGTGCACCCGCTTGTGGTGACGTTATGCGTCTGCAAATTCAAGTGGATGACAACGGTGTAATTGAACAAGCCCGTTTCAAAACTTATGGTTGCGGATCTGCTATTGCTTCAAGTTCGCTGGTGACTGAATGGCTTAAAGGTAAAACCTTAGACCAAGCACAAGCAATCAAGAACATTGATATTGCAACTGAACTCGCGCTTCCTCCAGTAAAAATACACTGTTCTGTACTTGCTGAAGATGCTATTAAAGCTGCTGTTGAAGACTACCGCAGCAAAAAAGCTAAAGCTTAATCGCTTTAAGTTTTGAATAAGGAATAATGGAGTTTTCATGATTCATTTAACTGAAAATGCTGCAACTCATATCAGCAATTACTTAAAAAATCGCGGTAAGGGTGAAGGCATTCGCGTTGGCGTGAAAACTTCAGGCTGTTCCGGCTTGGCATATGTACTCGAATTCGTTGATGAAATTGATACACATGATCAAACCTTTGAACAGTTTGGTGTTAAGGTTTTCGTTGACCCTAAAAGCAGTGTCTATTTAGAAGGTTTGGAAATGGACTATGTGAAAAATGGCTTAAACGAAGGCTTCGAATTTAACAACCCCAATAAAAAAGGTGAATGTGGTTGCGGTGAATCTTTCACGGTTTAATCACCCCCTTCCATTCTTTTTAAAAATTAAAACAGTGTAAAATACACTGTTTTAATTACATTTATATTTGCAGTTATTTTTATAGAACTTTCGCGGATCAAATCTCCCATGAATCATTTTGAGTTGTTCAATCTTCCTGTAGCACTCGATATTGATTTAGCAGCTTTAAAAAATGAATTTTTAAAATTGCAGCAACAATATCACCCCGATAAAGCTGAAGACAAAGATCAGGCATTGATCAAGTCAAGTGAAATTAATCAGGCGTTTAAAGTTTTATCTCAAGTTGATAGTCGTGCGGGATATCTGCTTTCGTTAAAAAAACAAGATCATCTGCTTGATCAATCCATCAGCGATTTTGATTTTTTACAATCTGCGCTGGAAATTCGTGAACAGCTGGATGAAGCCCACGCTGCCGAAGATTTGATTTCACTTAAACAAGAAGTTCAACAATGGATGGACAGCTTGGTTCGTGAATTTAAAATTGACTACACTGAAGAAGACTGGACTGAAGCGCGCGATACAGTGCGTAAGTTACGTTTCTTCCAAAAAGTCATGGCGGATATCGACAAAGCTGAAGATCGCTTTTTAGATGATGATTCTTTCGATCTTGACGATGATTTTTAATTTATTTTTACTTTTAGACGTTCAAAGGATGTAACACAATGGCTCTCTTGCAAATTGCAGAACCTGGTCAATCAAGTGCGCCCCACGAACACCGTATTGCCATTGGTATCGATTTAGGTACAACGCATTCTTTAGTGGCTACGGTTTTATCAGGCAAAGCCAAAGTTCTTAACGATGAACAAGGTCGCGTGTTACTTCCGTCGATTGTGCATTATGCAGATGACGCAACCCAATATGGTGATGAAGCAAAAGCCTTCATGACCAGCGATCCTAAAAATACCATTGTTTCTGTTAAGCGCTTTATGGGTCGCTCAAAAGCGGACATTAAATTTCAACACCCGTATACATTGGTGGGTGAAGATCACCAAATGCCAGCTTTTGAAACCAGCCAAGGGCGTAAAACCCCTGTTGAAATTTCAGCTGAAATTTTAAAACAACTTAAAGAACGTGCTGAATCTAGCTTACAAAATCCAATTAATGGCGCAGTGATTACTGTTCCAGCCTATTTTGATGAAGCTCAACGTCAAGCCACTCGTGATGCAGCCCAATTGGCTGGTTTAAATGTTCTACGCTTGCTGAATGAACCGACTGCTGCTGCGGTGGCTTATGGCCTAGATCAAGAAAGCAATTTAGCTTCTGATCGCAACTATGTGATTTATGACCTGGGTGGCGGTACGTTTGACGTTTCAATCTTGCGTTTTAGCCAAGGTGTATTCGAAGTTTTAGCGACTGGTGGTCATACTGCCCTCGGTGGTGACGATTTAGACCGTTTAATCGTCAAGTGGGCGAAGAAACAGCTCAATATTGAAACTTTAAATAATTCAGAACATGCTCATCTGATTGTCGCTGCACGTAAAGCCAAAGAAGCATTAACAGAGTTAGAATCTGTTGAGCTCCAAGCGCTAGATCAAGTTTTAACTTTAGATCGTGCAAGCTTTGAAGACATCATCAAAATTGCTTTAGATAAAACGATTAGCGTATGTAAACGCGTGATGCGTGATGCCAAGCTTGAGCTGGATGATATTCAAAACGTCGTTCTTGTCGGGGGTTCAACCCGTTCATATGCAGTACAAAAAGCTGTTCGTGATGTGTTCAATCAAGAACCGTTATGTACCATTAATCCAGATGAAGTGGTTGCAATTGGTGCTGCTATTACGGCAGATCAGTTGATTGGTAACAATACAGATGGCTCGTTACTACTGGATGTGACCCCGCTGTCTTTAGGTTTAGAGACCATGGGTGGCTTGGTTGAACGCCTGATTTCACGTAATACTGCTATCCCAGTTGCACGTCGCCAAGAGTTTACCACTTATCAAGATGGTCAAACTGCGATGCTGATTCACGTGGTTCAAGGTGAACGTGACCTGGTTGAACACTGCCGTAGCTTAGGTCGTTTTGTTTTACATGGCATTCCGCCAATGACTGCAGGTCAGGCACGTATTGAAGTCACTTTCCAAGTCGATGCAGATGGCTTACTGACCGTTTCAGCAACAGAGACCACCTCTGGCGTACATGCGCAGATTGATATTAAACCGTCTTATGGTTTATCCGATTCAGATACTGAACGCTTATTGATTGAAGGTTTTAAATTTGCTGAAGAAGATAAAAATCTTCGTCATTTGCAAGAAACCAAAGTTGAAGCACAACGTGAACTTGAAGCACTGACCCAAGCATTAAAAGTAGATTCCAACCTACTTAACGCTGAACAACTTGTTGCTTTAGAGCAAGCCAAAGTTCAACTTGAAAATCAATTATCGACGACTGATATCAAAGCGATTGAACAGGCTGTAGAACAGCTTAAAATACATAGCGATGCCTTTGCTGCTGCACGTATGAATCAACATATTGATGCTGCTCTTAAAGGTACTCAACTTGATGACTGGTCAAACTCACCCGAATAAATAGGTAAAAATTATGCCACGTATTAAAGTTCTTCCACATGCGCAAATTTGCCCAACTGGTGCTGAGTTTGAAGTCGAACAAAATGCAAATCTTTGTGAAAGCCTATTAAAAAATGGCATCAAGATCGAGCATGCATGTGACATGTCTTGTGCATGCACCACTTGTCATATTGTTGTTCGCAAAGGTTTTGACAGCCTGGAAGAAATGACTGATGTCGAAGCCGACTTACTTGATCGCGCTTGGGGTCTTGAACCTGACTCGCGTCTTTCATGCCAGGTTAAAATTGTGGATGAAGATTTGGAAGTTGAAATTCCTAAATACACAATCAACCATGCTTCTGAAAATCATTAATTGATGCAGAATTAAAAAACCACGCCTAGCGTGGTTTTTTAATATTTTATTCAAGAGCAATAATGTCTAGTGATATTGTTCATCTTTCTGATCTTCGATGATTTCATCTTCTAGATTCAGTTTGACAATACCTTGAGAATTGGTCATTTTTTGCTGTTTCTGTATACGCTTGATCATTTTTTCCAGAACATTGAGTAATTCTGGATATTCATAATTTTGAACTTCATCCAGATTCAGCAATAAATGAAAGCCCTTATACTCATAATCAAACCAGCGCTGATAATCCGATTTACGCGACGTATATTTTTCCATCACTTGCCAGGTGTTCACTGGTCCTTGAATACCTTTAAGCTCAATCGGTGCTTTAGGCGCACACAAATAATCATTTTTAATCAAATTATAGGTATCATCGGAAACTAAAATTTCATCCACTGCTGCCGCACTTTGTAACCGTGCAGCTAAATTTGCATCACGTCCAACAATGGTATATGCCATGCGATGAGCCGCACCATAATTCCCAACGTGACAATATCCGGTACTGATCCCCATACGAATATGTAACGCTGGATAGCCCATTTTAATCCATCGCTCTCTTAACAGTTTCATTTGCTGACGCATCTCAATTGCCATGTCTAAACAAGTTTTTGCATCTTGTTCAACACCTTGAGAAATGGGATCACCAAAGAAAATTAAAATCGCATCCCCCATAAACTTATCAACAGTGGCTTCATACTGTTTCGCAATTTCTGTCATATGACTTAAATAGTCATTTAGCAAGAATGCCAAGTCATCAGGGATAAGGGTTTCGGAGAGCTCGGTAAAACCTTGAATATCTGAAAAGAAAATGGTCATTTTTTTTCGTTTATATTCAATTTTGGCTTCCGACTCACCTTTCATAATCGATTGCCACAATTGTACCGGTGCATAACGGCTGAGTTGATTGGCAAACTCCATATACCGATTCATTTGCTCATAATAATAAGCTTTACGATCTGTAATATGCTGGATTTGACTACGTTGGTAAAAACTTCCTACACCAAAATAAGTAATTAAACAAATGAAACCCAGAACAGTTAATTCACCTGTAGTCTGTTCAAAATACTCACCAAATCCAAAAATAAAAATATTGCACAGATAAAAAATTGCTACTCCAATCAAGCTCGCCAATGACACCATGAGAAATGAAATTTTATTACTGATTGCAGTATATAGAAGTGCAAAAAGTGAAAGAAAAGTCAGTACAAGGTTTAAATGAATGGCAGATAAAATAACTGAAATAACAACAACATCAATTAGAAAGAACAGACTGCGTTTTATTTTTGAATTATAACGGTACAGTAACCCATTGGATAACTTCGGGGTTATCAACAAGATAAAAAGCAAGAATACAGGAACATAGATCTGATATTGCGTATCAGAAGATGTGTAATGATAGACGATGATGAGTAAAGCCAACATGATATATCCCATCAAACGATGAAAATATTCAAATTGTCTTGGCTCTTTTCTAACCCAGTCGTCTAATGGCACTCAATCACTCCTGGTCCCAGTATTCCCACTAAACACTCCCTGTCTAGTTTTTTAAATTGCTTTGAATTAGTCCATACGCCAGTCAAATGGCATATCGCCTTGACCACGTAGCGCAAGCATTAAAGTTTGACGCATATGTGCAAGAACTTCATTGCTATATGGAACAGCGGGTGTGCCCCAAACTGGTTTTGGCCAAGCCACGTCATTTTGGTAACGCACGACATGGTGAAAATGTAATTGTGGAACCATATTTCCTAAAGCAGCAACATTCATTTTGTCTGCACGGAATACACGCGCCAATTGGCTGGATAACCAGCTAGATTCGCGTAGGAATTGTTCTTGGTCGGCCTGACTTAATTCATATAATTCGCTAATACCCGGTACACGCGGAATTAATATGAGCCACGGAAATTGCATATCATTCATTAAACGACATGTTGACAGTGGAAAGTCGCCTACAAAAAAAGTGTCTTGAGCAAGTTGTGGATGCAAACTAAACATATCTTTATAAATTATGCAAAATTAGAATGATGGCTAATACTATCACATCCAATGAGACGTGAATATTCTATGCAATGTGTTTCATTACAAATAAATCACTATTTGCATAGAACATTTATATGCACATAAATTTAATAAATTTCTTTAAAAATTCAAGTGTTTCTTTGCGATAAAACTAAAAGCATGAGCAAATGAAGCAGCGAATGTGCATTATTTAAACACTTACTTTCTGATCAGTGAATTTCTTTTAACAAACTTGCCAGCAAATCAGAAATAAACTGAATTCTTTTTTGATAATCTTCTAGCATCACCATGATTTTTAACCGTTGACCACCATCCATACGGAAAAAAGTCGGATGTTTTTGCATCATTTGAATAATACTCATAGCTTGAACTGGAGTATCGGGTGAAAACTCAATATGACCGCCTTTTGCATTGATATCAACCTTGGTAATCCCCAACTGCTCTGCTTTTAAGCGAAGTTGATGCACGGCAAATAATTGCTTCACCGGTTCGGGTGGCACGCCAAAACGATCAATCAATTCCATCCGGATATTATCGAGTTTTTCCTGACTATCGGTATTACTGATACGTTTATAAAACATCAGACGCTGGTGTACATCACCTAAATACTCATCTGGAATCAATGCCGGCATATGTAGATTAATTTCAGCCGTTAATGATAACGGTGCATCAAAATTGGGGGTTTTGCCTTTTTGAATAGCTTTGGTCGCCTTTTCCAGCATTTCCATATACAGACTATAACCGATCGCATGCATTGAACCACTTTGTTGTTCACCGAGTAATTCACCTGCACCACGAATTTCTAAGTCCTCCGTGGCAAGCATAAAACCTGCACCTAAATTCGATGCACGCTGGATGGCATCCAGACGTTTTTCTGCATCACCTTTTAAGCCTTTAATTGAAGGTATCAATAAATAGGCATAGGCTTGATGGTGCGAACGCCCGACACGTCCTCGCAATTGATGTAACTGCGCGAGACCCAGCTTGTCTGCACGTTCAATCAAAATGGTGTTGGCATTTGGAACATCAATACCCGTTTCAATAATCGTTGAGCACACCAAGACATTATATTCTTTATGATAGAACTGCTGCATCACCTGCTCAAGTTCACGCTCGCGCATTTGACCATGCGCAACCGCCACTCGTGCTTCAGGCACCAATTCACGAATACTTTGTGCCGCGCGTTCAATGCTATCGACTTCATTATGTAAAAAATAAACCTGACCACCACGTAGTAATTCACGTAAAATCGCTTCTTTAATCGATTCAGTAGTGTGTTCTTGCACAAAGGTTTTGACTGCTAAACGGCGTGCTGGTGGCGTGGCAATAATAGATAAATCACGCATACCGCTAAAGGCCATATTTAAGGTACGCGGAATTGGGGTTGCAGTCAGGGTTAGCATATCGACATCGGCACGCATGGCTTTAATGCGTTCTTTATCCCGCACCCCAAAGCGATGCTCTTCATCGACAATCATCAAACCCAAGTTTTTAAACTGAATACTTTCCTGCAAGATTTTATGCGTTCCAATCACAATATCGACTTTGCCATTGGCCAAATCTTCAGTCGTTTTAACATGCGTTTTATTAGAACCAAAACGGGACATTACTTCAATCCGAATCGGCCAATCGGCAAAACGGTCTTTAAAGGATTCATAATGCTGCTGTGCCAATAAGGTCGTCGGCACTAAAACAGCGACTTGTTTATTGTTTTGCACCGCTAAAAATGCGGCTCGCATCGCGACTTCGGTCTTACCAAAACCAACATCACCACAGACCAGACGATCCATCGGTTTGGCCAGTTGCATATCATGCAGGGTCGCTTCAATTGCATTGGCTTGATCTAGAGTTTCTTCATAAGCAAAGCCACTGGCAAATTGCATATACGGACTTTGCTCAAGTTCGAAACTAAAGCCGGGTTTTGCCTGACGACGCGCCTGAATATGTAACAGTTCAGCGGCGACATCATGAATCTGTTCCAAGGCCTTACGTTTTGCCTTGTTCCAGGCATCGGTACCTAATTTATGTAATGGCGCTAAATCGGGATCACCGCCACTATAACGGCTGATTAAATGTAAGTTAGTGACTGGAACATATACTTTGGCAGCATCGGCATAATCGAGCTGTAAAAATTCATGATCTTGCTCATCAATACTTAACTTGACCAAACCCGCATAACGCCCCACGCCATAATCGATATGCACCACAGGTGCACCAATACTCAGCTCCGTTAAACTGCGGATTAAAAACTCTTCTGAAACTTCTTGCTGGCGTTTACGACGGCGCTGCACAACCCGATGTTCATAGAGCTGATTTTCAGAAATCACGGTAAGGTGATCAGGAATTACCAAACCACGATCAAGTGGCGCACTGGTAATGGCGATGGCATGAAGTGATTTTCTAAACTCTGCAAAATTTTCTACATTTGGAATATCACCCAAAGCTGCCCGCAGAGCATCTTTTAAGGTTTCACGGCGACCTGCACTTTCAGCAACTAAAAGTACCGGATGATTGGCAGCATCAATATATTTTTTAACCGCCGAAAAAGGCTTTTCCTGTTTTGGATCGACCGGTAAACGTGGTGGTAATTCGGTATTAAGATTAAGTACCCCAGTTTTATCTACAAACTCTTCTGAAGATGCAATGATTCTGGCAAAGTGATTCAGTTGTTCCAAAACCTGATTCGGTTGCAGGAATATTTCTTCTGGCGGCAAAATGGGATGATCGACATTATGGCGACGGTCTTCATAGCGTCGAACCACATCTTTCCAAAAACTGGTTAAACCTTCATCAAGATGCTTATCTGTAATGACAATGCCATTCTGTGGTAAGTACGCCATCAGAGTGCTTTGGGTTTGCATCGCTTCTTTGTTAAAGAATAAAGGAAAATAAAATTCCAAGCCTGGAGAAGCAATGCCTTCCAAGACATCCTGATAAACTGGATTTTTCTTCGGATTTGCATTCGGAAAACTTTCTGCATAACGGTCACGGAAAGTCGCACGCCCTTCTTTAAGTGGAAATTCTTTGGCAGGCAATACCGAAAACTGTTGCAAATTTTGCGTGGTTCTTTGCGTTTCAGGATCAAAGAACTTTAAGCTTTCAATTTCATCATCAAACAAATCAATGCGGATCGGCGAATTTTGCCCGGATGCATAAATGTCCATAATGCTGCCGCGTACCGCAAATTCCCCATGATCATAAACGGTATCCACCAGATGATAACCCGCTTGAATCAGACGCAGTTTTTGTTGTTCCAGTTCAAATTTTTGACCCACTTTAATATCAAAATGCTCACCCAACACCCAAGAGGTTGGCGCAACTCGTTGTACAAGCGTAGAGGCAGATAGAAGCAATACGCCCTGCTTTGGCATATTCGATAAAATGGAAAGACGCTCTGACACGATATCCTGATGCGGAGATAAACGGTCATAAGGCAAAATTTCCCAATCCGGGAAAATGGTCGGTTTTATACCGTAAAACTCTAATTCACTTTCCAACTGACCCAGGTGCTGATTATTTTTGGCAACAATAATGAACAATTGCTTATTTTGCGCGGCAATTTCTTTAAACAGTAAAGCTGCGGATGAGCCTTGTAAATTACCGACCCAGCGTTTTTCACCTGCTTTTAATTGCTGCAGATTTAATTGGGAAATTTCTTGTTGGAACATGTATATAGCTTTTGGTCTAAATGACATGAGCAGTATATTAGCATGGGTTTTTTCTCGGTTGAGTTATTTTTATATACAAGCCCTTTTTCTATCTAAATCCTTTCAGATAGCATGTCTTCAAACACTATTTCCCAATCATTTTTCGCGTAAGAAATTGCGGTAATAGTCATTCAGCTTTTGAATGATTTGCTTTAACTGCAACAGGTTTTCTTCGGTGTTGCCTAAACGCGCAACGAAGCGTTGACTGGCAATTTCCAGATCAATTTTTTCATTGATAATCATGGCAGCGAAATACAATGCTTTTAAATCGTCAAACTGAGTTAATTTTCGATTGGAGAAATACGACAGCCGTTCTGACAGTTCATTAACCACAACACCATCGACGATATAGCCCTGTTCTGGATGGAACCGGATATTATTTTCTTCTAGAAAAAGTTGTTCAGCAGATGGCTTGGAACTTTTAAACAGTCTTGAACCTGTAAATAGTCCAGCGAGTTTATTCAACATAAGCATTACAATGATTAAAAATCCTAACTATTTTACCTCTACGCTGCTTTATATTCAGCATTATTTTTCATAAAAGTTGTGCAGTCACTTCTGAAACCAGAGTGCTAAAGGCAAAAATTTCATCTCACTGTTCTTGGGTCAGTAATGCCTGCTCCAATACAATCTGTTGAATGATTTTGTTTTACGCAGTACATGGCTTGCCAATTTCATTACATTTGGCATGACCCAGAATCGGATCAAGCAAAGTCACAATAGCCTCACTTCGTATTACTGTGGCATAACACCCCTCTGCTCATTGGCTTAAATGCCCTGAATACATTTGTGATCTAAACTCGAAATGGCTTGTATCAATACTTCAATCAATTCATTAATTGCGGTTCTTGCCAATGCACGTACTGGCAACCCGAGCAGTAAAATTTTAGGTTTGCTAGCTTATGCGTGGACTGGTTTCGGTGCTGCTTTCGGCCCCTTGATTATCTTGTCTTTGTTCTGGAAACGTAAGACTTTAAACGGCGTGATTGTGGGTATTATTATGGGGCTGTGACCGTCATTTTATAGAACAACATCCTCGCCAGTACGGGACTGTATGAAATTATTCCGGGCTTTATTCTTTGATTTGCGAGCATTATTGTGGTGAGCTTGCTTGAAAAAATGCTTTCTCAGGAAGTACTGCAAAGTTTTGAACAGGCAGATGATGTGTATAAAAAGGAAATGACTGAGTTAAAAAATGGAATACCTGCCTAAGCTAAAAACCCCTACTAAAACCCAGCTGATTTTTACTTGAATTTTATTGGAAGATAAAGGGCGTAAGCCTCTTTTTATTGCTTCTATTTTTGTCCTTTATTTTTAAGATGAATTTTCGAGCTTTCTTTAATCACTTCCATCACCGGATAGCTGCGTGTTTCTTTTACCCCAGGCAATTGCCAGAGCACCTGTCCTGAAATTCTGCGGAACTCTTCCATATTGGCACAGCGAATTTTCACCACAAAATCGAAACCGCCACTGATCATATGGCATTCCACAATTTCAGGATATTGCATGATCGCATCGGAAAATTCTTCCAATACATTGGGCGTGGTTTTATCCAGTAAAATTTCCACAAAAACCACAAAACTGGCATTTAGCATCTCAGGATTCAGCTTTGCTTCATAGCCCAAAATAAAACCCTCTTTGGCTAATTTCTGCACCCGTGCCAGTGCTGCAGTGGGTGACAAATTCACTGCTTCAGCCATTTTGATATTTGAAATCCGCCCATCATTTTGCAGAATATCTAAAATTTTAATATCCGTTCTGTCTAATGTGAAAATCGGGCTCATCATCTGAATTATTCTCTAAAATGAATAAAAATTATAGTGAGTTATTCGGCATCCTTTCTGTAATCATAAATTATATACGGTATTTGACTCAACAAAAAAATTGGCAGTCACAGGACGTTGGCATGAATATGATGGATACAGAAACCCGCCTTAATCCGGCAAAACCTCGCTTTGAATATATTACTGAATTTAAAGAACAGAATGATTATGAAGTTAAGGTTAATACTGCTTGGCGCCGTGCAGAACCCGCGTGTGTTGAAATCCTGCTTGAACATAGCCAGATTTCTGAACAACTGAATCAGCGTATTTATGATCTTGCATTTAACCTGACCCATACATTGCGTGAACGTAAAAGCTCGAATGGTAAAGCGGGGATTGTTCAGGGTTTATTGCAAGAATTTTTATTGTCTTCTCAAGAAGGCATAGCCCTGATGTGTCTGGCAGAAGCCTTGCTGCGTATTTCGGACAGCGCCACCCGTGACCTGTTGATTCGCGACAAAATTAATCAGGGCAACTGGAAAGAACATGTCGGACAAAGTAGCTTGATGTTTGTCAACGCTGCGGCTTGGGGTCTGATGCTGACAGGCAAACTGATGGAAACGCCAAAACAAAAAAGTTTATCCAGCGTACTGACCGGGCTGTTAGCACGTAGCGGTCGCGGTATTATCCGTAAAGCGGTAGACGTAGCAATGCGGATGATGGGTGAACAGTTCGTCACTGGTGAAACCATTCAAGAAGCACTGCAACATGCAGAACTTTTGGAAGACAAAGGTTTCCGATATTCCTATGACATGCTCGGTGAAGCGGCACTCACAGAACATGATGCTGAACGTTATTATCAAGATTATAGCAATGCAATTCATGCCATCGGTCAAGCTTCACAAGACAAAGATGTTTATGATGGACCCGGTATTTCAATCAAGCTGTCTGCCCTGCATCCGCGCTATCAACGTGCGCAGGTTGAGCGTGTGCATGAGGAGCTATATCCAAAAGTGCTGCAATTGGCAGAACTGGCTAAACGCTACAATATCGGTCTAAACATTGATGCAGAAGAATCTGAACGTCTGGAAATTTCTTTAGCACTATTAGAGCGTCTGTGTTTTGAGCCTCGTCTTGCCAACTGGAAAGGGATCGGCTTTGTGATTCAGGCCTATCAAAAACGTTGTTTCAATGTCGTTGATTACCTAGTGGATTTAGCAAAACGCAGTCAAAAACGCTTGATGATTCGTCTGGTCAAAGGTGCTTACTGGGATAGTGAAATCAAGAAAGCCCAGATTGATGGTATGAGCGACTATCCTGTATTTACCCGTAAAGTGCATACTGATTTATCCTATATTGCCTGTGCCAAAAAACTCCTGGCTGCCCCAGAGCAGATTTATCCGCAGTTTGCGACGCACAATGCCCAAACGCTGGCCACGATTTACCATCTGGCCGATCCACGCCAATATTACAGCGGTCAGTATGAATTCCAGTGTCTGCATGGCATGGGCGAACCACTCTATGAGCAAGTGGTGGGCGATAAAATGGATAACAAACTGGGCGTGCCTTGTCGTATTTACGCACCGGTCGGCAATCATGAAACGCTACTGGCGTATCTGGTACGACGTTTACTGGAAAACGGCGCCAATACCTCTTTCGTGAATCGCATTGCAGACAAATCCTTAAAAATTGAAGATCTGATTGAAAATCCACATTCAGAAATTTTGAAAAATGCAGCTAATGAATCACAGATCGGGCAAAAACATCCCGCTATTCCCCTCGCAGCCGATTTATACGGCGATACTCGTCCAAACTCTATGGGTCTAGACCTAGCCAATGATCACGAGTTAATGCTGCTGAATCAAACTGCACAAGAGTTCAGTCAGCAACAATGGCAAGCTCAGGCTTTGGGTAAAAACCTCAGTAGCGAAGATAGTCTGACTGATGATAATTCGGAACTCATTACCATTTTAAATCCTGCCAATCACTCCGATGTTGTCGGCCATGTACAAGAAGCAACTGTTATACAAGTCAATCTAGCATTGGATAATGCAGTCAATGCCCAAGCTGAATGGACAAATACGCCGAAAAATATACGTGCTGCTTGTTTGCAACGCGCTGCAGACATCATGCAATCGCGTTTGCAGGAATTGATGATTTTACTGTGCCGTGAAAGCGGTAAAACCTATGCCAATGCCATTGCAGAAGTTCGTGAAGCCATCGACTTCCTGCGTTATTACGCTGCACAAATAATCGATCTGGATCAAAATACATTGGTTCAGGCACTCGGCCCCGTGTTATGTATCAGTCCATGGAATTTCCCATTGGCTATTTTCACAGGACAGATTGCAGCTGCACTGGTCGCTGGAAATACCGTACTTGCAAAACCGGCTGAACAGACACCGCTGATTGCCGCGCAAGCGATTCAAATCTTTTGGCAAGCCGGTATTCCTCAAGATGTTTTGCAACTGCTTCCCGGCCACGGTGAAACCGTCGGTGCACAATTAAGTGGGGATACGCGTATTCAGGGCATCATGTTTACCGGTTCAATCGATGTGGCCAAAATCTTGCACAAGACCCTTGCGCAAAGACTGAGTAAATCTGGTCAGCCCATTCCACTGATTGCGGAAACGGGCGGTCAAAATGCCATGATTGTCGACTCATCCGCATTAACTGAACAAGTGATTTTAGATGTGCTAAGTTCGGCTTATGACAGTGCAGGCCAACGTTGTTCTGCCTTACGTGTGCTCTGTGTACAGCAAGATAATGCAGATAGCGTCATCAATATGCTGAAAGGCGCAATGCAACAACTGCGTGTCGGTAATCCGTTCCTGTTAAAAACCGATATCGGCCCTGTGATTGATATAGAAGCGCAAAGCAATATTCAAAAGCATATTGATCAGATGCGCAGCAAAGGTCATCTGGTCCATCAGTTCATGTTAAATCCAGCACAGGATCAAGCTTTAACCGAAGGCACTTTTATTCCACCGACGCTGATTGAATTACCAAATCTGGAAGATTTGCAGCGTGAAGTGTTTGGTCCGGTCTTGCATGTGATTCGCTACAAATATGGGCAGCTGGAACAGCTACTTGAACAGATTAATGCCAAAGGTTATGGACTCACTATGGGGCTGCATACCCGTATTGATGAAACCATTCAAATCGTGATTGCACATGCTGAAGTGGGCAACTTATACATCAACCGTAATATTGTCGGGGCTGTGGTCGGCGTTCAGCCCTTTGGCGGTGAAGGCTTATCCGGTACAGGTCCTAAAGCGGGGGGACCTATTTATCTGTACCGTTTGATGCAACACTGCTCTGCTAAAAAGCTGGCAACCCCTTTTGCAACTCAATCTCTTGAAACACAGCCAGCGCATCAGCCTTTATACGAGATATTTTACACTTGGGCTGAAAAAACTTTTCCTCAATATCATTTGAAGCCTTGCCCGGCTTTTTGCTCTAGCCATCATTATGAATTGCAAGGGCCGACCGGTGAAAGTAATCAATATGTGGTGTTGCCAAGAAAACGGGTACTTTCTTTAGCGGATCTGGAACAGGATCAGATTCAGCAATTGGCAGCAATTTTTGCAGTCGGCAGTCAGCCTGTCGTTCTGGCTAAAAATACCTTTGTGCTCAAATATCTTTCTAACATGCCAAAAGAAATTGCAGATCGTTTTATTTTTATTCAACATATTGAAACCGATGATTTTGAAGCAGTACTACATCACGGTACCAGAGCCCAACTGCAAAAGTTGCAACATCAGATTGCCTCCCGCCAAGATGCGATTATCGGTATCACGCATTTGCAGCCGCTTGATTATGATATTCCTTTAGAACGATTGGTGATTGAGCGTGCGATCAGTATCAATACCGCTGCAGCAGGAGGTAATGCCAGCCTGATGACCTTAATTTAAGACTAAATTTAAAAGCTTAGTTCTATAACTCTCATGTTTTCCCTCTTTACTAAGTCGACCGTTCCCTGGTCAGGTTGATTTGGTTTGTTTTTCATATCAATCTATTAATTTATTGATTTTTAAATCAATTTATACCTTAAGCTTAAAATCACCATAATTAATAAGTACCCTCTATATCTAGCCAAAATTTTGGTTGAAACGATATTTCTGCCGCAGAATGGGCAATAAGTTTAGTCATCTTATGCAAACTTTGTTACCATCCCTGTTTTCAATGTGTTCGTGATTTTTACTGCATATGACTTCAGCTTATCAGTTACAACTTGATGCCAAGATTGCACGTATTTCTGCTCAATTTGCCGAATTTAATCCTCCTTCTTTAGACGTATTTCCGTCGCCTGAACAAAACTTCCGTATGCGCGCAGAATTCCGTATTTGGCATACTGACGACGATATGTTTTATGCGATGTTTGAACGCAGTGAAGATAATCAAAAACAAGTGATTCGCATTGACGAATTCCCGATTGCAGATCAAAGCATTAATCAATTGATGCCGATTTTGCTGCAAGAACTGAAAAACAATCCGGTATTGTCTAAACGCCTATTTGAAGTTCATTTTCTGACGACTTTAAAAGGCGAAATGCTGGTGTCAATGATTTATCGTTGCCCGCTGGATGCCGAATGGGAAACCTTGGCCAAACAACTGGCTGGAAAACTGAATATCAAACTGATTGGTCGTAGCCGCGGTCAAAAAGTGGTATTAAGCGATGAATTTGTGGTTGAAGAACTGCAAGTATTCGATCGTACCTATCAATACAAGCAAATTGAAAGCAGCTTTACCCAGCCTAATGCGCAAGTCTGCCAAAAGATGCTGGAATGGGCTTGTAATGCCGCCGAACAGTCCGATAAAGATTTACTTGAACTGTACTGTGGTAATGGTAACTTCACCCTGCCACTTGCAAGCAAGTTCAATCGCGTACTGGCCACTGAACTGGCTAAATCATCTGTTTATGCGGCGCAGTGGAATATTGAACAGAACCAGATTGACAATATTCAGGTTGCACGTTTATCCGCTGAAGATTTCACCCAAGCCTATAATGGTGAACGTGAATTCCGCCGTCTGCAGGAAGCCGAGATTGATATCTCCAGCTATGATTTTGACACGGTATTTGTTGATCCTCCGCGTGCAGGAATTGATGATGAAACCTTAAAACTGATTCAACGCTTCGAACGCATCATTTATATTTCATGTAATCCTGACACCCTACAAGATAACTTAAAGACCTTATCAACCACGCATAAAGTGACCAAATTTGCATTGTTTGACCAGTTCCCCTATACCCACCATGTAGAATCGGGTGTATTACTGGAAAAGATTTAAACAATTTATTTCATTGTTAAGTTTGTATATGTGGTTATTTAAATGAAGTTCGCTTGAGCTTCATTTTTATTTACAATAAAATCAATAATATATAGACAATTCTAAATAGTAAATCTCATAATATCGTTAAACTTGCCCCATATCATCGGAAAATTTAAAGTTCAATTGCTGCTTTTATCACTGACATAGGCTTGTATTATTTAGGGAATTGGATATATTTCGAACTATGTTAAGTGGCATAAGAAGGCTCTATGAGTTTTTGGCAAAAGCTGTTTTCCGCTAATCAACAGCAAAACGAACACAAGAATCAAATCTCGTGTGTCGAAAATGATTACTCTTGTAAATCGAATGAACAACTGATCCAAGCTTTAGCAAAGGCAACAGATGAGGATGTCATCATTGGAATTAAAAAGGTGTTAGCTTCACGAGGTTATAGCCGTAAAGAGTTAAACGAATTACAGCATCTACCCCTGCAATAGTAGAGTCTAATAAAAAGGCATTTAGTTCACTAAATGCCTTTTTATTTGCCTGTCAATACTGTTCATTTTTAGATTTTAATACTTCGAAACATAGTTCCGTGAATTCATCCAAAAATTACTGTTCCCTTATAGTTAAAAGTGCTTTACTCATATTTGAAATATTTTAATAAATAAAATAAGAATGCCTTAAAAATAAAAAATGAGTCGAATAAAAAGGAAAATATATGGAACGGTATTATCCTAGACTGGCAATATTATGCAGCCTCATCTCAAGCCATAGCATGGCTGCAGCACTGGATCAATCGGGCCAATCCTTGTTGCCTTTTCTCGAAGTGGGCCATTATTTTGAAGCTTCCCTTAATGCGGCTGATCCTGAAGTGTCAGGACACACTTTAGGTACACGTCCAGATCTGGTCAATTCAGGTGTTGATGACTATTCAACCAACAATGTTAGCCAAAATTTTCAATACTATAGCGCGGCCCTTAAACTTCAATTAACCCCGGAACTCTCTTTCGGCATCCTTTACGATCAGCCATTTGGCTCAGACCTTCAATATCCACTCAAAAACAATGGCAGTTTTTCTGATCCATCGGTTAGTCAACAAGGTACACAGATCAATGTGGATAGCCAAAATCTCAGTCTGGTTTTAGGTTATCAACCTTTTAAAAACTTCAATTTTTATGCAGGACCCGCTTTTCAGACTATTAAGGGTCATGTTTCGCTACGCGGATTGGTTTATGAGGAATTTAATGGCTATAACGCTATTTTCAAGGAAGATGCGGCCATTGGCTGGCTGGCTGGTTTCGCTTACCAATTGCCTGAAAAAGCACTAAAAACTGCATTGACCTACCACTCCAAAATTGATCACAAAATCAATGTCACCGAAAATATCTTAGGAACAGCTCTGCTTTTGACTGATGAAAATAAAACTAAAATTTCCACACCTCAGTCTGTCAACCTCGATTTTCAAACAGGTCTTACGGTCAGCACTTTGTTTTACTCCCGTATTCGCTGGGTCAACTGGAAAGATTTTGTGATTCGCCCCACCCAATTCAGTGCATTATCAAAACAGTCAACGACTACAATGAGTGGCGGAGCTTATAGCGGTGGATTCAATCTGGATGACTATCAAAAAGATCAGTGGAGCGCGACAGTGGGAGTGATAAAAAAATGGACACCCCAATGGTCGAGTGCCTTTGATATCGGCTGGGATTCGGGTACAGGCAATCCGGCCTCTATCTTTAATCCGACTAAAGGATATTATGGAGTGGGCTTAGCACTACAGCACAATCCCCAATCCAATTATTTTATTTCAGGCGAGGTTAAATACTTTTGGTTGGGAGATGTAACTGTACAAGATGGAACTTATAATCTACCGCTTCCAGGCGTTTCAGAAGCTTCGAAAGTAGGTGAATTCAATGACAATCATGCTATAGGCTATGGTTTAAAAATTGGATATCATTTTTAACTTATTAATAATCTTATTTAGTTAATAGTGCAAAATTTACCTAAACTTCACTATAAATGAAAATTTACAAATTAAAAATCATGCTTATACCTATTCCAAATACTGGGATTAGGCAAAAAAAGTGAAAATAATAAGGTCCATTGATAAATAATTTTAAGACGTGTGCGTTAGTCTTTTTGACAGTTTTTCACATCAACATACCCAATCATCGGGCCAAGCTTAACAGCTGAATCTGCGCGTTTTAATTGTGGAATATAGGCACTAGAAATTGAACCATCCATATACAATGCATTCTGCACTTTTAATTGTTGTTGAAAAAATTGTGCAAATTGATAAAAACTCACCGCAGTATTGCTAATCACAAAATAGAGCGTCTGATCTTTAATTCCCACTCCATTACGAATTTTAAATGAGTCTGAATGCTCTAAAAAGTTTGGATTAATTTTCTCATTCATCACCAGCATTGGCCCAGATTGCGTCGCATAATCTGCATTAAACTTTATCTTAGCGTAGTCATCTGTGGTGGCGATTATGCTTTTATCCTGATTCCAGGCTAACACACCATTTGGCTGCAGATAAAAATTACCAAAGCCCTGTTCAACCCTGTTTAATTTCTGATTTTGTTGAGAGGCTTCTACATATAAACCGACTGCAGAATAATCTGAATGATACATTCCTGCATTCATGGCAAATAACAACTTTTCACAAGACTTTAATTTTTTCTGAACTGCATCAAATTTATGCAGCGGCTGATTGGTTTTGGCATCATTTAAAAATAAACGCAAGTTTTGAGGCTGTTCTATCTTTACTACATCTACATCAAAAGCATTGCTTTGCCAACGCTCCGCATAAATTTCTGCATGGCTGATTGCAGCCATATTTAAAGCAAAAATTACGGCACATTTTAATAAAAATTGATTCTTCATTTTATCTCCCCCAAATGACTTAGGCTAGGCTGAAATTTTATCCCATGCTTGTCGTTTTTATTAAATAGTCATTAAGCCCAGTGAAATAGTCGATTCTTTCACAAAGAAGCAGTAAACTACGTCAACAAAATACATCTGTCATTTTATTGATTAAGTCTGGGATGCAACAGCAGAAAATCCGGTTTCCTTTAGGAACACATCTTATTGTTAAACACTTAGGCTATTCCCATCATGGCATTTATGCAGGGCGTGGCCGGGTAATTCATTATTCGGGTTTTGCACATTTATTCAAAAAACGTCCGATTGAGATAACCTCAATAGAAAAGTTCAGTTTTGGCAAAACCATTATTGTTCAACACTATAACAATCCCAAATTTACGGGTCGTAAAGTTGTACGGCGCATGCGTTCTCGTATGAACGAAAACAACTATCATCTGATTATTAATAATTGCGAACATCTCTGCACTTGGGCCATTACCGGTGTTGAAAGCAGCCCCCAAGTTATTCACATGATGAACCGCCTGACCACCATTGGCTATGTCAGCTCAATCATGAGTTATATGAACAGTATGTTGCTGACCATCACCACCACCTGTTTCGCTTTGGTGTTATATATCAAGAAAAAATTACGCGATAAAGCAAAAAAACGTCTGCCGCCCTCTTTACTATTGAAACAACCTGAAGAAAAAAATCCTTAATTTTGAATTGGGCTACTGTCTATAAAAAATAAAAAGCCCCATATCAATGAGGCGTAAAAAACTGAAGAGATGTGCTGCTCAACTGGTGTTATTCAACTGCAAACTCTCAAAAAAGCGCAATGAAAATTTTAATTCCACCCAGTTGATAAAATGCTTATATTGAGAAACTCAAAGTCTTTAATCAAAGGGTGGAAGTTTGTCATTGACCAGATTCAGTTGTGCACCATATTCCAAGTAGGCTTTAGCGCCATCTAACAGTGTAGTGAAATCATTGGTCTGTTTAATCACAAAAGCAATTAACTCTGAACCTTCTAAAGGAATCTCGTAGTTACGGATTCTAACAAAGGTTTCATTGTCGGATATTTTTTCAAAAATGAAATCTACCGTAGACTTTGGTTCGCCCCACCTGATCTGGATTAATTGATTATTAATCAACTGTTCCACAAAAACACTGGTCGTCACCTCATATTTTTCCCAATACCAATCTACGTTTTTATTTTCCATTAAATGTCCCGTAGAGGAAGTAAACCAAAACTTGCTGGTGATTTCTGGATCAATGAAGGCATTGAATACCTCAGCAACCGGTTTACGAATTAACATCTGTGTCTCGATAACGACATTATTCATTTTTCTTAGCCTCATCTTTTTACAATGATAATCTCTATACTTTCGCATTGATGAAAGGTTTTAGCGCAGAAAAAAGGATAAATTTTATAAGATTACATAAGAAACTATACACAGTTAAAACCAATTCTTGCTTGGAAGCTACAAAAAAGCCCAACCGAAGTTGAGCTTTTTTAAATTAAAGCGCAATTAAATTATTTACCTGGCTTAAAGCTATCTTTTAAATCCAAAATACGGTTAAACACCGGCTTATCGTTTGTATGATCATATTGATCTGCCACGAAGTAACCTTCACGTTCAAACTGGAAACGATCTTCAGCTTGAGCTTGTGCCAAAGCAGGTTCAATCATCGCCTGAAGCACAGTTAAAGATTCCGGGTTTAAGTGCGCCAAGAAGTCATCATCTGCATCCGGAGCAGCTTCAGTAAACAATCGATCATAAACGCGAACTTCAGCAGGCACAGCTTTGGTTGCAGAAACCCAATGCACCACACCTTTGACTTTACGGCCTTCCGGATTTTTACCTAAGGTTTCAGGGTCAATTGAACATTTCAGTTCAACCACTTCACCCTGCGCATCTTTAATCACTTCGTCGCATTTAATCACATAAGCATGACGTAAACGTACTTCACCTTGTGGAATCAAACGTTTAAAGCCTTTTGGCGGCACTTCTTCAAAGTCTTTACGATCAATATAAATTTCTTTAGATAAAGGAATAATGCGATCACCCATGTCTACGTTCGGATGACGTGCATGGGTTAAATCCATATCTTCAGGCAAGTTGGTCAAGGTCACTTTCAATGGATTTAATACCGCCATACCACGTGCAGCGGTATTTTCCAAAGACTGGCGGATACAGTATTCAAGCATTGCAACATCAACAATACTGCCATCCACTTTAGACACACCTACACGCTTACAGAAATCACGCAGACCTTCAGGGGTAAAACCACGACGGCGCATACCGACTACGGTTGGCATACGCGGGTCATCCCAGCCATTAACATGATTGCCTTCAACCAATTTACGCAATTTACGTTTCGAGGTGATGGTGTAATCGACATTTAAACGGCTAGATTCGTACTGATGCGGAACAGATGGCGATTTAACTTTTTCAATCACCCAGTCATAAAACGGACGGTGATCCTGAAATTCCAAAGTACACAATGAATGCGTAATGCCTTCAATCGCATCTGATAATGGATGCGCGTAATCGTACATCGGATACATTTTCCATTTATCACCGGTTTGGTGATGTTCAGAATGAAGTACACGGTACAAAATCGGATCACGCATATGCACGTTTGGAGATGCCATATCAATTTTGGCACGCAGTACGGCTTGTCCTTCACCCAAACCGCCATTATTCATCTTTTCAAAGTTGGCTAAATTATCTTCAACAGAAGCTTCACGGTAAGGAGAGTTTTTACCCGGCTCTTTGAAATTACCGCGGTTTAACTTAATTTCTTCAGGCGTTTGCAAATCGACATAAGCATCACCCTGTTGAATCAATTGAATTGCCCAAGCATGTAATTGGTCAAAATAACTCGATGCATAACGAGGTTCACCATTCCACTCAAAACCTAACCATTTTACGTCATTGGCAATACCGTCTACATATTCTTGTTCTTCTGCATCTGGATTGGTATCGTCAAAACGCAGGTTGCACACGCCATTAAATTC
The DNA here is from genome assembly GCF_004331055.1 of Acinetobacter sp. ANC 4779. Taxonomy (NCBI): domain Bacteria; kingdom Pseudomonadati; phylum Pseudomonadota; class Gammaproteobacteria; order Moraxellales; family Moraxellaceae; genus Acinetobacter; species Acinetobacter sp. ANC 4779. The sequence continues at coordinate 88,849 of NZ_SJNU01000013.1, forward strand.
CTGGGCAATCCCAAAATTCAGACAAATGGCTTTTACGTGACCAATATGTAAATAACCATTCGGTTCTGGCGGGAAACGTGTTACCACTTGTTGTGTACGGCCTGCTGCTAGATCGTCAGTAATCACTTGGCGTACAAAGTCTAAGCCAGGCTGTTGTTCTTGCTGCGCAGCATCGACAGATTGATTTTGAGTTGTCGGGTTATTTGGCAGGGATGAAACAACATCATTCGGCTTCATAGTTGATAAATCACTTCTATAAGATAAAATAGGATAATTAAAACGCTTTTCTCAATTTTTAACAAAGAAAGTAACGTTTTTGCTTGCCTTGTAGTTTACAGTTTGCTTATGCTTCTCTCAACCAAAAAACCATGGGTTTTTAGGCCCATGATCAGGAGATTATAGAATGAGTTTTCCTCAAGTCGAATTAAACACCAATAAAGGACGTATTGTCCTTGAACTTAACGATGAAAAAGCCCCGATTACCGTGGCTAACTTTCTTCAGTATGTACGTGACGGTTTTTATGATGGCGTGATTTTTCACCGTGTCATTGAAAACTTCATGGTTCAAGGCGGTGGCATGGATGAAAACTTCAAAGAAAAAGCAACTCGCGATTCTATTGAAAATGAAGCTGACAACGGTTTAAGCAATGAAGAAGGTACGGTCGCAATGGCGCGTACTCAAGCACCTCATTCTGCTTCTGCTCAATTTTTCATTAACGTGAAAAACAACTCTTTCCTTAACCACACTGGTAAAACCGCACAAGGCTGGGGTTATGCAGTATTTGGTAAAGTTGTTGAAGGCTTAGATGTTGTTGAAGCAATTAAAGGCGTTCGTACCGGTAACCGTGGTCACCACGCTGACGTTCCTTTAGAAAATGTAGTCATTGAATCTGCTAAAATTATTTCTGAATAAAAAACCTCCTCTGCGTCTTTAATCAGTTTTTAAGGCACTGCTTTAAGAAATAAGGTTAAGGACATAGTCCCTCTATTCACTCGATGGACTTTGAGAGGAAATATTAAGGAAAATACGTGACCTATCTGTTTATCGCCGATTTACATTTGTCACCTGAACACCCTCGACTCGTTCGGGGGTTTTTGGATTTATTGGCACACTATAAAAATAAAGACACGCAGCTTTATATTCTAGGTGACTGGTTCAATGCCTGGATTGGGGATGACTACTCTGCCCCCTGGTTAGATGACGTTATCACTGCTCTACAACAATTTACTCAAGCCGGCAATCATGTTTACTTTCAAGTCGGCAACCGCGACTTTGCACTGGGTCAACGCTTTTTAAGGCAGTTTAATGGCTCTTTGTTGCCTGATGTGGATGCTTTAAAGGTAGGTGATCTCCAGATCCGTCTTGAACATGGCGACCTGCTTTGCACCGATGATGTGTCCTACCAGAAATTCCGTAAAATTATTCGTAATCCGCTACTTTTAGGTTTTCTTAAAAGTATGCCTTTGAGTTTTAGACAGAAACTGGCGAATGGCTTCCGTAAAAAAAGTGCCGAAACCAAGCAAGTAAAGTCGTATCAAATTATGGATGTGAATCCACAAGCCGTTGAACAATCACTTCAAGCAGTGGATGTACTGATTCATGGACACACCCACCGCCCTAATATCCATAATGAAAATGGTAAATCACGGATTGTTTTAGGCGACTGGCGCGAACACGAAGCACAAATTTTGGAAATTGATCCCGAACAGGATCAGCAAACATTAGAATTAAAGACTTGGAGTTATTAATTTAAATTGCACATGCCTTTCTGATCGTATAAAAGCGAAATCCTTTACGACGCCTTAACCCTTCTATTCGTTGTTTATTTATCCTGAATATAATCAACCTGCCTAATCATTTCTTGATTTGTAAATCAATTCAAACATAATCAGCGTATAACATTTCATTCAATTTTAGAGATCTGCATGTCTGATTTTAGCAATATCACCGTGACCCATCATGATGACGACAAAGTTTCACTTTTAGTCGACGGAAAGCCTATTTCCGAACGCTACGCTGTGCAATTTGAAAGCAATATTGTGGATGAATTAAAAGCACTGCAAGATGGTAAGGCGCTGACATTATTTGACCAGTTTATCTTTTCTCATACTGACCTAAATTTTGAACATGCGTATAGCTACGTGACTTGCATGGTTAAAGCAGATTCTCATTATAAAGTGCTGTGTAACTTCGTTTATAAAATCACTGCTGCCGGTCAAGCGCCGATGGAAAACGTGATTACCAAGCAAGGGCAGCCTATGACTAGCGACGATATTCGTGAATTCATTGACAAGCATGTGGCAATGTCTCTGAATGAATATACCGATTTAAAATACGCATACTAATACAAACGCCCCTGCTCGATAAAAAATCAGGGGCTTTCTGTTTGGCTTAAGCAGTTGTTCGGTATTATTTAGAATTATTGAGATTAATAACCATCCGAAACTTTAGGTACATCTACCCCATTTTTATATTTGGCCAAAAGTTCGCGAAGTGAATTCATCAACACACTGGTGTCGACACCCACTGCTACAAACTCCGTTCCGAGTTCCAAATATTGCTGCGTAGCGTCATGCTGTGTGGATAAAATACCGGCTGCCTTCCCTGCCGCACGAATACGTTGAATCGCATTCACCACTGCCTTTTGCACTTCCGGATGGTTTGGATTACCTTGATAGCCCATGGTTGCAGACAAATCCACAGCACCAATAAATACACCATCAATGCCATCCACCTTTAAAATATCGTCCAGGTTTTCCAGACCTGTGACTGATTCAATCTGAATCAACAGACAAATATTTTCATGAGCGGTTTCGTAATAATTCGGAATACTGTTCCAACGGGTTGCTCTTGCTAAAGCTGCTCCTACACCCCGAATTCCTTCAGGCGGATAACGGACTGCTTTCACCATCAGCTCTGCTTGTTCAACCGTTTCCACCATAGGAATCAGTAAGGTTTGTGCGCCAATATCCAATAACTGTTTAATCAGTTGTACGCTGCCAATCGGTGGACGCACCACGGCCTGGGATGGATATGCTGCAATACTTTGTAATTGGGAAAGTGTGGTTCTTAAATCACTGGGCGCATGTTCGCCATCAATCAGCAACCAGTCGTATCCGGCATTGGCTGCAATTTCTGTAGCGTAAGCATCTGCCAAACCGACCCATAACCCAATTTGCTGTTGAGTTTTTAGTTTTCTTTTAAAGTGATTGCTAAATTCCATACGCCTGCTCTCGGAATGGTTTATATTTTACTTAATAATGATTAAACGCCATTTTTCTAAAAGTACCAATATCGAATTCAGATAATCTAAGTAATTCTAACTATTAATAAAACTTCTCAAAACACCTTGTAATAACATATAAATATTGAGATTATCTAAAATTATCAATCGTTCACTAGCCAACTTGAAATGAAAAATAATATTTCACCTTATACTATCAATATAATTCTTAATATTTTTCTACTTTTACTTTTTATTACTTCATTCATGGAAGTAGATTCCACACTTAGTACGTTTATTCACACCTATAAAACTATTTTTATCCTTATTTACCTTTTAAGCCTTTCTATCATTATCTATACATTATGTTTAAAATTCTTTAGATATAAGAAAGAACAAATACAGCTAAAAAGTAATCAAATTAAATACCAACGAACAGTAAGCCAACTCAATCACGATGAAAAACATATTTTATCTTTATTTATAAACAAACAAAGTACGGAAAGCTCTTTAGATCCCAAAAATCCTTCCGTACAATTACTTGAATCACAAAAAGTTATCTTCAATACCGCTATTATTGATGGATCAAAAAAAGTTTATAGAATTGATCCCAATGTATATAAGTTACTTAGGTCTAATCCCAACCTCTTATATTAATATTTCATGTAAAATATTAATATACTTTACAAGTGGAGTAATCATTCATGGATCTTTTAAACGTCTCGAAAACCCGTTATACCACCAAAGCCTATGATCCTATTCGAAAAATCCCCAAGGAACAGGTTGCACGTTTATTAGAAATCTTACGTTTAACTCCATCTTCTATCAATATCCAACCTTGGCACTTTTTTATTGCGGATAATCAGGCAGCTAAAGAACGGATCGCCAAAGCACTGGTGGGAAAATATGCCTATAACGCGCCCAAAGTTCTAGATTCTTCACATACTATTTTGTTCTGTACTAAAGCAGATATCAGTGAACAGCATTTAGATAACTTGCTTACTCAAGATGATATTAGTGGTCGTTTTAAAGACTCAATCGCCAAACAAGGCCAAAAAGATAGCCGTAGCGGTTATGTCAATTATTATCGCAATGAAAAAGGTGATATTCAGCGCTGGGCGGAAAATCAAACCTTTATTGCTTTAGGTCAAATTCTTTTGGCTGCTGGAATTGAAGGCATTGATGCAACACCCATTGGTGGATTTGATGAACAAATCATCAGTGATGAATTACAGTTAACAGAAAAAGGCTTAATCCCTTCAGTATTACTGACACTTGGTTATCGTAGTGAAAATGATTTCAATGCCCAACTGCCAAAATCACGTCTAGACAAAGAACAGATTTTCACTCAGCTTTAATTAACGATTTATTACAATAAAAGGGGGGTATCGTACCCTTTTATGTCATTTCAGGTCTTATTCTTGCAACAATATTGAGGTATATTTGCGCTAAAAATAAAAGGTGGTTCATATCATGATTCCTGCTACAACTAAAATGCCCATGAAATTTGAATGTACACACTGCAACAAAATTTATATGCATCAATATTCCACCAATGCGATTTCTTTTTATCCGACATGTCCAGAATGCAAACAGGCTGGCTTACTTTTGGGAACTGCCGACACCATTGACATGGTTAAGCACCCGAAGACTTTTGCAAAAACCCTATTCAAGCAGATATCGCATAAGCTAGGCAAAGCACACTAGTCACACCTAAAAGTAAACCTGCAGCAGTAGCAAGCTTTAATTTTTCTTTAAAGATGATTAAGCCGCTGAATGCACCAAATAGCACTACGAGAATATTCATGCCTGCAAACACAATTGCAGGTGTGTCTTTCAATAAAATATGCGCTTTAACATAGAGTGCAATATTGGCAAAATTCAGCGCACCCAAGCCCAGTCCAGCCAGCATGTTCTTTTGGCTACCCGCAGTTTTTGTAGTAATCGCAATATAAGTCAATGACAATATAAAGGCACAGATAAACATTAAATTTAAGGCGACGGCAAACTGTACGCCTAATCCGGTGGTGTACTTGAGCAACACATCAATCAAGGCATAGCCAAACCAGACCAGGGCAAGATATAACATCGCCTGCTTTGAAGATGGCTGCCCTGTCTCGGTTTGATGGGACAATAAAATACTGATTACTGCCGCAATTCCCAAAGCAATACCGATGATTTTTACGGTATTGAACTGTTCCTGAAAAATAAAAAATGCGGCCAAAAGTGAGAGAACTACAGATAGACGCTGGGCAATTTCTGTTTTAATAATGCCTGCATATTGCAATGATTTAGCTAAGCATAAAAAAATACTCGGCAGCAAAACACCTAAGGCAACAATTAACCACCACGGCGTATTGAGTATGGAAATATGCTGCAGATCTGGCTTAAACCAGAGAAAGCATAACAAACTGGCAGATGCATAGTTCCAGACAATCATTTGCAATGCATCAAAACCTTTGGCTTTAGCGAGCTTTAACAGAATTGAGATGATGACACTACAGCATGCCGCTGCAAATATAAGTTCCATCTTTTGCCTTATTTTTTAGTTATAAAATACAGAAAAGCCCACAACAGAGGTGGGCTTTTGATTATAAATAATCCTTAAGGATTATTTATAACGATTTACCATTTTCTCTAAAGAAATTGGACGAATCTTGTCTGCATGACCCGCAGTACCAAATGCTGTGTAACGGTCTACACAGATTTGTTTCATTGCATCTACAGTTGCTGAGAAGAATTTACGTGGATCGAATTCGCTTGGTTTTTCTGCCATCATACGACGCATCGCACCGGTTGATGCCAAACGTAAGTCAGTGTCGATGTTGATTTTACGAACACCGTGCTTGATTGCTTCAACCAATTGCTCAACTGGCACACCATAAGTTTCTTTGATGTCACCGCCGAATTCATTGATTACAGCCAACCATTCTTGTGGCACAGAGCTTGAACCGTGCATCACAAGATGGGTATTTGGCAATGCCGCATGAATTTCTTTAATGCGGTCAATGGCTAAAATATCACCTGTAGGTGGACGGGTGAATTTGTACGCACCGTGTGAAGTACCCACTGCAATGGCCAAAGCATCTACATTGGTATCTGCAACGAATTGAGTCGCTTCTTCAACAGAGGTTAAAAGCTGAGAATGGTCAAGAATACCTTCAGCGCCTACGCCATCTTCTTCACCAGCCATACCGGTTTCAAGGCTGCCCAAGCAACCAATTTCACCTTCAACTGAAACACCACAAGCATGCGCCATTTGAACTGTACGACGTGTTACATCAACATTGTATTCGTAACTTGTAGGCGTTTTACCGTCCGCACCTAATGAACCATCCATCATGACTGATGAAAAGCCCAGTTGGATTGAGCGTTGGCATACATCAGGGTCAGTACCATGATCTTGATGCATAACCACTGGAATATGTGGCCACTCTTCAATTGCTGCCAAAATTAAATGACGTAAGAACGGAGCGCCTGCATATTTACGAGCACCCGCAGATGCCTGAACAATAACAGGTGAATTCGTTTCGTCTGCGGCTAACATAATTGCGCGCATTTGTTCTAAGTTGTTTACGTTAAACGCTGGTACGCCGTAGTTGTGTTCGCCGGCGTGATCCAAGAGCTGGCGCAATGAGATAAGTGCCATAATGTCCTCCCAGTTGATGCCCCATATTCTACATGGTGAATCATTTCAATTCAGTAATAAAAAACACTATTTCAAAAAAAATCCCTGCTTATGCAGGGACTTTTAAATAAAACATAACAAACTTAAGGTGCTGTGGCTTCAGAAGCTGCAGCTTCGGCTACCGGAGTTGCTTCATCTGCATTCGCATTGGCTATTTCCGCAGGTACATCTGTATTTTTTTCATCCAGAACAGGTTTATCAAGTGAGTCAATTGCCGCTTGTTGCTCTGGTGTCATTTTTTCTTCTACAGCCGCTGTTGCAGCTGCATCATTTTTTGGAGCTTCATCTTTCTTGGCACAAGCAGTTAAAGCTAAAGGTGCAATAAGAAGCGCTGCAAGTATTAATTTCAAGTTCATCAGATTTTCCTAGGACAGGAGATTTAATGAAGGTCATATTATTGCAGATATATTTCATTTTGATGACTGCAATATGTACTGCACCATGACAAAAGGCTGACCCGAGTCAACCTTTTGTCATATTTAATTTATGGCTTAATCTGATTTAAAGTTTCTGATCTAATCTAAAAATTAAGCACGCTCAAGCAATACAGCAACTGCAGGCAGTGTTTTACCTTCTACAAATTCAAGGAAAGCGCCACCACCGGTAGAAATATAACCAATTTTGTCAGCTACTTCATATTTATCGATTGCAGCCAATGTATCACCACCACCCGCAATAGAGAAACCTGCTGATTCAGCAATTGCTAAAGACAATGCTTTGGTGCCTTCACCGAACTGATCGACTTCAAATACACCCACTGGACCATTCCAAAGAATCGTTTTTGAGGTTTTAATAATTTCAGCAAATGCTTTTGCAGTTTCTGGACCAACGTCTAAAATCATGTCGTTGTCGGTTACATCCGCAACGTTTTTAACTACGGCTTTTGCTTGAGCCAATGAACCCAAGAAATCAGCAAAGTTAATTTCAGCTGCATCTGCAACCACAACGTCTGTTGGAAGTGGAACTGATACTTTTGCAGCAATAGCTTTGGCTGTGTCGATCAAATCATTTTCGCAAAGTGATTTGCCCACATTGTAACCAGCAGCAGCCAAGAAGGTATTGGCGATACCACCACCAACAATAATTTGGTCACAAATGCCAGAAAGAGAAGTTAACACATCCAGTTTAGTTGAAACTTTCGAACCTGCAACAATGGCAACCATTGGAGATGCAGGTGTTTTAAGTGCACGGCCTAGAGCATCCAGTTCAGCTGCAAGTAATGGACCTGCCGCTGCAACAGCGGCAAAACGCGCTACGCCTTCAGTCGAGGCTTCTGCACGATGCGCCGTACCAAATGCATCCATCACAAATACATCGCAAAGTGCTGCATATTTTTGTGCAAGTTCAGGATTGTTTTTCTTTTCACCCGGGTTGAAACGCACGTTTTCAAGCAATACCACCTGACCTGCGGCAACTTCAATACCATCTAAGTAGTCAGTCAATAATTTAACGTCTTGACCCAAAGCTTGAGTCAAATAAGCAGCAACAGGAGCTAAAGACTGTTCTGGTTTAGGTTCACCTTCAACGGGACGACCAAGGTGAGAACAAACCATTACCGCAGCGCCTTTTTCTACCGCTGCTTTAATTGTAGGAAGCGCAGCGCGTAAACGTGCATCACTTGTAATCTCACCATTTTTCACAGGTACGTTTAAATCTTCACGGATAAGAACACGTTTACCTGTTAAATCGAGGTCAGTCATACGCTGAAAATTCATGTATAGCTCTCTTTATAGATATAAAAACCGCCCGATTTTAAATGATTATGTAGAAAAAGGTTAGCTTCTTTTGCATAAAAGCTGTCGAAAGGCAAAGTTTTGATTATCATAGTCAAAAGCCACTCCATGATTTAGAGCTTATGTCTATTCACCCAGATCCAAATATCAACCGTTTAAATGTTTTAGGCGAACCTATGGCTAGCTGTTGCTATGCTCCTATTACCGGATATTTTCGTAACGGCTTTTGTCATACTGCGACAACCGATCTAGGTCAGCATACAATGTGCGTACAGATGACCGCTGAGTTTCTTAATTTTTCGCAAAAAGTAGGTAATGACTTGATCACACCTTTACCCGAAGTCGATTTTCCAGGTTTAGAGCCCGGTGATTTTTGGTGTATTTGTGTGACCCGTTGGGTTGAAGCATACCAAGCCGGTATCGCTCCTCCGATTAAAGTTCAAGCTTGCCATCAAGCTGTACTCTCCTATGTTCCGCTTGATGTGCTTATGGAATATGCAGTGTAATGAGTACTCCCCAAATTATTTTGGCTTCCAGCAGCCAAACTCGTAAAGACTTAATGAACCGCCTTCGCATCGATTATCAAAGCATTGTGCCTGATATTGATGAATCTCCTCGTGGTGAAAATCATGCGGATCATTTAGCCAAAAGACTGGCTTTTGATAAAGCCAAAGCCATTGCAGAACAGTATCCAGAAGCAATTGTGATTGGATCTGACCAAGTGGCTTGGCGTGAAGGTGCACCGGATATTTTTATTGGCAAACCGCTCACTATTGAAAAAGCGGTGAAACAACTGCGAGCCAATTCCGATAAAATCGTATATTTCAGTACCGCCTTAAGTGTGCAACAGTTGTCTACCGGCTTTGAACAAACGCTGGTTGAACACTATAAGGTTAAATTTCGCAAGCTCAGTCTTGCTGAAATTGAGCGTTATATTGAAGTAGAACAACCTTTAATGTGTGCCGGCAGTTTCAAATGTGAAAGCTTGGGGATTAGCCTGTTTGAGCAAATGACTGGACAAGACCAAACCACTTTGATGGGTATGCCGATGATTCAGCTGTGCCATATCCTGCGTCAATTGAATATTTTAGTTCCTTAATTTTAGGCTGTATGTATGTCTCAACCTTTAGATGTCTTAGGCGGAATTACCGCTGAACAATTCCTTGCCGAATATTGGCAGAAAAAACCATTACTGGTGCGTAATGCGCTTCCTGAAATTGCGAATCTTTTAGAACCTAGCGATGTCATGGAACTTGCACTGGATGAAAATATCAGTGCCCGCCTCATCAAACAAAAAGATAAAGATCCAAACCAATGGTCTGTGAAATCATCGCCTTTAATCAAAGCTGATTTCCAGAAGATGCCAAAACTTTGGACTTTACTGGTACAAGCTGTAGATCACTACTCTTTTGATCTTGCAGAACTGTGGAAAAAATTTCCGTTTATTCCGCAATGGCGTCGCGATGACATCATGGTGTCCTATGCCCAAAAAGGCGGCTCAGTCGGTAAACATTTTGACTTTTATGATGTATTTTTAGTTCAAGGTCATGGACACCGCCGCTGGCAGTTGGGACAAATGTGTGATGCCGAAAGCGAATTTATTGCAGGTCAACCGTTAAAATTACTGCCAGAGATAGATGTCAATTTTGATGAAGTTTTAGCACCGGGCGATTTACTCTACGTGCCACCCGGTTTGTCTCATTACGGTGTCGCAGAAGATGACTGTCTGACATATTCATTTGGCTTCCGTATGCCGAATGTGGCTGAAATGATGGATCGCGTCAGTGATAAATTTGCCGATGATCAATTGCTTAAAAATCCACTCACTGACATCATCCGCGATAAAATCAGCTCGATCGGTCAGATCAGTCCAGCTGAACTTGAGTATTTAAAAGCAGAACTTTTAGCACAATTGCAAAATCCAACCGTGCTTGAAGATGCACTGATGAGCCTGATGTCGGAGCCAAAATATCCGGAAAATATTCCGGAGGCTGAAGCACTGGGTACAGGTGATTTAGAAGAAGCTTTGGATCAAGGTTATTCACTTATTCTTGAGCCGGCATCACGCCTGCTTTATACCGAAGATGAAGATGAGTTGCTGTTCTGGGCCAATGGTGAAGGCATTTGTATTTCAGATGCATTTGCACCGATTTTAAAACAATTGGCCGATGGCAATCCGGTATTACTTGATGAAAATCTTTATGATCCAGATATGCTGGAAGACATCGTAAACTTGTTAAATGAATCGATTCTGATGTTATTATCTGCTGCAGAGCAAGAATAAACCAAACAATAAGGGGAAATCAAAGTTTCCCTTTTTTATACTCTAGAAGCACTAAAGTTTATGTTTTAGAAAAATCAAAAGCAAAATAACTTTTAAATTTTAATTTATTTCCAATTCGATAATATGAAGTTGTTAAATAAATATGCGTATCTATTTGCACCATTTCATCATGATAGTGTCTTACATCATTTGGATTAGCAGATAAATCAGGATTGATAATCAAAACATCTAGATTACTAGACTTCTTGCGAAAGTCATTATTGCAAGTTTATTCGGGTTACCAAAGCAGCGATTAAATCCTGTTAATTCTCCTGTAGAAGAGACATTAAATACTTTACTTCGCCAAAGATTTAAACGCTGAAACCAAACCGGTTTCATCACCATACCTTTTGCACCACCACTTAAAGATTCAATTTTTGGACAAGTTGCTGTTTAAAAAAATTGATTCAAATCTTTTAGATTTAAAGTTTTCAAACCCTCAAACCCATGAATATTATTTAGTTTTAAATGGCTTTGTTGCACAAAAATATGAATAATGGCGAATCAACAATATTATTCTTAGATGACTAAACCTGCACCTAAAACTTATCCAATCACCCATTAATCTTCTTCAACCAAGCTCTGACCAACCATGGAAATATCATGGTTCAGTTGGCGACCTATAGTCAATAGTCTGCACAATCAAATGGCAGACAAGCTCTAAATCAAAGCTATTCTGATGCTACGATTCAACAATGCTCTGGAAAATTTGCTTGGTTGATCATGGATGATGTTTGCTCGAAGCCCAGATTTACTACATCAAACAATTGGAAGATAAACTTCGTTCAAGCAAGTTTCAAAGCCAAGTCAATGAAGTTCATGCATCCTTAACCATATTGAATAAGTGTACTCAATTAGGCAGACCTCATACCCAAGTTGTAACCTTCATTCCTGTAGCTTGGGAAATGGTACCTTTTAAATGTTTATACAACAAAACCTGAATAAATTGATTCATTGAGATAAAAAAACAGCTGATTTAGCTGTTTCTTGATTGTCGTTTGATCATTCAGCTATATTGTTTTTTTAAATATTTAACAATATCGGCTGACTCAAACATTTTCACGCCTGTATTCGGGTCGACCAAATAAGGAACCTGGATATCACGTCCCATAATTTCAACCACTTTTGCGCGTTTACCGCCGTGTAGGGGTTGATACCTTCCTGGCTTCAGCCGTAAAACTGCGGGACCCATATCTTGCCAGCGCTCTTTAGGCACATTATGAAATATGAATGGAAGTTCCAATTCAGTTAAAACACCACGTACAATTCGTGTAAATGGACTCGCTTCAAAACCCCATAACTCTAAAAGTTGGCTAGGCACTTCACGATCAATAATTTTTTTATTCACCCACACCCCACGTGCACCATTAATGATTGTTCCCGCAAAAGCAGCCACAGGAATTTTGGGATAGTGCGCAAATTTTTTCGGCGTTTTCCCAGTTCGACCATAATGCTTAAATAAATAATGGATGATATCTTGGGATTCATACATTTGAGTACCCGAATTTTCATCAATAAAAAATGGAAATTGTTTTTTTCCACCTTTCTCTTGAACAATTTTTCGGTACTTCTGTCCACCTTTTGGACAAGGATAAACCTCATAATCCAGATTTAATAAAGTCATGACTTCACGTACACGACGGCAAAATGGAGAACCTTCAAACTCATAAAGTTTGAGTGGTTTTTCCGGCTGTTGAGGAAAGGCAGTGCCACTAACTCCGCGTCCACCTGCAGTCAAGGCTGAAGCTAAAGCCTGTACAACTTTAATTTGATGATTCACCATTTTTATCCTTATGCAACTGTCGTTATAGGTCGACTAATTTTTCTTTTGCAATCACAATTCCATTATTATCCGCGTAGAGATAATCGCCAGAATGGATGCTTACCCCACCAAAATACAAAGTTAAATCGACCTCGCCAATGCCTTTGCGATTACTTTTTTGTGGAATTGCAGCCAATGCATGTACCCCCAGATCCAATTCAGCAATCGCATCAACATCTCGTATACAGCCAGAGATGACTACACCATTCCAGTGGTTCTTAACCGCTGACTCTGCAATCATGTCGCCCATCAAGGCACAGCGCATTGAAGCCCCACCATCGACCACCAGCACTTTACCGGTACCATCAGTCGCAAGCAGTTCTTTTACCCGCGAATTATCTTCAAAGCATTTCACAGTCACGACCTGACCCGTAAAACTTTTACGTGCGCCATAGCTTTTAAAGAATTTACCATCGATGGATGGTGTTATCACCTGAATTTCTTTTTCTGGATTGTCGTCAAGTAAATCGCAAGTTACAAATGCTGCATTAGACACTTTTCAGCTCCCTCATTTAGAATTTTGTATACGTAAATTATCATAAATTTCAAACTTTTCAGTTTGAGTTTGCGCTGCCTCGACCATAGTATGAGCCACCTGCTTTGCTGTCACTGGCTTATATTTAAATGAATTGGGAACTAAATGCGAAAGTTTCTGATAGAGCTTTTGTGTCAGGTCTTCCAAGCTGCGTTGTTCTGGACGATCACCCAACAATAATGAAGGACGCAAAATCGACACACATTGCAGATCTAAACTCTGGATATGCTTTTCCAATTCACCTTTTACTTTATTATAGAAAAAATTTGAATTGGTATTGGCGCCCATCGCGCTGATCAGCAAATAGTGAGTATGGGTCGATTCAAACAAATCGGCAAAATGTACATTTATTTCATAATCAATATCATGAAATTTTTGCTTAGATCCGGCTTTTTTTAGCGTTGTCCCTAAACAACTAAATGCATGACTATATCCATTCACATCTTCGTCATTGAGTAACAGAAAATCATCCAAAATGAATTGTTGTACTTTTTCTAAGCGTTTGAGTGTCAAATCTTCACGACGGACAACAGCTGTAATTTTCTCGCAACTTTCTATACGATTAAGTTGTTTCAGTAGCTCAAGACCTACTAAACCCGTTGCTCCAATTACAATCGCACTTTTAATTGATTTAGTCATTTTTTAAGCAATCTCTATAGGTTATTACTAATCTAACGGTTTCTTTATACTTTTTATGCATCTAAAATGTTGTCAAAGCAAGTCAAGACTTGACTTAACGTCATAGTTTAATCACAATATGGCACTTGTTTACGGGCTGGTGATAATTCTTCTGATGAAGGTTTTCAGTTGCAATTTCAGCCCGCCCAGACCAATCTAATTCAAGGAGTGCACGAGTGGCAAACTCTGCTCAAGCTAAAAAACGTGCTCGTCAAAACGTTAAAGCACGCAAACACAACGCTAGCTTACGTTCTATGGTTCGTACTTATCTTAAACGTACAGTAGCTGCAATCGCTGCTGGTGATTATGCTGCTGCTTCAGAAGCATATAAAACTGCGGTACCTGTAATTGACCGTATGGCTGATAAAGGCATCATCCATAAAAACAAAGCTGCTCGTCATAAGAGCCGTTTGAATGCACAAGTTAAAGCTTTGGCTAACTAAGTTGTTGCATTGAAAAAAGCCCGTTAAGGGCTTTTTTTACGCCCGAAATTTCTTCATTTACAGTGTAAATATCTTAACTTTTTGCACTTAAACTCTTTAAGCTCATTAAGATTAGCCTGTAATCAATTAAAAAAGCCCATTGGGTAAATCCTGCTTAAATTATTTATCCAATAAACATATGATTAATAAATAATTCTAACCACACCTTATAATTGAGTTTTAATATTTTTATTTTTTAATACCTCCTGTTTACTCAAAGTGATACATGTTTATTTTCAGATCAACTCTTGTAGAGGATTAGTTAATAATCAAATGAATTCTAAGAAAATTTTATAAACTAAAATTTGTTTTGACTGCCTCACAATTATCTTTAAGTATTAAATTAATTGGAGAAAAGCAATGTTAAGAAAAATTATTCTTGTAACCAGTATAGTCACTTCTTTAACCTTGGCTGGTTGCAATACATCTACACCAAATCCCTCTACTGATCAAAATTTAACCCAATTACAGAATAAAAATTGGGTTCTAACCGAAATCAATCAAGTTGTTTATAAAGCTGACCCGACACAGTCTGCTCTCCCCGCTATGAGATTTGATAGTCATGAAGTAAGCGGCACCGATGGATGTAACAAATTCATGGGAGGTTATGCGGTTATGGGAACTCAGATCAAATTTGCAAATCTAAAAGCAATAGAAAATAATGCGTGTTCAAGTGCAACTAATTTATCCCAAAAATTCTCTCAAGCCTTAAGCTAGGTTGTTAGTTACGATGCCTCGAAGAATGAATTGAAGTTACTTGATAGCAATAATAGCGCGGTGATTAAGTTTAAAAATCTTAAATAGATATAAATTAGCCCTCATCTGAGGGCTAATTTATTTGTTTAAATCGTTTTGAATCTAAGACATAAGCTCTGAATAACCATATGCTCGAATCTTTGGATTTACGAATGTATTATTTTAAGCATATTGAATCAGACCGCACAATTAAATGAATTTTTGATAAATACGTCGTGCTTTAATCCCACTGTTTTCTTAATTCTTCTTTTTTCTCTAGGAACTTTTTTTAAGATCATATCAAACAATATGCCAAATAATTTCATCTGCTCAACATAATTTATTATTCAAGAATAGGGCCTGTAAACACATTTATTTATACGAAATTTCTGAGTTTAAGATTGAAGTTTTGAACGATTGATACCTAACTCTATCTTAAGCTTAGATAGTATTAATATAGATCAAATATTTAAAATTGTGGAAGAAAAGATGCAATTATAGTTTTTTGATTTAAAATTATATTGATAAATTTTTATTCTTATAAGTAACTCTTTTATTTCTCTAATTCCTGAAACTCTCGAATCGAAAGCTCATTGACTTTACCGCGCCAAATCCATTTAAGTTTTGATTCTAAAAACTCGTCACCTTCAAACCAGACAAATAGACCTTCCATCATTTGAGGCCAGTCTTCTCGACTAATGGTATTACGCCCCGAAATCACAGCAATAATTGCCGCTAAAATCGTATCGTGACTAACTGCCAAACTTAGACCAAAATGATCTTGTGGATGGGTGTTATAAATAAGCTCTAATACGTCTACTACGCCCGTAATCGGATGTTTCATTCCCGGCAAGGCATTATTAACAAAACTATTAATGAAGCCTAAAGCGCCCTGTTTTATAAAATATGGACCTGCCTGTTTAATATCCAGCACAAAACTCCCCGGTTCAACCAACAAGCCTTGCTCGACAATTTCAATACAATGCGTATTCTGCGCAAGTGTACTCGAATCTGCACCTTGAATCATTAAAACTGCTGTATCGACACAACGCTGAATGGGGCTTGAAATACAGTGTTGAATACTGCGGTCGGTATTTTCAATTAAATAAGTTCCCCACGCCTGTGCCAAATCGCGACCTTGCGAGGTTAACTGCAAATCGTAGCCAGCCAAACCCTGCCCAGCCACTACTTCACGAATAGAATGCCGAGTAAATAAAGTTACAGGTGTTTTTGCATCGGGCAATAAATCAATTGCCTTGAGCATACTTGCAGGGAGTAGGTCTAGCGCCATGATGCAGCCAAAGATTAAACATGGTTCGGTACACTATAACATGTTAAAACATCACCTCAATACATGTTCGCCATAAGTCCTAGAGCACGGAATGCCAATTTTTTCATTTCATTATTCTTAAAGGCAATAAAGCCGCCGTTCAACAAATTATCTCGCTGATTGTATAAAAAAGGGCGGCCTTGCAAATCTACCAATCCCCCACCAATACGCTCCAGTAAACATTGACCTGCGCTGGTATCCCACTCGCTCGTTGGATGGAAGCGTGGATAGATATCGACCTTTCCTTCAAGCATCATACAAAATTTATAAGCACTCCCTGCCTTGAACTCAATAATCTCAACTTCGTGTCTTAATATTTCCAAGTATTCACTATATTTTGATCGACCTTGGCTACTTTGACTTAAACCCACTTGAATCGCTGCGTCAGGTTCATCTGCTGCATATTCCAGCCATTGTCCGGTTTGAGTCTCAAATTTCAACGGCAGGCCTTGCTTCGGACAAATATAGAGGCTCTGCTCAGCAGGAATTGCCAATATCGCAAAAGTAGTATGTGCGCCTTCCACCAAACTTAAGTTAATGGTAAATTCAGGCCGTTTATGCAGAAATTCTTTGGTTCCATCTAAAGGATCAAGCAACCAGAATTTTTGCCATTGCTTACGATCGGTATGGCCACCTTCTTCTGACAATACAGGGATCTGTGGAAAACTTTTTTGTAATGCTGTGGTGATAAAGTCATTGACCCGATAATCAGCTTGGGTCACAGGTGAATTGTCACTTTTCTGCTCGACATCAAAAGCTTCACCTGCACAATAGGCCTGATATTCCACTCGCAAAATTTTACATGCCTGTGTCACAATAGGGATAAGCTGTAAAATTAAAGCATCTTGTGGTGCTGTTGTTATTTTGAACATAGATTACCTATATATGCCGAATTACTCAGAAAAACCGACCATCATCTTTGACATGGATGGCACGCTCCTTGACCTTGCTTATGATGATTTCATCTGGAATCATCAACTTCCCATTCGCTATGCGGCGACGCATGGCTGCACGCTCGAACACAGCACTGAATCGCTATTT
This sequence comes from Acinetobacter sp. ANC 4779, assembly GCF_004331055.1. NCBI lineage: Bacteria > Pseudomonadati > Pseudomonadota > Gammaproteobacteria > Moraxellales > Moraxellaceae > Acinetobacter > Acinetobacter sp. ANC 4779. The sequence continues at coordinate 106,440 of NZ_SJNU01000013.1, forward strand.
CAGTTCTATCAGCAACATAATCATACCTTAAATTGGTATTCAACCCGGTTCTGGAGCGCAAAAGTTGGGGTCGACACCTTGGCACTGCAACATGAATTTAAACATAAAGTTGCGCTGCGTGCAGGCTGTATAGAATTACTCGATTATCTCAAAAGCAATGGCTATGCTTGCTGGCTTGCCACCAACGCAGATTGCGAAGGCTTAAAGTTTAAACTGGAACAAACTCAACTGGCCGATTATTTTGATGTGATGATCAGCAGTGAAAGTATCGGTTACGCCAAAGAGTCGATCGAATTCTGGCAAAAACTACAAGCACTTCATCCCTTCCAAATCAATCAAGCCTATTTTATAGATGACACAGAAAAAGTACTCAACAGTGCAAAAAAATTTGGTATCGGCAATTTAATTACCATTGCACAGCCCTCATTTAAAGGAAAGATGCGGACTGAAAGTCCTTATGCTATTTTACAAGACTTAACCGACTTAATCGTCGTGTTAGAACAAGCTGAGGATCTGAAAAAATATGCCTAATCCCTCTCAACAAAACACTGTTGAAAGTATGCGTGTTGACAAATGGCTGTGGGCGGCACGTTTTTTTAAAACCCGTTCCCTATCTAAAGCTGCTATTGAAGGCGGGAAAGTCCACCATAATGGTGAACGCGTAAAAGTGTCTAAAGAAATTCGCGTGGGAATGGAACTGACCATTCAGCAAGGTTTTGATCGAAAAACCATTCTGATCAAAGCCTTGTCAGCAAACCGTGGTGCAGCCCCGATTGCACAACAACTGTATGAAGAAACAGAAGTTAGTGTTGCACGACGAGAGTTGCTTACAACACAAAGAAAGTTGCATAATCTAGCCCGACCTGAACATCGGCCAAGTAAAAAAGATCGCCGACTAATCAGCAAATTCAAACAAGATAATGATCAACAGTTTGGCCAGGACTGGTCATACAGCGATGATTAATTTAAGCGTCATATTCTGTCGTACTCGACCGGATTGATATAGAACATAAAGAATGAATCTGTCACTATACTTGGGTGGAACACGTTTTAAAGTAACTCATCCACTTAAGTTAATATTTTTGTGACATCGTTTTGAGGTTGTGAGATGGATGATAATAAAAGTAAGGCGCTAAATGCTGCCCTAAGCCAAATTGAAAAACAATTTGGTAAAAACACAGTAATGCGTCTTGGTGATAACACCGTACTGGCTGTTGATACGGTGTCTACAGGTTCTTTAACCCTGGACATTGCCTTGGGTATTGGTGGCTTACCGAAAGGTCGTATCGTAGAAATCTACGGGCCTGAATCTTCGGGTAAAACCACGATGACTTTGCAAGCGATTGCACAATGTCAAAAAGCGGGTGGTACTTGTGCCTTCATCGATGCCGAACATGCGCTTGATCCTCAATATGCACGCAAGCTGGGTGTAGACCTTGACAACCTGTTGGTTTCTCAGCCAGACAATGGTGAACAGGCACTTGAAATTGCGGACATGCTGGTTCGCTCAGGTGCAGTTGACATGATCGTTGTCGATTCCGTGGCTGCATTGACCCCTCGCGCAGAAATTGAAGGCGAGATGGGTGATTCACATATGGGCTTACAAGCACGTTTGATGAGTCAGGCATTACGTAAAATTACCGGTAATGCAAAACGCTCTAATTGTATGGTGATCTTCATTAACCAGATTCGTATGAAAATTGGTGTGATGTT
>NZ_SJNU01000014.1:0-77280 GCF_004331055.1 Acinetobacter sp. ANC 4779
CGAAGACTATGTACACCGTATCGGTCGTACAGGTCGTGCCGGTCGTACAGGTAATGCAATTACTCTGGCGACTTACCGTGAACGCGGTAAGATCCGTGCGCTTGAAGACTTCCTAGATGCACGTTTAAACGTGTCTGAAATTGAAGGTCTTGAGCCATCTCCACCTCCTGCACGCGGTGCTCGTGATGGCGCTGGTCGTGGTCGTGATGGCGGTCGTGGCGGTTTCGGCGGTGGTCGTGGTCGTGATGGCGGCGGTCGTAGCGGTGGCGGTTTCAGCGGTGGTCGTGATGGCGCTCGTGGCGGTGATCGTCCACAACGTAGCTTCGATGACAAACCACGTGGCGATCGTCCACAACGTAGTTTCGATGACAAACCACGTGGCGAACGTCCTTCTTATGGCGATGATCGTCCTAAGCGTGATTTCGGTGATCGTCCAGCTCCACGTCGTGAAGGCGGTTTTGGTGATCGTCCACAACGTTCTTTCGATGACCGTCCAAAACGTGATTTCGGTGATCGTCCAGCTCCACGTCGTGAAGGCGGTTTTGGTGATCGTCCACAACGTTCTTTCGATGATCGTCCAGCGCCACGTCGCGAAGGTGGTTTCGGTGATCGTCCACAACGTTCGTTTGGTGACAAACCACGTACGGCTGATGACAACCGTGGTAATCGTGTAGATTACAAACCAGCTCGTGAAGGTGATCGTCCAGCTCCACGTCGTGAAGGGGATCGTCCAGCTCCACGTCGTGACTACGGTGATCGTCCGGCTCCACGTCGTGAAGGCGGTTTCGGTGATCGTCCACAACGTTCTTTCAGCGATGATCGTCCTAAGCGTACTTTCGGTGGCGAAGATCGTCCACGTCGTAGCTTTGATGACAAACCACGTACTGAACGTCCAGCTTTTGGTGGCGAAGAACGTCCACGTCGTAAATTTAACGACTAATTTACTCGTTAAATTTAGATAGAAAAAACCGGTGGAAACACCGGTTTTTTTATGGATTAATATTTGATCTTATAAGATAAAAATGTATACTCAATCATGTTTTGTTTTAAAATCGTTAAATATGAACAATCAATCTGTGCATCATATTCAAAATTTTAATCAAGAGGTGATTATGCCTTATATTGGTTTGGCCTTATTGTTAGGTAATATTGGGTACTATATCTATAACGTGTTTCTGTAACACAGCGTCCTGTTTTTATAGCTGGTTTTTATAAAAAATAAAATTACAATTAAATTCATTAGAAACTTCACTGGATTCATCGCCTTTTATCTAAAAGTGACATTTTAAGCTTTAATCCTTTATAGTATGGATGCTGAAAAAATGTAGGAAAACGCTCAGCTATGAATAAGCCAATACCCTCTCAATCTCATTCTTTGATTGAGATTAAAAATCTGAGCTTTAAACGAGGGGAACGTATCATTTATGACAATATCAGTCTAACGATTCGTCGGGGTCAAATCACTGCCATTATGGGACCTTCAGGTACAGGTAAAACTACCTTGCTGCGTCTGATTGGTGGGCAGCTGGTTCCAGACCAAGGCCAAATTCTACTCGATGGAAAAGATATTGCCACAATGTCGCGGTCTGACCTGTTTGCTGCACGGGCGCGTATGGGAATGCTGTTCCAAAGCGGGGCGCTATTTACCGATATGACCACTTATGAAAATGTGGCATTTCCACTTCGGGCCCATACCAGGTTGCCTGAACACCTAATCGCTGAAATTGTGGCATTAAAATTAGAGTCTGTGGGTTTGCGCGGTGCAGAACAGCTGATGCCGTCCGAGCTGTCGGGTGGGATGAACCGTCGTGTCGCACTGGCACGTGCCATTGCGCTTGATCCAGAACTGATTATGTATGATGAGCCATTCGCGGGCCAAGATCCGATTGTGATGGGGGTTTTGAGCCGTTTAATCCGTTCGCTACGTGAAGCTCTGGACTTAACCACCATTATTGTCTCGCATGATGTGGCAGAGACGTTGTCGATTGCTGACTATATTTATGTGGTGGCAGAGGGCAAGATTCAGGGGGAAGGCACGCCTGCTGAACTCAGAGAACATGCTTCACCTTTTGTGCGTCAATTTCTCACCGGTTCAATAGATGGTCCGGTCGATTATCAATTTAGCCATCAAGCTTATTTAAGTGATGAGGTACGTTCATGAATGCCATTGCCTTATTAGGTAGACGCGTTATTGAACGTGTACGTGGTATTGGTGTGGCAACGGTGATGTTGCTGCAAATTTTATTTTCCATGCCGACCAGATTAGGCGTAACGCTGTTTATCTATCAAATGCACCGTATTGGGGTCATGTCATTATTGATCATTGGTGTGTCTGGTCTGTTTATTGGCTTGGTGCTGGGTTTGCAAGGCTATTCCATTTTGGTGAATGTCGGTTCTGAAGCAATGCTTGGAACGATGGTGTCGCTGACGTTATTACGTGAACTTGCACCAGTCGTTGCAGCCTTGTTGTTTGCGGGGCGCGCCGGTTCGGCACTGACCGCTGAAATTGGCCTAATGAAAGCCACAGAGCAACTTTCCAGCATGGAAATGATTGGGGTCGATCCGCTAAAACGTATTGTTTCACCACGTTTGTGGGCAGGTGTTGTCAGTTTACCCATGCTGACCGTGATTTTTGCAGCCATTGGTATTTTGGGTGGTAAAATGGTCGGGGTCGATTTTTTAGGTGTTGATGAAGGTTCTTATTGGAGCGGTATGCAAAGTTCCGTTCAGTTTGGACATGATGTGGTCAATGGTATTATCAAAAGTATAGTTTTTGCCCTGATTTGTACCTGGATTGCGGTGTATCAAGGTTATGCCTGTGAGCCGACATCTGAAGGGATTGCAACATCTACAACCCGTACAGTGGTTTATTCGTCATTGTGTGTATTAGGTTTTGATTTCGTGTTGACTGCGGTCATGTTTGGAGGGGTTCAATGAAATCACGTACAAGTGAGCTGACCGTCGGTATTTTTGTCATTATCTTCGGTGTGGCGTTATTTTTCTTGGCCATGAAAGTGAGTGGATTGTCTGGCACCAATTTACGTGATGCTTATGATATGACTGCACAATTTGACAATGTAAATGGTTTAAAGCCGCGTGCTAAAGTCACCATGAGTGGGGTAACGATTGGTCGTGTCACCGATATTACTCTTGATCCGGTCTCACGTTTAGCCACCGTTCATTTTGAACTCGATGGCAAGCTGACTTCATTCAATAAAGAGCAGCTTAAAACGGTTAAAGCCAATGCTTTAGACGAACTGCGCTATAGCACTGAATATACTGAAGCAACGCCTGCACAACAAAAAGAAATGGAAAAACAACTCGTTGATAACATGAGCTCCATCACCAGTATTGATGAAGATGCTTATATTATGGTCGCAACCAATGGTTTATTGGGTGAAAAATATTTGAAAGTGGTTCCAGGCGGTGGTTTGAACTACGTGAAACGTGGTGAAAGTATTGCCAATACACAAGGCACCATGGACCTTGAAGATTTGATTAGTAAGTTTATTACTGGTGGTGCGGGTAAATCATCAGAAAAAGCGACAGATGCAAAAATATCAGGTGAATCGGCAGATGCAGAAGCATCCTTTGTTGAATAATTTGGAGAGGAAGTTTTAATGAATACTTTAGTTAAACATGTACTTACGGCTAGTATTTTATCAACAATGATGGCGACTACTGCATTTGCAGTACCGGCGGAAGCTCCACCTACTTTTGTTAAAAAAGTTGCAGATGGTCTGATTTCACGCTTGAAAGCGGATCAAGCTAAATTGCAAAATAATCCAGCTGCAGTGAAAACGATTGTACGTCAAAATCTTGACCCTTATATTGATTCACAAGCATTTACCCGTATTGTGATGGGGACATATGCGACCAATCAATATAGTACTGCTGCTCAGCGTGCTCAGTTTGAACGTAACTTCCGTGAAACTTTAATTGAAAACTACGGTAGCGCGTTTGCTAAGTTCTCAAATCAGTCTTATAGCCTTCGTCCATATAAAGAGACCAACAGTAAAAACCCTGTGGTGACAATGGACTTTAATAACAAAGGTGAAAAAATTCCTGTATCTTTCCAATTGGTGGATAAAGGCAATCAATGGAAAATCCGCAATATTAATGTATCGGGCATTGATTTAGGTTTGCAGTTCCGCAATCAGTTTGCTGCGACCGTAAAACGTAATGGTGGTAGTTTGGATAAAGCGATTGCAAACTTCCAGCCAGATGCAGAAGTAGCTGTTAATAAGAAATAATTGAGTAGGTGTTCGGTGATTGAATTCATTTATCAGGAATTACAGGTTTCTGGAAAAATAGATTATCTCAATGCTGAAAGCTATTATCAGCAGGGTTTAAAACTGATTCAATCTCAAAATCAGTTTCCGGTAGTAGTGAATTTGGCCCAGTTAGAGCAGGGTAGTACCTTGGCTTTGGCAGTATTGGTGCGCTGGTTGCGCCAGACTCCGAAAGCACAAGGCATCCAGTTTAAAGCTGTACCTGAAAAAATGCTGAAAATTATTCAAGCCTGTCATTTACAAAATGACCTGCAATTGATTGCCTGAATACTGAGAGATAAAAAAGCACCGTAAGGTGCTTTTTTATTGTCTGTAAATAGGTATTTATCAGCAGTTCTTGTGCTTCGCTCTAAAAGCAGTGCTTTAAAGCTCGCTTAAATCCATTTTTTCCAGCGGAAATAAATCAATGGACCAATGAAGAAAGCGAGCAAAATAATACCGACCATAATGAAGCTGCTTGTTCCTTTGGCAAAAGGCAGTACATCGGTATTCATGCCATAAATACTCGCAATCAGCATGGGAGGCGCGAGCATACTGGGCAAAATCGAGAATCGACGAATCGTATCGTTCTGTTCAGTGTTAATGAATCCGGAGGTGGTATCGAGTAAGAATCGTACTTTTTGGAATAAGAATGCATCATGTTCCACAAGGGAGCGCACGTCTTCACTCAGTTCTCGAATATCGGCATCGTAAATATGGCTGCCCAAAGCACGTGGGCGGGACAAGAACGTCAGCACACGGCGTAAATCGATTAAACATAATTGTGCTTTTCCAAGCATGTCTTCTAATTGGGCCAAGCGGGTAATCATGTCATCCAAATCGAGTATTTGTTCACGATGGCGGTTATTCAATACTTCGGTGGAATATTTTTCCAGGTCTTTGTGAACATCTTCCAGGATATCCGCAAGCTCATCCAGTTTGGCTTCAAGCAGACCCAGTAATACCCAGGTGGGATCTTTATAGTCAATTTCATAATCATTACGACGTGCACGGGCACGAAAGGCACGGAATGCAACCAGTTTTTCACCACGCAAGGTAAACAGGTGCTGTTTATGCAGAATAAATGCAACGGTTTGTACGGTGGCTAAAATACTTGAATCGTCATCTGTTTCCCCATCGACCTGAAAGTTTTTATTTTTCGTTAAAAAGTAGGTGCTGATATGTAAAATACCGTCATCATCACGGTAAAATCGTGCTGATGAGGAAATGTCTTCTAATGATTTTAGCGTGGGGAGATTCTGGTCATAGGCATCCAAGACCCACTGTTGTTCTTCTTGTGAGGGTGCAATTAAATCAATCCACACCAAATCTGGGTGAAGATCAAAGCCCCCATTAATGGTGGCATCTTCCAAACTACCGCGCTCTGTGGCGTAAAAGGCTTCAAGCATGCTGTCTTTTCCCTGCGCAGTATAGGTTAATCAATGGGTGTATTTTAGACAAGGAATTGAATAAAAACACTGCTTGAATCACTTTTTTATTAAAAATCTCCTGAAAATTTAACTTATTAGTATAGCATCTTCAAAACATGGTGAAAAAATGACGAATTCAATCGCAATTTTTTGTGGTTCAGCAGTGGGGACAGATACTATTTTTTTAGACACTGCACAGAAAGTAGGTCAAACAATTGCCAAGCAAGGCAAAACACTGGTGTATGGCGGTGGTCGTTCAGGCTTGATGGGTATTGTTGCCGATAGTGCTTTACAGGCGGGCGGTAAAGTCATCGGTGTGATTCCAAATGCATTGGTTGACAGGGAGCTTGCACATCCACATTTAACCGAGTTGCATGTGGTTACCAATATGCATGAACGTAAAACCAAGATGTCGGAATTGTCCGATGCATTTATAGCTTTACCGGGTGGTGCAGGAACGCTGGAAGAAATCTTTGAGCAATGGACTTGGGCGCAGTTAGGCATTCATTTAAAGCCATGTGCATTTTTAAATGTAGAGGGTTTTTATGATGATTTGCTGAAATTTATCCAGTTGACCACGGTAAAAGGTTTTACTCATTCACGCTTTACCGACAGTATTATTGCTTCAGATTCTATCGAAGATATTTTACTGCAATTTGATGCTTTTCAGGCCCCGCAACCGAAATGGGGTATGGTCGATCAGCAAGAATTGGTGAAATAAAGATGAAAGTGATTACCGTGGCAGCCGCCATTATTTTAAATGATCAGCACCAGCTTTTAGTGGTACGTAAACAGAATACCTCGTGTTTTATGCAGGTAGGTGGCAAGCTTGAACCGAATGAACTTCCTGAACACACCATGTTGCGTGAAATTCAGGAAGAAATCGGTTGTCAGGCATCGATTGAGCAATTTGTCGGGCGTTTTGAAACGGCCACTGCCAATGAACCTGATCATTTATTGGTAAGTTATGTCTATAGAGTGACTTTGGAGGATGCGCCGAAAATTGATGCAGAAATTGCAGAGATGAAGTGGGTTGATGTAGAGGATCAGCAAACTAAACTTGCGCCTTTAACCACAGAAATTGTGATGCCGTGGGTGCAGCAGTTTTTAACAGAAAGTGCGATTTCTTAGATAGGGACTAAAGCAAGGTTTACCTTTTTACTTGTCTTTTAAAAAAGGAAGCAATCTTTAAGTTTCGGCACTTGCGATACACGCTGCATAAATTTTATGACAACCCAGTTGTTCAAGCTTTTGTTTTAATGCATGGATAGAGCTGCCTGTGGTCACCACGTCATCTAAAATAAGCACACGGCGGTAACGAAGTTTTGATGTGGAGTTGATCTGAAACTGTTGTTCAATATTATCAAGACGTTCTAGCCGGCTTAAACCTTTTTGTGAATACTGCTGTAAACGGCTGACAGGTTGCCAGACCGGAACATTGATTTGTTTGGCCATAATTTTAGCCAGCACCAGAGACTGATTGTAGCCGCGTTCCAGCAGTCGTTGTGTTGATATCGGCATCGGGACAATAGCCTGAATTTTGGGTAGGTGAAGTTCGATTAATGTGCCGGCAAGCAGGTTTTGAAAATGTAGGTGTTGTTCATATTTAAATTTTTGAATGATGCGATCAATCGGATAGTCATAATGACAAGCCACTTGAATATTCATTTCCTGTCGCTGAACCGTACTTTTAGACCACGGCAATTGTTGCCAGCAATCTTTACAGAGTGAATGTTGGTGGTTCCGGTCAATTCCACATAGTGTGCAAGATGCAATGCCTTGGATTATTTTGCGGAATAATGGATTAATGAATTGCAGCATGGTTTGATTCTTCTTTTTATTTAGCGTTAATTTTACACAACGTGGATGAAGGCTCAAGAGTTTTTAAATGGATTTAATCACTCATTTTAAAATCTGCAAAGCGTATAGCGACTCTGGTCAGGACAGCATCCATGCTGTCGACTTGATCATAACTATCTGAGTAAATCTTTTATTTTTATATTCCTTATTGAATCTATTGTTTTAAAGTAGATTCTCTACACATATGCATAGCGTGGTGCTTCAGGCAACCAGCGTTTGAGTAAAGCTTTGGCATTTTCCGGATAATCTTTGAGAATTTGCTGTGCAACATAATGCGCTTGACTCAGCAGATGATCGTCTCGTTCAAGCTTGGCAACCCGAAAACCCATGTCACCGGTTTGCTTGGTGCCAAGTAGCTCACCCGGACCGCGAATTTCCAGATCTTTTTCTGCAATCACAAAACCATCATTACTTTCCCGCAAAATACGTAAGCGTTCCTGTCCATTTTGTGATAACGGGCTTTTATACAGCAGGGCACAGAAACTGGCTGTGGCACCACGGCCAACCCGTCCACGTAATTGATGTAGCTGAGAAAGACCTAATCGTTCAGCATTTTCAATCACCATAATCGAGGCATTCGGCACATCGACCCCGACTTCAATGACTGTGGTGGCAATCAATAGTTGCAGCTGATTATCTTTAAATTGTTGCATCACCGACTGTTTTTCATCGGCTTTCATTTTGCCATGCACCAGACCAATATTGATGTGTGGAAAGCGCTCTTTAATTTCCTGATAAGTGGCTTCAGCCGCTTGAGCATCCAAGGTTTCCGATTGTTCCACCAAGGTACACACCCAATAAGCCTGTTTGCCTTCAGCACAGTTAGTGGTAACCCGATTTAACACTTCTTCACGGCGGTCTAAAGGAATGGTGACGGTTTGAATTGGGGTACGACCCGGGGGAAGTTCATCAATCACCGAGGTATCCAAATCGCCGTAAGCAGACATTGCCAGTGTGCGTGGAATCGGGGTGGCCGTCATCACCAGTTGATGCGGTGTCATATTGTTGGCCCCTTTATTACGTAAGGCCAGCCGTTGATCGACTCCAAAGCGATGCTGTTCATCAATAATTACCAAACCGAGTTTGGCGAAACCGACATTTTCCTGAAACAGGGCATGGGTACCGACGACTAAATTGGCAGAACCTTCTTTGATGCCTTGTTCTGCTGCTGCGCGAGCTTTACCTTTTTGTTTCCCGGAAAGCCATGACACAGTTAAGCCAAGGGGTTCAAACCATTTTTTAAAATTTAAATAATGTTGCTCTGCTAAGATTTCAGTCGGTGCCATTAGCGCTACTTGCCAACCTTCTTCCAATGCATGACAGGCTGCAACACCAGCCACCAAAGTTTTACCTGCACCGACATCACCCTGAACTAAACGCAGCATCGGTTTGTTTTGTTTTAAGTCCTGCACAATTTCTTTGGAGACACGTTTTTGTGCACCGGTCAGACTAAAAGGCAAGCTGCCCAATAACTGTTTGGCAAAGTTTTTACTTGGTGAAAAAGACGGTGCTTCAATTTGCTGAATATACGCCCGGCGTGAAAGCAGACTAATCTGATGGGCGACCAGTTCTTCAAAAATTAAACGCTGCTGGGCAGGATGTGAGCCTTGTGCCAGTTGCAACATATTGGCATTTAATGGCGGTTCATGAATATATTCCAGTGCTTGTTTCAGCGCATAACCATTGGTAAATTTTTCCGGCAATAATTCAGGCAGGTCATCACTATGCTGTTTCAGGGCCTGTTTGACATAGTCACGGATTTTGGCTTGAGTTAAACCGTCAGTAGCCGGATAAATCGCGGTCAGTTCAGTTTTGGGTAAGGGGGTATGTTCGGTGATCAGCTGAATTTCTGGATGATAAAGCTCTAAACCGCGTGCACCGACACGAACTTCACCAAAGATGCGCAGTTGATTGCCGGGTTTGGCACGATCGGTCAGGGCTTTATAGACATGGTAAAAACGCAAGGTGACTTTGCCGAAATCATCTTCTAGCAGCACCGCCATAGATTTGCGCTTACCGGGTGGAAAATCTACACCTTTGACCACGCCTTCTAGCAAATAGCTGCGCCCCACGATCAATTGGTTCATGGCGATGATCGTGCTACGATCTTCATAATCACGTGGCAGATGAAAAAGTAAATCATCTGTGCTGAAAATATTCAGTTTTTCCAGTAAAGCAGCAGAGGCATTTCCTACCCCTTGCAATTGATGGACAGCGGCCATTTACCCTCAACTTCGGTTATGTAATCAGGTGTTTAATGCATATATTATTTATTGGTTATGGTAAAACATCTCAGCGCGTTGCCAAACAGTTATTTGAGCAAGGCCACCAAATTACCACAATTAGCCAAAGTCCGAAAACGGATCAATTTGCGACGCATCTGATTCAGGATGTTCATCACCTGGATTTAGCCAATATTTCCGCTATTGATTGGGTTTATGTTCTGCTGTCACCTTCACAAAGCACGATTGACGGGTATCAGCGAACCTATATCGACTCTATTGCCCCCATTGTCGCCGCATTAAACCCTCATCCAGTTCAAAAGATTGTCGTGGTGTCATCTACCCGTGTGTATGGTGAAAATAAAGGCGAGCGGGTTGATGATGATTCATTCATTCAGCCAATAGATGAACAAGGCCAATTACTCTTAAAGATGGAGCAGCTGTATCAGCAGGCTTGTCCCAATCAATGCATCATCATTCGTCCCACCGGCATTTATGGTACATCCGTTGCCCGCATGATCAAGCTGGCTGAAATCACTCAAAGTTATGCCAAAGTTCACTATAGCAACCGTATTCATATTGATGATTTAGCCCGATTTCTGGCGCAATTGATTCACGTGGAACATCCAGATCATTGCTATATAGTCAGCAATAACCAACCGATTGCTTTACATGAAGTGATTCAATGGTTTCAACGGCAGCTGAATTTACCTAAACTGGTTTTAGAAACTGAAGAGCTGTCAGGAAAAAGAATGTATGCAACGCGGATGGCTAAAACAGGATTTGAGCTGGAACATGCAGACTGTTTTGGGGATTATTTGCAGATGCTAGGAAATAAATGACGCTCCTTCTCCCTCTGGGAGAAGGTTGGGATGAGGTTGTTATAATTAACCTCTCCCTTGCGAACTTAGAATATATTCTCAGGGTTCTCCTCTCCTTGAAGGAGAGGGAACTATTAAGGCGCTACTTCTTTTTACGTTTTAAACGACGCTTCGCTTGTTGAGCCGCAACTGCATCCAATGCTTCTTTTAACTCTTCATCGCTAAAGGTGGTAATGTGCTGCAGCATTTGCAAAGTCACGTCATCCAGAACCAGGTTGGCGTACTGCGCAACATTTTTGAAGTTCTCATCAAACACAATGGCGTTGTCTTCATTGTTACGGATATAGCCCTGTTGGGTCAGTACTTTAATAAAGCTTTGGAACAGGGCTTTATCAAAGAATTCAGGTGAGTTGAACTCATACAACACCGATAGACGTTGACCGACCAAATGACTGAGCTCTTCAACCTGACGGGTTGAAATGTTGCCTGAACCACGCTGCGTGATCAGAGCCAGAGTCATGTAATAACGCTCAAGACTTTGCATCACAGGGGCAGCCAAAACCACCAGCTGGTTATGGTCTTCTGAATTAGGTGCAGGCGAAACCAGATTACCTTCAATATCTTCAAAAATCAGTTTGGCTTGAATTAAGGCTTCGACATAGGCACAGATTTGATCTTTCAACTCATCATCTTGCCATTTTAAGAACAATTCTGCTTTTAAGAAGGGATAGAGCGTACGAATCACATTAATCAAATCACCACGGCGAATTAAACCGTTATGCTCAACCAAAGCAGCAATTAAAGACGGCAATACAAAGGCATGCAGAATGTTATTGCGGAAGTAAGTCAGTAAAACCGCTTGATTGTCTTCAATCGCAATAATATCGCCCAACACATGTTTGATGCGTTTAATCAGTTTCAGTTTTAAACCGTAGGCAATAATTTCTTTGCCTGAAAGCGGTGTAACTTGTGTACGTTCGTCATAAGGCAAGGCAGCGACCAGCTTGCGATATGCATCGAGTTGTTTAATGCAGATCTCTTCATCCAAAGTATGTTTTGGTGTTGCCAGTAGAATCAGAGAAAGCAGTGAAACCGGGTTAATTACTACGGCACGGTTAATATTTTCTAAAATCGCATGCGCTGAACTGCTGACTGCATCCGACACTTCTTGCGGAAGGGGATCATCATTCTTTTCAATCTTGATCTGATCTGCACCGTGTTTTTTCAGCATGTCATCTAAAAATACCGGTTCACCAAAGTTGACATGGACTTTACCGAAAATGCGCTCGATTTTACGCAAGGTTTTTAAAATACCAATAATCGATTCAGATTCTTTCGGCTTGCCTTGCATTTCACCGACATAGGTTGAACCTTCCATCAGGCGTTCATAACCAATATAAGTCGGCAAAAACACGATTGGTTTTGATCGACCACGTAAATGACTATGGACTGTCATTGCGAGCATACCGGTTTTGGCTGGCAACAAACGCCCTGTACGTGAGCGGCCACCTTCAATAAAATATTCCAGTGGCGTATTACGTGACAAAATGCTGAACAGGTATTCTTTGAATACCGTGGTATATAAGCCATTGCCACGGAAGGTGCGGCGAATAAAGAATGCACCGCCACCCCGGAGTAATTGACCTACAAACGGCATATTCAGGTTATCACCCGCAGCGATGTACGGCACCATCATGCCGCGCTTGTAAATCACATAAGACAGCAATAAATAGTCAATGTGACTGCGGTGACACGGGGTATAGATAATTTCGTAGTCTTTGGCAAGTTCACGCACGGTACTAAAGTTATGGACTTCTACGCCGTCATACAGCTGCGTCCATAAACGGGTCAGCGCCATATCGGCAAAATGCACTGCAGAATGTGAATAATCAGAGACAATTTCGTTTAAATAAGCAATTGCACGACGTTCAGATTCAATCATGCTGACTTTACTGCGGATACTTTCACGGCGAATGGCTTCTTGTACATCCGTCGATTTGATCAGTGAATGCATCACATTACGACGGTCTGACAGGTCAGGCCCGAGCACAACTTCACGCTGACCGTCTAAATAGTTATTCAGCGTATTGAGAATATAGGTCGCAGGCGACAAGTTGGGATGGGTCTTTTGGGCAAAGTCGATTAGCCCACGCAAGGATTGTCCCTGATGGAATTCCAGATAAGACTGACGACCATGCAAGCCAATATTGACCAATTGCTTGATTGTACCTGGAGTGGCCCAGGTATCGGTAAACAGAAGCTTGAACCAGGAATCTTCTTTATCTGGCGAACGTCCCCACAGTACAGTCACTGGAATCAGTTCAATATCCACTTCAGGATGATGTTCTAAAAGATCAATTAAGCGGAGTAAACGGGGCGGAAAAGCATGGGGCGGTGGATTGAGTAAATTGTTTTCATTGTGATGCTGCAAGAACAGCACCGATGCTTTTTCTTTATGATTCCCGACCATTAAGGGGTCTAAGGCAGCAGGAAGTTTGAGCCGTCGTGTTTCACCATCGACAATCAGTGCATTGCTGCGCGAGTAATTTTGTAGCACATAACAGATGATTTTCTGCGTAACCGGTTGCTCTGTTATCGCATTTACTTCTGTAGTTGTCGGTTCAGTAGGAACCTCACCAAGAACATGTGGGGTTACCACGAGGTCAAGCAGCTTACTTGAAAGCTGACGATACATTTGACCAAAGCCACTCTTGGACATATACACTCCTACTTAAATGACCGAAACCACAGATTTTCTGAGGGGGAAATTGTTATGCTTCATTGTAATTTAAAACAGTATGTCATTTTCTGACAAAATGCATATCGAGTGTTAAATTTTATCGTTAAAAATCGTATTTTTAGCCATTTTGAAGCAAAAATAATCTGACAGACCAGTCAGTCTTAATCTAGGGTTTTGGTCTGGATTTATGGCAAAATAGCTGCAATAGTTTATCTGATTGATTTAAATTTTTCGCCTACATTTCAGGTATCCCCAGCAAAATAGGTCGTTTATGAATGCGTTAACCCAAGAACTGGTTGAATTACTTAGCCTTGAAAAAATTGAAGAAAATATCTACCGAGGCATTAGCCGCAACTTGGTGGGAAAACGTGTCTTCGGTGGTCAGGTGCTAGGGCAGGCATTACGTGCCGCTTCGTATACCACCGATCGTCCTGCACATTCATTACATGCCTATTTCTTGTATGGCGGTGATATCAATGCACCTATTCTGTATCAAGTTGACCGTTTGCGGGATGGGAAAAGCTTTGTCAGTCGCCAGGTTAATGCCATTCAACATGGTCGTACCATTTTTACCGCGATGATTTCTTTTGCTTATCCAGAAGAGGGGTTAAATTACCAGATCAGTGAACCTGAATATCCGGCGCCAGAACAGGTCAAATCAGAAGCTGAACTGAAAAAAATGTTTGTGGAATTTGTGCCGGAAAATGTGCGTGCCAGCTTCATGCGCGATCGTCACATTGATATCCGTCCGATTGATCCAAGCAATCCATTTCAACCCCAACCTGAAGCGCCATCTTATGCGCACTATTTACGCACGCATGATAAAATCGCGCCAGAAATTGACGAGCTTTCTTTACATCAGGCCATTGCTGCATTTTATTCAGACTATACTTTAATGACCACAGCGCTACGTCCGCACGGTTTAAGTTATTTATCGCCAAGTTTACAATGTGCCAGTATTGACCATGCCATGTATTTCCATAAGCCATTCCGTGTCGATGAATGGATGCTATACGACATGGATGCTACGGTAAGTGCGAGTTCGCGTGGCCTGAATTTCGGTCGCATGTGGCAAAACGGTGAGCTGGTGTGCAGTACCACTCAAGAAGGCCTAATTCGTATCCGCGAAATTGAAACTCAATAACCAATCATATTTTTTTATGATGTTATTTTAGTGGCAGTGCGGAATATCTTCCACACATCTTTATGACAGCCATGACTGGAATGAGCACAAGCTGTTTCCTATACTGAAAATGAGCGCGGCGAGAAGAATTATTTTTTTCATATGGGTACTCTTTTAATTATTGGTAGAGGAGTCCTGATTCAAAAGCAGATTTTATGTCCTTTATTCGGCAAGTCGTTGCAGATCCAGATAAAGTCTAAATTCTGCTTTTGCATATTTATGCTGAACGTGTGACAAAAAGTTTCTCGATTCTAAAAATAAGGCATGGCATAGTGCCTGCAAGACTTAACAATAAAAGCATGTAGAGATGAGCTTAAATACCCAAATTTTGATTGCTGCAATTTTAGGCGTGGCTTTCGGTCTTATTCTGAATCTTTATCCCGACACTGCATTTTTTGATGCCAGTTTGTATGGTTTGGGAATTGCCAGCAGTATTTTTATTGGCTTATTGAAGATGCTGTTAATTCCCCTTATTTTTAGTTCAATTGTAGTGGGCGTCTCCAATTTACAAGCGGGTGGGCAATTAGGCAAAGTCTGGAAAATCACCTTGGCCTGCTGCGTCACGACCACCACTTTGGCTTTAATTCTCGGGATCAGTTGTGCGCATCTGTTTGATGTTGGAAAGGGCGTAGACATTGCCCTGTTTCAGGATGCAATGAATAGCCATCAAACCCCAGACACTTTAACGGCAACGTCATTTTTCACCAATTTTATTCAAAATACCCTCATCAATCCTTTTAAAGCTTTTTCTGAAGGTAATGTTCTGGCTGTGGTGCTGTTTGCTTTATTTATTGGTGTAGCTTTGGTGCATGGTGGCGAGCGTTTCAAAACCGTACGTCAAGTCAGTCAGCAGTTTTTCGACATAATGATGTTCATGATCATCTGGGTGATGCGACTGGCACCGATCGGTATTTTTGCTCTGCTGGCAAAACTCATTTCAACCGAAGATATTTCTGTACTGAACCGTCTGATGGAATTTGCTGCTGTGGTGACCGGAACCACTATTTTTCACGGTGCCGTGGTTTTACCGCTACTACTGTGGATTTTTGGCAAGATGGATCCGATCACTTTTTTTAAAGGCACACGCACAGCCTTGATTACTGCTTTTGCCACCAGTTCCAGTTCGGCCACTCTGCCACTTTCCATGAAGTGTGCTCAAGAGAACTTGGGGGTACGTCCGGCAACGGCCGGTTTCGTCATTCCCTTGGGAACACAGCTGAATATGGATGGCACAGCACTTTATGAAGCTGCTGCGGCTTTATTTATTGCTAACCTGATGGGGCTGGATTTAAGTATTGGACAACAGCTTATTGTTTGTTTGACCGCCATGATTGCCTCCTTAGGTGCACCGGGTATTCCAAGTGCAGGCATGGTGACCATGATTATGGTATTGCAGTCAGTCGGTCTGCCGGCGGAAGCCATTGCCATTTTATTGCCGATTGACCGTTTACTGGATACCGTACGTACTGTGGTTAACGTGCAAGGCGATATGATGATTAGTGTGGTGGTTGACCGTCACACCCGTGATGATGAAATTCCAACTTGATCATTTCCCCAGTCTGGATTCCATGCTACTTCCCAACATGTTCATTGGGATCTTGAAAATCACCTGCATCTCCACCGGGAAAGTTGGCTTGTGCAGGTTTAATAATTTGAACACCTGCACAAGCTGCTTGCGCCATGACTTGATCGACTTCTCATGGACTAAAGACCTTATATCCAAGGGTCATTTGGATCGGACAGATTGCACTTAGTTCCAGAGGGGTAGCATGCTGAATACTCTGTTGCGGCTATAAGGCGAGTTTTAAATCTGATTGCAGGTGTATAAAAGCGACTGCACCCGAGTCATAGTGTTGACCCAGAAATACCTTCGTTATGTAAGCTAAACCTTGACAATAAAACTTCAGTGACTGCTCCAAATCCTTGACGGCAAAAGTGATAACAAAAATAGAGGGCTTCATCTTTTATCCGCAGCATTTTTATTATCTGGATTGATTGTAGTGCAAATAAAAATAGGGCATAAAGCCCTACGGTCCGGTATTTTTGTGATTGCCTTAAGCGACTTTCAGTGCTGCGCGTTTTGCAGCAGGTGAGTGATCTAAATAGGCAAGCGCATCTTCAGTTTTGGCTTCATGCACAGGATCGTACTAGGGCATTAAATACTTGCGCTCTACATTAATGCTGCGTACCGAGAGATATTCTTTATTCGCTGAGGCATGTGCCTGCCTGGCTTCCTGACGGATAAAAGCTTTAACATCCTGTTTGAGTTTTTTATCGCTAATTTGCGGCAAGACTTTAGGTTATACAGACAGCGGAACCAGAATTCACCGGCAGGTAAAATCATATTAATTTCATTGACGAAATAACTGACAAAGGGTTGATTTGGAATCCAGTCGAGAGGTGTCGGTTACCATTCAAATTTGACTTTACGCGGCTTGATTTGGTAATCAATTAAAGATCCAATTTTAGACTTTTTCAATCACCATAAAAGCTTCATCATGTTGTTCTTATTTTGTCTGTGATCATGATCACATCCACTTAGGAGCAGTATAAAAAAATGCCCTCCATTGTGCTTAGCAATAGAGGGCATTCAAATATCAAAAGATGATAATTTTTGTCAGACAACCGATATTAGTCAGCTTGTCTACTTTCATCGGTAGCATCTTCGGCAATTTCAATCTCTGCTTCATCATCTGCATACATCGATTCTACCGGTTCATCCAGATCATCGGCATCCGCTTCAGGAATACTATCTAAATCGAATTTGGTCGCTTGTTCCAAGGTGAAATTCAGACGGCCACCCATGACACTGGCAAGTTCTTCCAAACCTTGTTTGTTCATGGATGAGAACAATTGAATGGAGAAGTCCAGTTTCATTTTTTTCAATTGCTGTTGCACTTCTTGCAGCACTTTAGAGGCAGGACCACGGTTAAGTTTATCTGATTTGGTTAACAGGACATGGACGAATAAATGACGTGAATATGCCCATTCCAGCATCATTACGTCAAAGTGTTGCAACGGATGGCGGATATCCATGAGCAGCACCAAACCTTGCAGGCTTTGCCGATGAATCAGATAATTTTCCAGTTCTTTTTGCCAAACAATTTTCATAGCTTCAGGTACGGCGGCATAACCATAACCGGGCAAATCGACCAGACGCTGATCCGGATTACCCAAACTGAAGAAGTTGATCATCTGGGTACGACCCGGCTTTTTCGATGCACGCGCCAATTGTTTTTGATTAGTTAAAGCATTGATGGCACTGGATTTACCGGCATTTGAACGACCGGCAAAAGCAATTTCATAACCTGTGTCTTCTACACACAGGTTGAGCTTAGGCGCACTCATCAAGAATTCGGCTTGGCGTAACCAGTTGAGTGAACGCACGGAATATTCAGTAATGGCAGAATCAACTTTTTTCTCATAGCTGATCTTTTGCTTAGGCGCATTCGCTGTCTTACTGTTTTTGGATTTTCCTCTGCTGTGGTGCATAACTCAACTTCAATAAATGATCTACAAAGAAACATTATAAAGGAAGTCGTCTAGGCAAGCGACCTTTGCATTTTGAAAGCAGTACAACTTCGGCGGACGATTTAAAGATTAAGCAGTGCAATCGGGGGGGGAGATGCGGATTTAGCGGAACTGCCGGTATCCAGCACATCGCCTAAACGATAGTGATCTAGCGACCGGTAGAACTGCTCAAGTGCTTGATCTAAAATGCCTTTAAGTCCGCAGTTGCTGCGCATTACGCAGGGCGGAGTGTTGCATTCCACAATCTGGTTATCGCCTTGCAGGATACGCACAATTTGGCCCAGATTTAAATTTAAAGTTTCTGCATTCAAGCGAATCCCACCGCCTTTGCCGCGTGCGGTAACGATCCAATCCTGTTTTCCCATGAAATGGACAATTTTGACCAGATGATTTTGAGAGACATGCAAATCCTGTGCAATTTCTGCAATGGTATACGGGGTATCTCTGGGTCTAGAGATATACATCAATAGACGCAAGGCATAATCAGTAAATTTATTGAGTTGCATAGGGTCTTTAGAACGTGGGAAGGTGGATAGCCTAACTTGAAAGTTCCCAGAAGGGAACTTTCAATAACAAGCAATTAATGACTGATGATGCATTTAGCCTTTAACTGGTACAGAAACCTGAACCACATCACCAGCTTTGTAGTTTTCAAGCAAGATGTTAGCCACAGAATATTCTGTATGATTTTCTTCAGGTTTTACCTCAAAAGTAAACTGATCTGCAGATTGAGCTTCAGCAAAAGTAAATTGTTGTGGCTGTTGAATATCATGTCCAGGAACTTGAACCTTAACTGAAATATAGCTACCTGCTTCAGCAGCAGCAACCAGCTGACCATCTTGTGCTTTTAAAGTAAAACGTTTACCTGTGTCAGTTGCTTCAACTGCAGCGATTTCAAAAGTACGCCATCCAGCCCAACCGCCATTTTGTGCAGCCAAACCTTCATATTTCTGTTTTTCTACACCGGCTAAGATGCCTGCCAATTGCAGATAAGCCTCTTTCCAGGCAGCAATCAGGTCAGATTCAAAAGGTACATTTAAAACCTCGCTAATTGAATGCAACAGGTTGTCACCAACAATGGCATAGTGATCAGGCTGGATATCCAGGCTGACATGCTTAGTGGTAATGTGCTCAATTGCTTTAGCCAATACACTCGGGTTTTCAATATGTTCTGCATAAGCCAATACAGCAGCAGCCAAGGCGCGTGGCTGACGGCCGCTAGCTTGATGATCTAAGTTAAAGATGTTTTTTAATTCTGGATTGTTGTTCAGCATGCGTTTATAAAAATAGCTGGTCAGTGCAACACCATTTTCACGAAGGACAGGGACAGTGGATTTAACAAGTTCGATATGTTGTGGAGTCATGGCTAGAACATCTGTTAGGGTTATAAGATGTATTTAAAATACATCTTATAAAAATTATTGTAAATACTTCTTTTTAAAAAACCATAAAAAAATTATGGAATATTTGAATATTCCATAATTTTGAAAATCCTGCTAGGAAGAAGAAAGTTATTTTCTGCCGAAAAGAGAACCGAGCAAACCACGGACAATTTTCTGTCCTGTACTTCCCCCTAAACTGCGTGCCGTACTTTTGGCAAATGTTCCGACAATATCTTGAGTGATTTTTTCACGTTGCTTTGAGGCGCGTTCAGCCTCTTTCTGTTGTTCACGTACAATACGTTCTTGTTCGCGTGCTTGCTGTTTGGCAAAAGTTTCCTGATCCTTGGCTTGTTGTTTGATAAGGGCTTCTTGTTGTTTAGCTTGCTGTTTCGCTGTTTCCTCTGCCACTGTCTGTTGCTGACGCTGTGCCACTTTTTGCTGCAATATTTCATACGCACTTTCGCGGTCCACATGCTGCTCATAAATTCCTGCAACAATGCTTTGATTCATCAGTATTTTGCGTTCATCTAAGCTAATCGGGCTAAATGAAGAGTAGGGCGGCATTACCCAGCCACGTTCAACAATCTGTGGAGTGCCTTGCTCATCCAGGCAGCTAATTAAGGCTTCACCGACACCCAGTTCGGTAATGGCTTGATCGACTTTAAATTCAGAATTGGCGCGGAAGGTATCTGCTGCCGTTTTTACCGCTTTTTGATCTTTTGGGGTAAATGCACGTAAGGCATGCTGGATGCGATTACCCAGTTGTCCTAAAACGCTTTCAGGCAGGTCGAGTGGATTTTGTGTTACAAAGTAAATGCCGACCCCTTTGGAGCGAATTAAACGCACCATCTGTTCAATTTTTTCCTGTAGCGCTGTGCTGGCATTATCAAACAATAAATGTGCTTCATCAAAGAAGAACACCAGTTTGGGTTTATCCATATCGCCTACTTCAGGCAATTGTTCAAACAGTTCCGATAACATCCAGAGCAGGAAAGTGGCATACAGTTTGGGAGTGTTCATCAATTTGTCAGCTGCCAACAGGTTGATGTAACCCCGCCCTTGGCTATCCGTCTGAATAAAATCCAGAATGTTTAAACTCGGTTCGCCAAAAAACTGATCGCCACCTTGGTCTGCAAGCGCCAATAAATTACGTTGAATGGCACCCAGACTGGCAGGAGAAAGGTTGCCGTATTCAGCCTGAAATTCCGTGGCATGTTCAGACACATAAGTAATAATAGATTTTAAATCCTTAAAATCAATCAGCAGTAAGCCCTGATCATCTGCAATCCGGAAAACTGCCGAAAGTACCCCTTGTTGTGTGTCATTCAGATTGAGCATTTGTGCTAAGAGTAACGGTCCTATTTCCGAAACGGTGGTTCGAATCGGATGACCTAGTTGGCCAAATAAATCCCAAAACACTACGGGTGATGCAGCAAAGGGGATAGATTCAATATTTAAGACTTTAAGACGTTCATCGAATTTAGCATTACTTGAACCCGCTTTGGCCAGGCTTGAAACATCGCCTTTGGCATCGGCTAAAAACACGGGTACACCAATTCGGGAAAAGTTTTCTGCAAGAACTTTTAACGTCACCGTTTTACCCGTTCCGGTTGCACCCGCGATTAAGCCGTGACGGTTGGCAAACTGTGAATGTAAAACAATCTCTTGCTGCGTATTCGAGGTTTTCTTGGCAATAACGATAGGTGTACTCATGTCTGTTCCTATTTTATTTTCTTATGTTTGGTGTTATTCGAGTTGTGGTGTATTTAATTGTTTTAACGCGTTTTCTATATCTTGAATTAAATCATCTGGATGTTCCAGTCCTATACAAAAACGAACCAGCAATCCTTGTTGTAAATGTGTATGTTCAAGTACACGCATATCTTTTAAGTTATACAGCATGACCAAGCTGACAGGGCCGCCCCAGCTAAAACCCAGCTTGAACAGTTGTAAAGCATCACAGAATTTGCGGATATCTGAGAGCGTATAGTCAGGTTTGAAAATTACACTCACCAAGCCGGCACTTTGGCCCGTATGACAGATTTCTTTCCAGTAGTGATGTCCGGCAGAGGATTCATCGGCAGGATGCAGCACCTGAACAAATTCTTTTTGTCGTTTCAACCAGCCCAGCAGCTTTAAAGTGCTTTGGGACTGATGTTCATAACGAACTCGCATGGAAGCTAAACTGCGTTGAACTTGTGCAGCATCATCCCCTGAAATAGAGATACCTTGAATGGCATGCATACGAAACAGTTGGTGATGTAGGTTTTTATCAACTGTCACCACCGAACCCATCAAAACATCTCCGCCACCGCTTGGATATTTCGTCAGCGCATGTACCGTCAGATCAACACTTAAATGCTGATCAGAAAAATCAAAGGCATTAAAAGCAAGGCCGGCACCCCAAGTATTGTCCAGTGCCGTCAGGATATTGTGTGCTTGAGCTTTTTTGACCAAATTTACCAAATCTGGAAATTCTAAAGTCACAGAACCGGCTGCCTCTAGCCAAATCAGTTTGGCTTTATTGGTAGGCTGGAAACTATCCACATCTATAGAATTGTAAACCTTAACTGAAATGCCATAACGTGTTTCTAGATTACGCAAATGTTCCATGTTTGGCCCATAGATATTGTCTGCAACCCAGACTTCATCTCCGTGTGCTAAAAAACAAGAATTGACTAAATTAATGGCAGACAACCCACTTGGCGCAAGCAGACAATAATCACCTCCTTCAATCTGGGCGATGTTGTCAGCTAAAGTGAAAGTGGTCGGTGTACCGTGGGTGCCATAACTATAGTCATAGTCATCTGTCCAATGGCGATTAAACAGTGCATGGGTATCTTCAAAAATAATGGTCGATGCACGAAACAGGGGAGGTTGAACTGTAGATATGTATTGAGGGGCTTTGCGCGGTGCATGAATCAGTTCTGTTTGCGGATTTTTTTTCAAGGTTCTGCCCTAAGTCGTATCAAAATTAGTCTTAGCTTAAGAGAAACGCGCAAATTAGGCTATATAAATGCCGAAATGTATAGAAACGTTAATCTGCACATAATGTTGGCTTTATTTTTGCAAACCTATCGCAGAACACAACAATAGGTAGGAGCGTATGAAGTCGCATTTAAACGTCCATTATTTTCAGCATATCGCTGGCGAAGGATACGGCAGTTGTTATCCATTTTTAAAACAGCACCAGGCTAAAATGAGTGCAACGGAGTTTTTTGCATTACCTGTAGATCGTCCTTTGGATATTGAAGCTTTACCGCATGTGGAAGATGTGGATTTACTCATTATTATGGGTGGTCCAATGAGTGTGAATGATGAAGCAAATTTTCCTTGGTTAAAGGTCGAAAAACGCTGGTTGCGACGTTACCTGTCGATGGGTAAACCGGCAATTGGTTTATGTTTGGGTGCTCAGCTTATCGCTAATGCATTGGGTGCAGCGGTTAACCGTAATGAAAAACAGGAACTTGGTTGGACGGGGGTACGCAAAGTTAAGCATGTGCCTGAAGCATGTTTTGAATTACCAGCGCAATTTAATGTGATGCAATGGCATAGAGAAACCTTTGAAATACCGAAAGGGGCGATTCATTTGGCTGAAAATGATGTTTGCCGAAACCAGATGTACCAAATTGGCAAAAATGTCTTGGGATTCCAGTTTCATCCAGAAATCACGCCAGAAACACTAAAGCTATTTTTGGAAAATGATGAAGAGCGAGTAAACTTTTCAGGCGATTATGTACAATCCGCGCAACAACTAGAAAAATCGCCAAAAAATAATTTTATTCAAGGAAATCAAATATTAAATAAAGCAATAGAGTATGTTTTGCAAAATACCGGACGTTGATTTATTTTTAAACAATGTTACAAATTTATAATGTCAGAAAACCACTAAAAAGTTGAAAAGAGATTTGCTTAAGCGTTAAACAGTGGCTATAATGAGCGGCCCTTTAATAAAAGGGGTTAACTACGAATAAAGTAGTTAATATCGTGACAGTCGTGGCATCGATCATGACCTTAGTGATTTTCACTGCCTTTGACACTTACCAATAGGGTGAGATGCGTCAGAGGTGATTCTTTATATTTTTGGCTTGGAGTTTACTGGTATGTCTAACCAGAGAATCCGTATCCGTTTGAAGTCTTTTGATCATCGTCTGATTGATCAATCTGCTCAAGAGATCGTAGAAACAGCAAAACGTACTGGCGCACAAGTTTGTGGTCCAATTCCGATGCCTACACGCATCGAACGTTTTAACGTTCTAACTTCACCGCACGTTAATAAAGACGCGCGTGACCAGTATGAAATCCGCACTTACAAGCGTTTGATCGATATCGTTCAACCAACAGACAAAACTGTTGATGCATTGATGAAATTGGATCTTGCAGCTGGTGTTGATGTTCAGATCGCATTGGGTTAAGGCTTTCGGGTTAATTAACGCTCTAAGTTAATTAAGCCGCTTTTTTAGAGGTTTATGCACATGGCTATTGGTTTAGTCGGTCGCAAGTGCGGTATGACACGTATCTTTACAGATGCTGGTGTTTCTGTACCTGTTACGGTGATTGAGGTTGATCCTAACCGCATCACTCAAATCAAAACGCTTGAAACTGATGGTTATCAAGCGATTCAAATCACTACTGGTGAACGTCGCGAATCTCGCGTAACTAACCCCCAGAAAGGTCACTTCGCTAAAGCGGGTGTTGCTGCTGGTCGTTTGGTTAAAGAATTCCGCGTTTCAGAAACTGAGCTTGAAGGTCGTGAAGTTGGCGGTACCATTGGTGTTGACTTATTTACTGTTGGTCAAGTAATTGACGTAACTGGTCAATCTAAAGGTAAAGGTTTCCAAGGTGGTGTTAAACGTTGGAACTTCCGTACTCAAGACGCTACTCACGGTAACTCATTGTCTCACCGTTCTTTAGGTGCTACTGGTCAAAATCAGACTCCTGGACGCGTGTTTAAAGGCAAGAAAATGGCCGGTCACATGGGTGATGAACGCGTAACAGTACAGGGTCTTGAAGTTGTATCTATCGACATGGAACGTTCAATTCTTGTTGTTAAAGGTGCAATCCCTGGTTCAACTGGTGGCGACGTTATCGTTCGTCCAACGATCAAGGCCTGAGGGGAAATATTGTGAATTTAAATACTGTTTCCGGCTCTGCTGTTGAATTGTCTGAAGTTGCTTTCGGACGTGAGTTTAACGAAGCTCTTGTACACCAAGTTGTTACAGCTTATTTAGCTGGTGGTCGTCAAGGTTCTAAAGCTCAAAAATCACGTGGCGACGTATCTGGCGGTGGTAAAAAACCATTCCGTCAAAAAGGTACTGGTCGTGCGCGTGCTGGCTCTATTCGTAGCCCAATCTGGGTTGGTGGTGGTAAAACTTTTGCTGCTCGTCCACAAGATTGGTCTCAAAAAGTTAACCGTAAAATGTACCGCGGTGCTATGCAATGCATCTTAGCTGAACTTGTTCGTCAAGATCGCTTGGTATTGGTTGAAGAGTTTACTGTTGAAGCTCCTAAAACTAAAGAATTGCTTGCTAAACTTAACGACTTAAATGCTGTTCGCGCATTAATCGTTACGGATGCTGTAGATGAGAATCTATATCTTGCTGCACGTAACATTCCGCATGTAGATGTGGTTGATGCTGCTGCAATTGATCCTGTTAGCTTGATCGCGTTCGACAAAGTTGTTATGTCTGTAGCTGCTGCTAAGAAAATTGAGGTAGAACTCGGATGAACAACGAACGTATCTATCAAGTCCTACAAGGACCTGTATTCTCAGAAAAAGCGCAAGTTCTAGGTGAAGCTGCTGGTGTTCAAGTTTTTAAAGTTGCTATTAACGCAACTAAACTTGAAATCAAAAAAGCAGTGGAACAACTCTTTGGTGTTCAAGTTGTTAAAGTTAACACGACGATCACTAAAGGTAAGACTAAACGCTTTGGTAAAACATTAGGACGCCGTTCTGATGTTAAAAAAGCATACGTCACCCTGAAAGCTGGCCAAGATGTTCAGATGGCTGACTTGGGCGATACCGCTGAAAGCGCAGCGGAATAAGGACGAGAATTATGCCTATTCAAAAATGTAAGCCAACGTCACCAGGACGTCGCTTTGTAGAGAAAGTCGTTCACGACCATCTTCACAAAGGCGCGCCTTATGCACCGTTGATTGAAGCTAAAAAACGTACTGGTGGTCGTAATAATAACGGTCACATTACGACTCGTCACATTGGTGGCGGTCATAAACAGCACTACCGTTTAGTTGACTTTAAACGTAACAAAGACGGTATCCCTGCTACTGTAGAGCGTATCGAATACGATCCTAACCGTACTGCACACATTGCTTTAGTTTTGTATGCTGATGGTGAACGTCGTTATATCATTGCTCCTAAAGGTTTGCGTGCTGGTGATAAAGTACAATCTGGTAACGATGCTCCAATTCGTCCAGGTAACTGCTTGCCACTTCGTAACATGCCTATCGGTTCTACTCTTCACAACATCGAACTTAAAATCGGTAAAGGCGCGCAATTAGCTCGTTCAGCTGGTACTTCTGTTCAGTTGTTGGGTCGTGACGGTTCTTACGCAATTGTTCGTCTACGTTCTGGCGAAATGCGTAAAATTCACGTTGAATGCCGTGCTGTACTTGGTGAAGTTTCTAACCAAGAAAGCAACCTTCGTTCACTCGGTAAAGCGGGTGCTTCACGCTGGCGTGGCGTTCGTCCTACCGTACGTGGTATGGCTATGAACCCAGTTGATCACCCACATGGTGGTGGTGAAGGGCGTAATAAAGGTATTCAACCTGTAAGCCCATGGGGTCAAAAAGCTAAGGGGTACAAAACACGTACCAACAAGCGTACGACTAAGATGATCATTCGCGACCGTCGCGTTAAGTAACAAGTAAAGGAATCTGACAATGCCTCGTTCTCTGAAAAAAGGCCCATTCGTCGATGCGCACTTGTTCGCTAAGGTTGAAGCGGCTATCGCGGCTAATAACCGTAAGCCGATCAAAACTTGGTCGCGTCGTTCGATGATACTCCCAGATTTTGTTGGTTTAACAATTTCTGTTCATAATGGTCGTAACCATGTTCCGGTAATCGTATCTGAACATATGGTTGGTCATAAACTCGGTGAATTCGCGCCAACTCGTACCTATCGTGGTCACGGTGTTGACAAGAAATCTAAACGTTAAGGTGCTATGATGGAAGTTACTGCTAAATTACGCGGTGCCGCTATCTCGGCACAAAAAGCACGTTTGGTTGCAGATTTGATTCGTGGCAAATCTATTGCTCACGCTTTAAACATCTTGAACTTCAGCAATAAAAAAGCTGCAGTTTTAGTGAAAAAAGCGTTGGAATCTGCAGTTGCAAACGCTGAACATAATAACAGTTTAGATGTAGACGACCTTAAAGTTGCTACGATTTACGTTGATGAAGGTGTGAGCCTTAAACGTATTATGCCACGTGCTAAAGGCCGTGCAGATCGTATCACTAAGCGTACTTGTCACATCACCGTTAAGGTAGGGGTTTGATATGGGTCAGAAGGTTCATCCAATCGGTATCCGCCTAGGTGTTGTGAAACGTCATAACGCTAACTGGTATGCGAGTCCGAAACAATACGCTGAATATTTGCTTAAAGATCTTCAAGTTCGTGAGTTTTTAAATAAAAAACTTAAAAACGCGATGATCAGCAAAATTCTTATCGAACGTCCTACAGGCGCTGCTAAAATTACCATTAGCACTGCTCGTCCAGGTATCGTTATCGGTAAAAAAGGCGAAGATATTGAGAAATTACAACGCGAATTAACATCTATTATGGGTGTTCCTGCGCAAGTAAGCATCAACGAAATCGATCGCCCAGATTTAGACGCTCGTTTGGTTGCTGAAGCTATCGCTTCTCAACTAGAAAAACGTGTAATGTTCCGTCGTGCTATGAAGCGTGCGGTTCAAAACTCTATGCGTGCTGGTGCTAAAGGTATCAAAGTTGAAGTTTCTGGTCGTTTAGGTGGTGCAGAGATTGCCCGTACTGAATGGTATCGTGAAGGTCGTGTACCTTTGCATACACTTCGTGCTGACATCGACTACTCATCTGTACGTGCTGAAACTACTTACGGTACGATTGGTGTTAAAGTTTGGGTATTCCGTGGCGAGATCTTAGGTGGCATGAAACAAGTCATGAACCCTGCTCCTGCTGAAGAACGTCCAGCTAAACGCGGTCGCGGTCGTGGTGAAGGTCAAGAGCGTCGTGGTCGTCGCAATGATCGTTCTGCTGAAAAAGGAGAATAATCCATGTTGCAACCTAAACGTACTAAGTTCCGCAAGGTACAAAAAGGCCGTAACACTGGTCTAGCGCATCGTGGTAGCACTGTATCATTCGGTACTATTGGGCTTAAATCTCTCGAGCGTGGTCAAATGACTGCTCGTCAAATTGAAGCTGCGCGTCGTACAATTAGCCGTCGTGTAAAACGTGGTGGTAAGATCTTTATCCGTGTTTTCCCAGACAAACCAATTACTGAAAAACCATTAGAAGTTCGTATGGGTAAAGGTAAAGGTTCTGTGGAATACTGGGTTTGCCAAATCAAACCAGGTAAGATCTTGTACGAAATGGATGGTGTTAGCGAAGAATTGGCACGTGAAGCGTTTACGCTTGCAGCTGCTAAGCTTCCGTTTAAAACCACTATCGTTACTAAGACGGTGATGTAATGAAAACTAATGATCTACGTGAAAAGTCGGTAGAAGAGTTGACAGCTTTGCTTGATGAGCAACAGCTTAACCAATTCCGTCTTCGTATGGCTAAGGCAACTGGTCAATTGGGTAAATCGCATGAAGTTGCGCTTACTCGTAAGACTATTGCTCGTATTAAGACACTCCTTACCGAAAAACAGGGGAACGGACAATGAGTGAACAAACAGTTCGCACGTTAACCGGCAAAGTCGTAAGCGACAAAATGGACAAGTCTATTGTTGTGCTTATTGAACGCCGCGTTCAACACCCGTTGTATGGCAAATCAATCCGCCGTTCAACTAAATTACACGCTCATGATGAGAACAATGTTGCTAAAACCGGCGACTTGGTAACCATTAAAGAAAGCCGCCCAATTTCTAAAACTAAAGCTTGGGCTTTAGTGGCAGTTATTGAAGCAGCTGCTGAGTAATTAGACGTTCTTGTTGCATCATCGGTTAATTTCGAGTACTCTTTGAGCCTTTCGAAATTGTAACCGGTGATGCTCGGTTTTGGAGTAGGGCAATGATTCAAACCGAAAGTATGCTCGACGTAGCAGACAACAGTGGTGCTCGCCGCGTACAATGTATTAAAGTACTAGGTGGTTCACACCGTCGTTATGCTTCTGTTGGCGATATTATTAAAGTTACTGTAAAAGAAGCTATTCCTCGCGGTCGTGTTAAAAAAGGCGACGTGATGAATGCTGTAGTTGTACGTACGAAATTCGGTGTACGTCGTCCGGATGGTTCTATCATCCGTTTTGATGACAATGCTGCTGTGATTTTGAACAACAACAAAGCGCCGATTGCAACTCGTATTTTCGGACCAGTGACTCGTGAACTTCGTACTGAACAGTTCATGAAAATCATTTCATTGGCTCCTGAAGTTCTATAAGAGGCACTCATGGCTAAGATTAAAAAAGGCGATCAAATTATTGTGATCGCAGGTAAAGAAAAAGGCAATCAGGGAACTGTTCTGTCTGTTTCAAATGACCGCGTTAAGGTTGAAGGCCTTAACTTGGTTAAGAAGCATCAAAAGCCGAACCGAGCTACTGGTGTTGAAGGCAGCATCGTAACTCAGGAAGCGACGCTTCATATCTCAAACGTGGCAGTTTTTAATGCTACAACCCAAAAGGCTGACCGTGTTGGTTACCAATTTGATGCTGAAGGCGTGAAAACTCGCGTATTCAAATCAAATGGTGAATCAGTGGCGGTAGCGAAGTAATAGGTTGATATAGGCCATGGCCAGACTTAAAACACGTTACAACGAAGAACTTAAAGCTCAATTGTTAGAAACATTGGGCGTTAAGAATGTGATGGAAATTCCACGCATTACAAAAATTACCATCAACATGGGTGTTGGTGCTGCATCAGCTGACAAGAAATTGTTAGATGGCGCTCTTTCTGATATGCAAGCAATTGCTGGTCAAAAACCAGTACTTACTTTAGCTCGCAAATCTATCGCTGGTTTTAAAATCCGTGATGGTTGGCCGATTGGTTGTAAAGTTACTTTACGCGGCGAACGTATGTACGAATTCTTAGACCGTTTGATCTCTATTGCGATCCCTCGTATCCGTGACTTTCGTGGTTTTTCTGCGAAATCATTTGACGGTCGTGGGAACTACTCAATGGGTTTGAAGGAACAGATCATGTTCCCTGAAATCGATTTTGATAAGATTGATCGTATTCGTGGTATGGATATTACCGTTACTACGACTGCTCGCACCGATGACGAAGGCCGTGCGCTATTGCGTGCATTCGGCTTCCCGTTTAAATAAGAGGTCGATATGGCTAAGAAAGGTATGATTAATCGCGAATTGAAACGCGAAAAAACTGTTGCTAAATACGCTGCAAAACGTGCTGAATTAAAAGCTGTTATTGCAAACGTAAATGCATCAGATGAAGAACGTTTCGAAGCGATGATGAAATTTCAGGCATTACCACGTAATGCGTCTCCAGTACGTCTTCGTAACCGTTGTGGTTTAACTGGTCGTCCTCATGGTTACTTCCGTAAGTTCGGCTTAAGCCGTAACAAATTACGTGAAACTGTCATGCAAGGTGATGTACCGGGCATGGTTAAGGCAAGCTGGTAAGGAGCGACTATAATGAGTATGCAAGATACCGTTGCCGACATGTTAACCCGTGTTCGTAACGCACAAATGGCTAAGAAACAAACTGTTTCTATGCCTAACTCTAAGTTGAAGGTTGCTATTGCTAACGTTCTTCAACAAGAGGGTTACATTTCTAACGTAGAAGTTGCTGATGCTGAAGGCAAAGCAACTTTAACAATTACGTTAAAATATTTTGAAGGCAAACCAGTTATCGAAACTGTGAAACGCGTAAGCCGTCCAGGTCTACGTCAGTATCGCGGTAAAGATGCACTTCCGAGCGTTAAGCAAGGTTTAGGTATTGCAATTGTTTCTACAAGCAAAGGCATCATGACTGATCGCGCAGCACGTTCTGCTGGTATCGGTGGTGAAGTTATTGCTTTTGTTTCTTAATAGGTGAATCCTCATGTCTCGTGTGGCTAAAGCCCCAGTAACTGTGCCTAACGGCGTTACAGTTACTCAGAACGGCCGGCAGGTCGAAGTGAAAGGCAATAAAGGTACATTGTCTTTCAACCTGCATGCGCTGGTCGAGCTAAAACAGGAAGAAGGTCAGCTTCATATTGCTCCAGTTAAAGAATCTAAAGATTCTTGGATGCAAGCTGGTACAGCTCGCGCTGTTCTTAACAACCTTGTGAAAGGTGTTAACGAAGGCTTCGAACGTAAGTTACAACTAATCGGTGTTGGTTATAAAGCTGCGGTTAAAGGTGACGTTGTTCATCTTAACCTAGGTTTTTCACACCCTATCGATTATAAACTTCCTGAAGGTGTGACTGCTGAAACTCCAACTGCTACTGAAATCGTTTTGAAATCAGCAAGCAAACATATGTTGGGTCAAGTAGCTGCAGATATCCGTTCATATCGTGAGCCAGAGCCTTATAAAGGTAAAGGTGTTCGTTATTCGGATGAAGTTGTTCTTCGTAAAGAAGCTAAGAAGAAATAGGGCGCGAGGTTCTTATGAACGAAAAGAAACAATCCCGTTTGCGTCGTGCGAAAAGCACACGCTTGCACATCCGTGCATTGGGTGCGACTCGCTTGTGTGTAAACCGCACTCCGCGTCACATCTATGCTCAAGTTATTTCAGCAGATGGTGGCAAAGTTTTAGCGCAAGCTTCAACTTTAGATGCTACTTTACGTGCTGGCACAACTGGTAACGTTGAAGCAGCTCAGAAAGTAGGTGCTTTAATCGCAGAACGTGCTAAAGCAGCTGGTGTAACAAAAGTTGCATTTGACCGTTCTGGTTTTAAATATCATGGTCGTATCAAAGCCTTGGCTGATGCTGCTCGTGAAAACGGCTTGGAGTTCTAATCATGGCTAAAGTTGAACAAAACGAAGGTCTTGTTGAAAAGCTGGTTGCCGTTGATCGTGTAGCCAAAGTTGTTAAGGGTGGTCGTATCTTCTCTTTCACAGCATTAACTGTTGTGGGTGATGGTAATGGTCGCGTAGGTTTTGGTCGTGGTAAAGCACGTGAAGTTCCAGCTGCTATTTCTAAAGCACTTGAAGCTGCACGTCGCAACATGATTACTGTTGATCTTGTTAACGGTACTGTACAACACCCTATTAATGCTCGTCACGGTGCAAGCCGCGTTTACATGCAACCTGCTTCTGAAGGTACTGGTGTAATTGCTGGTGGTGCTATGCGTGCAGTTCTAGAAGCTGTTGGCGTACATAACGTATTGACGAAATGCTATGGTTCTACAAATGCTGCTAACGTAGTTAACGCAACTTTTAAAGGTTTGCGTGATATGACTTCTCCTGAGAAAGTCGCTGCGAAACGTGGTTTATCTGTAGCACAAATTCAAGGGTAATCAATCATGAAAACGATTAAAGTTACCCAGACTAAATCTTCATCGCATCGCTTGAAAAATCACAAGCTTAGCCTTCAAGGTTTAGGTCTGCGTCGTATTGGTCATACAGTAGAAGTTGTTGATACTCCTTCTAACCGCGGTATGATCAACCAAGTCTACTATATGGTTAGTGTAGAGGAGTAAACCATGACTCTGCGTTTAAATACAATTGCACCTGCAGAAGGTGCTAAACGTGACAACCTTCGTGTAGGCCGTGGTATCGGTTCTGGCGTTGGTAAGACTGGTGGCCGTGGTGTCAAAGGTCAGAACTCACGTAAGAGCGGTGGTACTCGTCCAGGATTTGAAGGTGGTCAAACTGCGTTATATCGTCGTTTGCCTAAATTCGGTTTTACTAGCCAACTCGCTTTAAAAACTGCTGAAGTACGTTTATCAGAGCTTGCTAAAGTTGAAGGTGATATTGTTTCACTTGAAACTTTAAAAGCAGCGAATGTTGTACGTAGAGATATGACTCGTGCTCGTATCGTACTTTCTGGTGATATTACTCGTGCATTCACTATTCAAGGTGTTGCATTGACTAAAGGCGCTAAAGCTGCTGTTGAAGCTGCTGGCGGCAAAGTCGAGGAGTAATCGCTAGTGTCTATGTCTCCTAGTTCTTCAGGTCATGTTAACATGATGAAAGGGCAGCCGTTTCATGTGAAATATCGTGAAATTATTCGCCGAATGATGTTCCTTATTGGTGCATTAATGGTCTTTCGACTAGGAGCACATATTCCAGTACCAGGCATTAATAATGCTGCACTCGAAAATTTGTTTAATGCAAACCAAGGTACGATCCTTGGTTTGTTTAACATGTTTTCAGGTGGTGCATTAGAGCGGATGTCAATTCTTGCTTTAGGGATCATGCCGTACATTTCTGCTTCAATTATTGTGCAGTTAATGTCTACGGTTATTCCTTCGCTGGAAGCTTTAAAGAAAGAAGGCGAGCAAGGTAAGCGTAAGATTAATCAATATACGCGACAAGGTACATTGTTGCTTGCACTTGTGCAGTCTGTAGGGATGTGTGCAGGACTTATTAGTCAAGGGATCACTTTGACTGGAGGCCTAGCTTTTTATATTCCTGCTGTCACTTCACTGGTCGCGGGTACGATGTTCTTGATGTGGTTGGGTGAGCAAATTACTGAACGTGGAGTTGGGAATGGTATTTCCATGATCATCTTTGCGGGTATTGTTGCTGGATTGCCTAATTTAGTTATGCAATCTTTATCATCAGTAGATAATGGTCAAACAAGTCTTATTGGCTTGGCAATCTTTGGTTTGTTATCTATAGGTGTATTGGCAGCTATTGTGTTTATTGAAAAAGCACAACGTCGCATACCAGTCAATTACGCTCAAAAACAACAAGGTCGTCGTGTATTTACTGCACAGCAGACACATTTGCCATTAAAAATTAATATGGCGGGTGTGATTCCGGCAATTTTTGCCAGTTCATTGCTTTTGTTCCCAGCGAGCTTAGGTCAATGGGTGGGTAGTGCTGATCCTAGTGCAAATATTATCAAGCGTAGCCTACAAGATTTGGCACTCGTATTGTCGCCTGGACAGCCGTTGTATTTGGTGCTCTTTGGTGCGTTAATTATCTTTTTCTGTTACTTCTATACTGCGCTAGTCTTTAGCCCTAAAGAAGTGTCAGAGAACTTGAAACGCAGCGGAGCTTATGTGCCTGGTATTCGTCCAGGTGAGCAAACTGCTCGTTACTTAGATCATATTCTCAATCGTTTGACCTTTATTGGCGCGATTTATATCACAGTGATTTGTTTAATGCCGATGGTATTACAGAGCTCATTTGGTATTCCATTCTCTTTGGGTGGTACCTCTTTGCTGATCGTTGTGGTAGTCGTGATGGACTTTATGGCTCAGCTACAAGCACATCTCACCTCGCATCAATACGATAATCAAACGTTAATGAGAAAAACGACTGCTCATCCTAAGGGATAAGCGCACTTGAGGTTTCATCATGAAAGTACAAGCTTCTGTTAAAAAAATTTGTGGTAGCTGTAAAGTTATCCGTCGTAATGGGGTTATCCGCGTGATTTGTAGCGCAGAACCTCGTCATAAACAGCGTCAAGGTTAATCTGATCTAGACCTGTTGATTTCAGTAGGCGAATTGGGTTAATATCCGCCCCTCAAGGTTTTTGTCGGGCGGTTGATTATCTCTACTGCCTTTTTGGAGAAAGTGAATGGCTCGTATTGCCGGTGTAAACATTCCGGATAACAAGCATGCTGTTATCTCCCTCACGTATATCTTTGGTATCGGCCGCCACACTGCTAAGAACATCTTAGCTGCTGTTGGTATTCCAACTACTACTAAGATCCGTGAATTGGATGATGCTCAGCTTGATGCGATTCGTGCAGAAATTACCAAGGTTCCGACCGAAGGTGATTTACGTCGCGAAATTTCCATGAACATTAAACGTTTAATGGATTTAGGCTGCTATCGTGGTCTTCGTCATCGTCGCAGCTTGCCTGTCCGTGGACAACGCACCAAAACTAACGCACGTACCCGTAAAGGTCCGCGCAAACCTATTAAGAAATAAGATTTCTGGAAGCTAAAAGATGGCTAAAGATACTCGCGCACGCAAGAAGGTCACCCGTACCGTCTCTGAAGGTGTTGCACACATTCACGCTTCTTTTAATAACACCATTGTTACTATTACCGATCGTCAAGGTAATGCATTGGCTTGGGCCACTTCAGGTGGACAAGGCTTCCGTGGATCACGTAAATCAACTCCGTTTGCTGCTCAGGTAGCTGCTGAAGTTGCTGGTAAAGCTGCTTTAGATTACGGTTTGAAAAACTTGGACGTCCTTGTAAAAGGTCCTGGTCCTGGTCGTGAATCTGCGGTTCGTGCTTTAGGTGCAGTGGGTTATAAAATTAACAGCATTACCGATGTGACGCCAATCCCGCACAACGGTTGTCGTCCACCTAAAAAACGTCGCGTGTAAGGAGAAACATTCATGGCTCGTTATATTGGTCCAAAATGCAAACTCTCTCGCCGCGAAGGGACAGACCTGCAACTTAAATCAGGCGTTAAACCGTTTGATGTTAAGACAAAAAAACATGCGAAAGCTCCTGGCCAACACGGTGGAGCTCGTGGTAGTAAACAATCTGAGTACTCACTACAATTACGTGAAAAACAAAAAGTACGTCGTACGTATGGTGTGTTAGAACGTCAATTTAGTAATTACTATAAAGAAGCTGCTCGTGTTAAAGGCGCAACAGGTGAAAACTTGTTGAAATTGCTAGAAAGCCGTATTGATAACGTCGTTTATCGCATGGGTTTTGGTTCTACACGTGCAGAAGCTCGTCAGCTTGTATCTCATCGTTCAATCACTTTAAATGGTCGTCGCGTTAACATCGCTTCAATCCAAGTTAAAGCGGGCGACGTGGTTGCAGTTCACGAAGGTGCTAAACAACAATTGCGTATTAAAGGCGCAATCGAGTTAGCTACTCAACGTGGTATGCCTTCTTGGATGGAAGTTGACCATTCTAAGTTGGAAGGTACGTTTAAAGCTGCACCGGATCGTTCTGATTTACCTGCTGAAATCAATGAAAGCTTGATTGTAGAATTGTATTCTAAATAATCCCTTGAGGTAGCAATAATGACGCGTACTGCAAATGAGTTTCTAACTCCGCAAGCGATCAAGGTCGAAGCGGCTAGCGGGACCTCGGCAAAAGTGATTCTAGAACCCTTAGAGCGTGGCTTTGGTCATACTTTGGGTAATGCTTTACGTCGTATCCTTCTTTCTTCTTTACCTGGCGCTGCTGTGGTTGAAGTTGAAATAGAAGGGGTTGAGCACGAGTACAGTACCTTGGAAGGCTTGCAGCAGGACATCGTCGAGCTCTTGCTGAACCTAAAAGGATTGTCGATTAAGCTGTTCGATCAAAACGAAGCATATTTGACATTAGAAAAACAAGGTCCTGGCGACGTAACAGCCGCTGATCTTCGTTTACCTCATAATGTTGAAGTGGTAAACCCTGAGCATTTGATTGGCACGTTAAGTGCTTCAGGCTCATTAAAAATGCGCCTGAAAGTTTCTCAAGGCCGTGGTTATGAGACTTCTGACTCACGCTTCCCAGAAGGCGAAACTCGCCCAGTGGGTCGTTTACAGTTAGATGCTTCTTATAGCCCGATCAAACGCGTGTCTTACACAGTTGAAAATGCTCGTGTAGAACAACGTACTGACCTTGATAAATTGATCATTGATCTTGAAACCAATGGTACAGTTGATCCGGAAGAAGCAATCCGCAAAGCGGCAACAATCTTGCAACAACAAATTGCAATCTTTGTTGATCTTCAGAAAGATCAAGCTCCTGTTGCTCAAGAGCCTCGCGAAGAAGTGGATCCAATCTTGCTTCGTCCAGTAGATGATCTAGAGCTTACTGTTCGTTCTGCTAACTGTTTGAAAGCAGAAAATATTTACTACATCGGTGACTTGGTTCAACGTACTGAAGTTGAGTTGTTAAAAACTCCTAACTTAGGTAAAAAATCGTTAACTGAAATCAAAGATGTTCTGGCATCGAAAAGCTTGCAATTGGGTATGCGTTTAGAGAACTGGCCACCGGCTAGCCTCCGCATGGACGATCGCTTTGCTTATCGTAGCCGTTAATTAAGTAGGACTATCACCATGCGTCATCGTAATAGTGGTGTGAAATTAGGCCGTACAAGCAGTCATCGTAAAGCGATGTTCCAAAACATGGCTAATTCTTTGTTCGAACATGAGTTAATTAAAACTACTGTTCCTAAAGCAAAAGAATTACGTCGTGTTGCTGAGCCTTTAATCACTTTATCTAAAGTCGATTCTGTAGCAAACCGTCGTTTGGCGTTTGCTCGTACTCGTTCAGCTGCAACTGTAGGTAAATTATTTACAGTTCTTGGCCCTCGTTACAAAGAACGTAACGGCGGCTATCTACGTGTTCTTAAAGCGGGCTTCCGTGCAGGTGATGCTGCACCGATGGCTTACGTTGAGCTAGTAGATCGCGAAGTTAAATAATTTCGCAAAAAAGAACTTCAGTTGTTCGAAAAAAGACCGGTGTTTCACCGGTCTTTTTTTATGCCTGATGTTTTTTCATTGTTAGACAATTTTAGATTTTGTCCTGAAATGATATATTTTTTGTCAAATTTATTTAAACTTGACATTGTGTATTGTCAAATTTATGGTTTAATAAAATAAAGTTCAACAAGGTCATAAAAAGAACATGGAAAAGCACATTGATATTTTGATTGTGGGTGCAGGTATTTCAGGTATTGGTCTGGCTGCACATCTTTCGAAGAATTGTCCACAACGTCAATTTGATATTATTGAACGGCGCGAAAGTTTTGGCGGGACGTGGGATTTGTTCAAATATCCCGGGATTCGTTCGGACTCTGATATGTCGACCTTTGGCTTTAATTTTAAGCCGTGGCAAAAGGCCAATGTTCTTGCAGAGGGAGCCTCTATTAAAGGTTACTTATCTGAAGTCGTTGATGAATATAATTTAAAAAATAAAATTCATTTTAAGCACCGCGTATTATCTGCGAATTATGATTCCTGCCTCAGTAAGTGGGTGGTACAAATTGAAGATGGCAATCAAAAACAACACACCTGGATGGCCAACTTTGTATTAGGCTGCACTGGTTATTATAACTATGACCATGGTTTCCAGCCGAATTTTCCAAACCAAGCCGAATTTAAAGGTCAGCTCATTCATCCGCAACATTGGCCAGAAAATTTCGATTATAAAGATAAAAAAGTGGTGATTATTGGCAGTGGTGCAACTGCCATCACACTGGTACCTGCAATGGCAAAAGGTGGGGCGGCGCATGTCACCATGTTGCAACGCTCACCGACCTATATTGCTTCTATTCCATCGGTTGATTTTGTCTATGACAAAATGCGCAAAGTCCTGCCTGAAGATTTAGCTTATAAACTGACCCGAGCCCGAAATATTGGAATGCAACGTGGTATTTATGCGCTTGCTCAAAAGCAGCCGAAATTGCTGCGTAGATTATTACTCAAATCAATCGAGATGCAGCTCAAGGGCAAAGTGGATATGAAGCACTTTACCCCAAGCTATAACCCTTGGGATCAACGTCTTTGTGTGGTGCCGGATGGAGATTTATTCAAAGTTTTACGCTCAGGTAAAGCAAGTGTGGAAACGGATCAAATTGAAAAATTTACTGAAAATGGGATTCAGCTGAAATCAGGTCAACATTTGGATGCGGACATTATTGTCTCTGCGACAGGCCTGGAAATTCAAATTTTAGGCGGTATTAAAGCCACCATCGATGGCAAGCCGATGGATACTTCTAAACATATGTTGTATCAAGGAATTATGGTCAGCGATGTGCCGAATATGGCGATGATTATTGGTTATATCAACGCATCCTGGACGCTTAAAGTGGATATTGCTGCCGAGTATATTTGTCGTCTGATTAACTATATGGATAAGAATGGTTATGACCAAGTGACCGCTCAAGGAGATCAGACTGAATTGATGGAAGACACCGTCATGGGTAGCTTATCTTCAGGTTATATCGCACGTGCAGCGGATGTGATGCCGAAACAGGGCAAACATGCGCCTTGGAACGTGACCAATAATTATCTGGCTGATCGAAAAGTGCTAAAAAATGCGAGATTTGATGATAGCGTACTTAAATTTCAAAAGCGTGATGCACAGGTTTCCACTAAGCCTAAATTAGTGTCTTAATTTAAAGAGTATATAAAAAAGGAGCTTTAGCTCCTTTTTTAATTTATTTGGGTTGAGTTAATCTAGAGGGAACGGGAGATTAATTCTTTCATGATCTCGTTGGTGCCTGCATAGATCCGGTTGGCACGGTTATCTATATAGGCTCGTGCAATCGGATATTCCATCATGTAGCCATAGCCGCCATGCAATTGCAGACATTCATCAACCACTTTGGAGAAGATCTCGGAAATTTTGTATTTCGCAGCGGCAGCTGCATCAATGCCAAGTTTCTCTTCAAGCTGTAATTCCATGCAGCGATCTAAATAAGCCCGACAGAAATCAATTTCTGTACGCAATTCGGCCAGCTTAAAACGCGTATTTTGAAAAGCACTGATCGGTTTGCCAAAAGCTTGACGCTCTTTGGTGTATTTTACAGTATGCGCGAATGCAGCTTCTGCGCCAGCTTGGCAAATGATCGCAACCAGCATGCGTTCCCAGGCCAACTCTTTCATCAGCATCATAAAACCCATGCCTTCCATACCGAGCAGATTTTCTTTAGGTACGCGGACATTATCGAAGAACAATTCACAGGTATCTTGTCCTTTCATGCCAATCTTGTTGAGCGGCTTTCCTTTACTAAAACCTGCCCGATCCGCCTCAACCATCAGCAAAGATAAATTGGCTGAACCTTTATCTGCACTGCCGGTTTTGCAGACCACAATGGCCATATCGCATAAATAGCCATTGGTGATAAAGATTTTTGAACCATTAATCACATAATCTTCACCATCCAGTACCGCAGTAGTACGTACTGCTTGCAGGTCTGATCCTGTTCCCGGTTCAGTCATGGCAATAGCGGTAACGACGTCTCCGGTTGCCATTTTCGGTAACCATTTTGATTTTTGGCTTTCATTGCCGAAATTATTTAAGTAGTTGGCAACAATATCCGAATGCAGAGAAAAGCCGGTAGAGGAATCCATGGCATAAGCCTGTTCCTCAATCAGAATCATGCTGTAAAGACGATCCACGCCAGAACCGCCATATTCTTCCGGCATGGTGGCGCAGAGCAGCCCGATTGCACCGGCTTTGTTCCATAAATCCCGGTCGACATGCTGTTGCTGCTCATATTTTTCTATATTTGGAACCACTTCTTTTTCATAAAACTTACGTACGGTTTCACGAAATGCCTCATGCTCTGCTGTGAATAAATTGCGCGCTAACATATTGGCTAGGGGGCGGATTGCAGCTGATTGCATTTTTATTCTGTCCATTTTCAAATTCATTGTTATATACAAAGTAAAAGATCTATCAGCAGGCAGCAATGTGCTGAATGCTCAAATATTTGAAGTAAATGATGAATTTGGTCAATTGAAGCAAATGAGTCGAAACATACGACACTGATAGGGTAAACTAGCAAAAATTTGACACTAGTGGGGAATGCTATGAGCGAAGAAATGAGCTTGGAAGAACGTAAAGTAATTTATCGTGCCCGTCGTGGTTTAAAAGAAATTGATGTGTACTTTGATCCCTACGTAAAAAATTATTATTTGAAGGCCGATGCTGCGGAAAAAGAAGTGTTTGCAGAGCTAGTGGCACAAGAAGATCCAGATTTGCTGGATTGGTTTATGGAAGTGTCTGAACCCCCACGTCCTGAAATGAAAGATTTGATTGTTAAGTTGAAACATTACATCCATGGCTAATCGATCTTTTCAACTGAAACGCAGCCGCTTGGCCTTTGTGTTTCAGTTGATTATTTTTACCCTGATCATTGTCTTTTTGCAGCAACTGTTGTCGCCATGGCTATGGTTGCTTTTTGTTCTGCTGGGTGTGCTGGCTTATGCTTATGGGTTAAAAGCACCGCAACCCATGTGTTTTGAATATTTAGATGAGCGAGAATGGTCACTCACAAGTGTCAAGTCTGAACAGATTAAACGCGTTTCGATTAGTCATATTATTGATCATCAACTTTATATTGTGGTTTATTTCCAGCATTTTCAGGAAAAACCGTTACTGATTTGGATTGATCAATTGCCGTTAAAACAATGGAAAGCATTAAAGAAATTGGCTAAATTGATTTGATTGTTAGACAATTGAATCTTTAAAATTATAATTAAAATATTAATAATCAAATATATGAAAACTTTCAACTGGTCTTTGTAAGACAGGTTGAATATAAAGTTAAGAAATATGCTTATTGTCAGACAACATTTCTTGTTAATTATTTGCGCTAAATGTACATTAAATCTACCAACAGCTATTGAGGAAATCATGATGGTGATTCCAACTTGGATGTTTCTGGTGGTAGCGATTGTTTTGGCAATTGTTATTGGACGACTAGGAACTGTGCTGAAGGATCGATTTGCACAACATGAAAGCCGTTAGGCTTTTACCCCTTAATAAGTAGCATGTGTCGAACCGTCGCAATGCTACTTTTTTTTGCCCAAAAATTATAACTTCATTGAATCCAGTCAATTTTCCCAACTTCATTTCATGGCAAAGTAGCTAATCTGATTAGAGTAAATGCTCTTTTATTCAGATTTCGCATCTGATATGTTTAGTTGCTATGGACATAAACACAATTATAGAGGACAGGAAAATGTCGAGAGTCCAAAAAATATGCCAGGGTATGGCAGTTATTGCAGTTGCAAGTTCTTTATTATCAGGTTGTTCTCATGTGGTTAAATCAGGGGCAAATATTGCACTCGGTTTTAGTGAGAAACATATTGTACCGCCTATTTTAGCGATGGATGATGCTGATATGGCGTGTAATTCGGGGAGTGCATTGACCCCTGCCATTATGTCAACCAAGGATATGGGTGCAGATCCGACCCGTATTGCCGTACTTTTATATGCTTCATCTGGAATCTGCGCTGAAAATCAGGCGCTCGAAGCAGAATTGCGCTATTTACGTGCCTCTAAAGCGGGGCAGGTTTCAGAAGCCCAAGATGCGCGTATACAACAAAAACGCTGGGCGGCGATTGCTGCGCAACGTCAATACGCAGGTTATCAGCTTCTGGAAAGTCGTTGGGAGGCAAAATATAACAAGAAACTGGGCGACGGTTGCCCGAAAATGAAGAGTGATCTGGATCAAACCGTTTATTTGATGGGGATGATTAGCGGTTTGCAAGCCATGACCAATGACATTAATT
The DNA here is from genome assembly GCF_004331055.1 of Acinetobacter sp. ANC 4779. NCBI lineage: Bacteria > Pseudomonadati > Pseudomonadota > Gammaproteobacteria > Moraxellales > Moraxellaceae > Acinetobacter > Acinetobacter sp. ANC 4779. The sequence goes on from NZ_SJNU01000014.1 coordinate 41,927, forward strand.
CTGGTGGTGCAATTAATGTTCCGAAAGATATTGCTGCAGTGGTTGAACGTGGCATGGAATGTATAGACAATGCCAAATTCTGGGGTGCGCCAAATGCAGCACGTGCTGTGATTTGGACACTATTGCCCGGTGCCGGTGATGGCAAACCTGATCCATATCAAACCTTAAAAGAATCAGTGCAATTGGGTGAACAAAAAGGGGTACGTCTATCCCATGCCTTATATGCTGTTGCTGCGCAAGCCAGTGGTGATGATGCCAAAATTCGTGAGGCACTCAAAACATTTGCCGCTTCACGTTCAGAAGAAAAACCTGTGAATCCACAGTTTAAGCTGGTGGATAGCATGGCGAAGAATATGGTACAGGGTATTTCAGACCGATACTGGACTGAACATACCGGTATTCGTACCAGCGATGATGGTATGCAGCGCTTCTGGGATGATCAAGATAACAGCGCAGAACTCGATGATTTATTTAACGAAGATGTAACTGCTACATCCTAAGCTGAGTTCGGTTAAAAGAGGATTTTCATTGACCTGAATGGCTGATTTTAATCTTGGATAAGTCATTTTTAAACAGAGGGCATGCCAATGAAAGACCAATTTCTCATGCAGAAAATTGTTTTTATTGCAATCGTAATGTCAGTTTCGGCATGCCTTCAAGTTTTTGCGGATTCATTTATCTATTGGCAAGCAAGCCTATTTCAGGAATTTTGGCGATTATGGACGGCGCATTGGGTTCATGTGGGCTGGATTCATTATGTGCTGAATATGGTGGCTTTTGCTTGTTTACCCTTCATTTTCCCAAGGGTTAGAATTTGGCATTTTGTTGCCTTACTGCTGTTATTGCCCTTATTTATTAGTCTTTGTTTCTACTATTTATTTCCTGATATTGAAGCTTATGCAGGCCTCTCCGGGGTATTGCATGGTGCCTATGTCACGGTTGCATGCGTACATTTGTTGTATAAAAAAGAACGAAATTTCGCAGCATTTGTCTTGTTTCTTATTCTGGCCAAACTGATTTGGGAAAATACTATCGGCAGTGTAGGGACGGCTAAACTGATTGGCAGTCCGGTCTTGGTTGAGGCACATTTATTAGGGGTGATTGGGGGAGTGATTATCGCGATGTTATATATTTTATGGGATTATTTCTTTGAATAATGATCATATTGACATTTAAAACATAAAAGAAAATGCATATTGTCATTTTTATTAATACAGAATTGATGCAAATTTGTTCATAACAATAAAGAGATTGAATAGCGAAAGGATATTTTCTATTCAGAAAAGGAAAGTTGGCATTGCTGAAGCTGTGGTAATGACCAAGATATAAAATAGGAATGCACATGCAAAATGATGAAAATAACAGATCAGGATTAGGTCTGGTACGTTATATATGGACAGAGTGGATATCGACTTTTGTCGTCCTTGTCTTACTTTTGCTGACTTTGGTTATTGGTACCGGTGAAATGATTCACGGGCAGCTGTTACGGATGGGCGAACGTCTATATGGTGATCCGGCTACAGGCATGCAATATTCATTTCTACGTGCTGAGCCGAGTTCACCCACATGTGAACGCACTGTCAATGTCGATAATAAAGTCCAGCAGCAGATGAAGACCGATGCAGCCGATGAGTATGCTGATTTTTTCGGTGTACGTTCAGAAGCTGATGTTCGTGCCGCGATATTGCAGGCTCAGCAGGTTTGTGAGGAATCTTATCAGTTTTATGATAAAGCGATTGTCCATACTCAGGCGCATCCAAGTATTCGCGCATATCGTACGTTTGAAACCTCTTTCTTTGGCATATTCAAGTTTGGTACTGAAAACCGTGCCCTGTTACTGGTCATCATGGTGGTATTCGCAGCAATCAGTGCAACCTTGAAAACCCATCATATTGGTTTGCGTAGTCCTGTAACGCGTATTGACTTTAAGGTCTATTCGATAGCAATGCTGATCGCGAATGCTTTCTTGGCATTCTCATCTTATAGCCAATATATGTCGATGCTGAATTCTGGCGTTCCGGTCGGTGAAATGAAGTATATTTACTGGTTGTGGATGATTCTGTTCAGTACGCTGACCTTGATCAGCTTGTATCAAATATTCAGGCAGCCCAAGCCGACACAAGAGGGTGGTAGCTTTGGGCTGGCCTTTCTCAGTGTGCCGCTCTATGGCTATATGGCCATAATAACTGGGATTAATTTCACCTTCTTGATGGATTACCCCATGGGCCAGGGAATTTACCTGGGTCAATTGGTCGAGTTTTCCAGTATTTTCTTGAATCTGGCACTGTTTATTTGGGCAGGTATGTTACTGAAACAAACCCGTGTCGTGGATATGTTCCTGAATATTCTGCGTCCATGGAATCTGGCACCTGAAACCTTGACCTGGTTGATCTTGGTGGCGGCGGCATTACCCACAGCCTATACAGGAGCATCGGGAATTTTCGTGATCGCAGCAGGTGCGATTATTTATAAGGAAGTCTGGAATGCAGGGGGGCGGCGTCAGTTTGCACTGGCAGCAACAGCCATGTCCGGTTCTCTGGGTGTGGTATTACGTCCATGTTTATTGATTGTCGTGGTTGCTTCTTTGAATAAGGAAGTCACGACTGACTTGCTGTATCACTATGGCGCGTATGTATTTCTCATCACTTCAACTTTATTTCTGATCATTTCGCTGTTCCTGGCCGAAACTAAATTCCGTATAGCAGCGCCAAGGGTAGCAGCGCCTCAATCTGCCCGTGCTTTGGTTGCCATTGTTCCTTATATCGTAATTTTCATCTTGATCTGGTTGTTCTACAAATATGCATTGTCGACCGATCTGAATGAATTTACTGCACCTGTGATGATGCCGGTCATTCTGTTACTGGTGGTGCTTTTTGATAAGTTACGTCACGAACCTGCACCTTTACCACCTGTGGGACATTGGGATGAAACCTTGACAGCTCAACTGAATCCGGGATTCACGCCTGCACTGGCAACGACGGGTACAGCCGCGAATGTCGAATACCGTGAAGCAGAGCATAGTGCGCAGCAGAGCAAAGAATTGGCAGTTGATCATGGGGTAAAACGTTCTACCTATGGAGAGAGTCTGCGAAATGTCGGCTTCTGGAAATCCCTGCATATCTCCACCAGTGAAACTGTAGGACATATTGGTGCCTTGGTGATCCTGATGGCCCTTTCTGTCAGCGTAGGGGGATTACTGGAGCGCATGCAAGTCATGGACGCTTTCCCGACGGATATCAGTAGCACCATTCTGGTGATTACTTTAATTGTCGGGCTAATGGTCTTTGTGGGCATGATTATGGACCCCTTTGGCGCAGTCATCTTGATTTCTGCTACGGTGGCTCCAGTGGCCTATCAATACGGTATTCATCCGGTACATTTCTGGATGATTACCCTGATTGGTTTTGAGCTTGGTTATGTCACACCGCCGGTAGCGCTGAATCATCTTCTGGCCCGGCAGTCTATTGGCGATGCCGAGGTAGCTGAAGCGGATGCAGAAGTTCGTCATTTGTCCTTCTACTATCGCTATGAACGCTGGATTTTACCGATGATCGTGTTGCTACCTGCCATGCTGATCATCGCCTATCTTCCTTATGTATTTAAGCTATTTGGCTGGTATCAATAATTTTTAAGCTGTTAAAAAAGCACCTTCGGGTGCTTTTTTCTTGTCGCTGTTACTTATTTCATTAAGCGTTTTTGTACTACGGGGCTACACAGCACAATTGTACTAAGAATCAGTATAAAACCGATCAAACTATAGTGATTGGATGTTTATCGCCAAAATATAAAAGCCAAAACTGGCAGATATAATTGTAATATAATTCACCGGTTCAATTTGTCCAGTAGGGGGTAAATTTATAGGCATTCGATATAAAAATTTGACTGATATTAGCGAGTAAACCTGCGCAAATCAGGAAATTGAGTTCAGTCCAGATCTACGGATGTCACAGCCAGAACATTGGAACCATGGAAATAAGTGTGCTGATAAAACAGAAATAAAACACGATTTTTTCAGGCAAATCGGTAGTAGTTAGTGCTCGAACAGTGACAAAGGCCAGGGCGGCCAAGAAGCTCACATTCAACCCAATCCCGATATTTGATTAAACATGCCTATATTTAGCCTGACGACAATATCATACCGACTAAACCAATTGCTACTGCAACAAACATGGATGGGGTGATTTTCTCTTTGAGGAATAGGAAGGCAATTAAGGTAATAAAAATGGGCGACGAGTACTAGACACCATGACCTTGGACAGCTTTAAATGAGCGGTGGCATAAAACAAGCTATATATCGCAATCAACCCCATGACTACACGCCAGATAGGCATCCAGATTTTTTCAGTTTTAAAAAAACCTGTCCTTTGCTTAAAATGAAGGGTAGAAAAATAAATAAGCCGACAAAATTTCGGAAAAAGAAAATAATGGGATGACCGACTGTATGCGAGGCATAACGAATGCATACGTCCATTAGGGAAAATAGAAAAGCAGAGCGGATGAGTCAGGCAAGCGCTTTAAATAAGTTGCGTTTATTTGTAGCAATAGACATGAAAAAATTCGGCTAGAAGATTTACGGATATTTTAGCTAAATCTTCCATTCTAAAATGATTATTTTTGAGCCAGTTGAGCTTCAAGTAATTTAATCTGCTCTTCTTTTAGTGCCACCAAATCCTCGGCATCCGCATGTTGCGCCTTTAGCACGGCTTTCTGATCCTTCAATTGTGTTTGAATATCTTTCAGTTTGGCGACTTCTTCTTTGGCTAGGGATTCATTTTCTGGAACAGCGGCTTTCAGAATTTTTTCATCAACCAATTGAATGGTTTTTTCATCTGTCGCAACTGCGGGTTCAGTCGGTTTGACTTCAGCAGAAACCGCAGGCTTTGCCGGCGTATTTAAGCTTGTTGCTTCATGTTGAGGAAGAACTTCGTTTGAGGGTGCAAAAAACCATTGATATGCCAAAAAAAGCACAATGATTGCAACCAAGCCCCCAGTAATGCCCAATAAAAGTTTTGGGCTATTTCGTTGATCTAACGTCATGTAGTGAACCTATTTTTATTTTGGCTGACGAGGTTTGAATTGAATGACGCCAATCTCATCCGGCACTTCCGGCATTTGCGGTTCATCAATATGTGTCGGGCGGTTTTCTGTATAACCGCATTCGACACATTCAATCCATTCGTCTTCGCCAGAGCTAAGCATGACCACTCTATCTTGCGCTTCACATTTAGGACATTTTGCACCTGCAATGAAACGACGTTTAATAGCCATCATACTTACCTTCTGATCAATCTAAGACGCCTAGTTTAAGCGTTTTTAGCGGGGTTCGTCCAACCTTGATGACGTAATAAAGCATCTATTTTCGGCTCGCGTCCGCGGAAATTGATAAACGCATCAAGTGCTGTATCTTTTCCGCCAACTGCTAGAATAAATTGACGAAATTCTTTTCCGGTCTGAATGTTAAAAACCCCTTCTTTTTCGAAACGGTCGAAGGCATCACTGGCTAAAACTTCCGCCCATTTATACGAGTAATAGCCTGCGGCATAGCCCCCGGCAAAAATATGGCTAAAACTATGCTGGAAACGGTTATAACTTGCTGTTGGCGCTACCGCATATTTTTGGCGAATATCGTCCAGGGTGGCTTGGACTTGTGCTGCATTTAAAGGGGAACTGTGCTTGTGGATGGATAAGTCAAATAGGGCAAATTCGATTTGACGCAAGGTTTGCATACCCGACTGAAAGAAACGTGCATCCAGTAAAGCTTTTAACAAGTCTTGCGGTAAATGCTTTTTGGTTTCGATGTGTTCGCTGAGCAGATCCAGACTTTCGGTATCCCAAGTCCAGAATTCCATAAACTGGCTTGGCAGCTCGACCGCGTCCCAGTCTACGCCGTGGGTGCCCGCTACGGCAATATGGTCGACCTCAGTTAGCATGTGATGCAAGCCATGGCCAAATTCATGAAATAAGGTATTGACTTCATCATGAGTGAGCAGGGCAGGTTGATCACCGACCGCAGGAGTGAAATTACACACCATGTAGCAAATCGGTTTTTGCAAACCTTGTTTGGTTTGCATGCGTGAACGGAAGCCACTCATCCATGCGCCACCGCGTTTGCCACTGCGGGCGTACAGATCAAAGTAAAAACCGCCCACCACCGTGCCTTGATCTTCCAGTTCAAAGTAGCGTGCATCTGTATGCCAAACCGGAGCTTCGCGTTCCACAATATTGATGCCGTAAAGACGATTCACAATACTAAATAAACCTTGCAGAATTTTTGGTGCCGGGAAATAGGGCTTTAATGACTCCTGGGATAAATTGAATTGCTGAACTTTAAGCTTTTCAGAATAGTAGCCAGTATCCCAGGGCTGTAAATCATGAATACCGTCTTGAGAGGCGATGGCTTTGAGTTCGGCAATTTCTTGCGTTGCCGGTGCACGTGCATGTTCGGCCAAGTCGACCAAAAATTTATCGACAGTTTCGACATCAGGTGCCATTTTGCTGGCCAGTGAAAGCTCTGCATAATTGTTAAAACCTAATAGCTGAGCCAGTTCATGACGCAGGCTTAAAATTTCTTCCATCACCTGCGTATTGTCAAATTCAGGATGCTCAGACAGATCTGAGGCACGTGTAGTGTAGGCTTTATACAGTTCCTCACGTAAGCTACGGTCAGCTGCATAGGTCATGATGGCAAGATAAGATGGAATATCTAAAGTAGCAACCGCTTGTTCTAGTTCACGTTGCTGACCATATTGCTTTAATAGGTCGATGCTGCTTTGCGGTAAACCTTTGAGTTGCTCTTCAGTGAGGGGTTTGAAGTAGGCTTGTGTTGCATCAAGCACATGATTTGAGAAGTCGGATGAAAGTTGAGATAAGCGAGCAGAAATTTCCGCATAACGTGTTTTGGCCTCGCCTTCTAAAGCCACGCCTGAAAGTTTAAAGTCACGCAGTGCCAGTTTAATCGCACTTTGCTGTGCTGCCGATAATGTATTAAACACAGTTTCGTCATGCACCTGTTGATAGGTTTGGTACAACGCCGTGTGTTGACCCAGTTGGGTATAGTATTCGCTTAAAGCAGGAAGCAATGCTTGATAGAGTTCACGGGTTTCTGCGTTGTTCATCACCGCGTTGAGATGGGATAGCACACCCCAAGATTCACTCATATTATTTTCAAGGCTATCGACTTGATCCAATACGGCCAGTTGTGCCTGAATACTTTCCGGGACTTCGGTTAACTCAGTTAAAAAGTTTTGTCCTTGTTGAATGGCTTGTTCAATCTGTTGTTTTAAGTCTGCAAGTTGAATTTGATCAAATTGTGGAACGGGCAAGGTCGCCTTTTCTAAAGTCATTTCTAATACGCCATATCATTTATTAACTTAATAGTAGATGTAGGGCTTAGGCAGCAGGAAATCAAGGTCTATACTGCGTTTATGGGTAAATACATATGAATATTGATGATCAATAAAAAAAGCCCTACACAAGTAGGGCTTAATTTTTAAAAATTACTCTATTTTAGGTTTTGCATTATCCTTTTTCTTTTTCGGCTTAGCCTTTTTCTTCAACTTATCTTTTGCTTTTAGGTCTGATTTAGCTGACGGCTTTCTATCTGACTTTTTAGCAAAAGAAGCGGATTTGGTTTTTGGCTTTTTCTTGCGAATAGGCTGTTCACCATCTTGATTCACCACCGCTTTGGCGCGAGGGTTATAAACATCTTCTTTCGCTGTGGTGTTGGCTACACGCGGTGCTCGGCTACGAATTGCACGACCGGCATGGGTCATTTGTTGTAGCAGTTGAAAGTCAATTTTGCGATCTTCCAGATTCACGGCTGCGACTTTGATTTTAACCTCATCGCCCAAACTAAAGGTCTGACCACGGCTTTGACCGATCAGGCTTTGGCTGGCTTGATCATAAACAAAGAAGTCATCACCCAACTGGCTGACGTGAATCATGCCATCGACATACAGGTCTTTAAGGGTGACGAATAAACCAAATTCAGCGACTGCACTGATAATCCCCACGAACTCTTCACCTAAATGCTGCTGCATATAGTGACATTTCAACCAGGTGGTGACAGAGCGAGAAGCTTCATCGGCACGGCGTTCAGTTTTTGAGAAATGCTCGCCGGCATCATCTAAAGCGGCACCTGAAAGCGCAAAAGGCTTTTGTTTCAGATGCGCTTTGATAGCACGGTGCAACAACAAGTCAGGGTAACGACGAATTGGGGAGGTGAAGTGCGTATAGGCATCATAGGCCAAACCAAAATGTCCGGCGTTGTTTGCGCCGTAATAGGCCTGCATCATTGAACGCAACAACACGGCATGAATACTTGGCGCATCAATACGGTCTTTGGTCGCATCAATCACCGCTTGGTAATCTTTTTGGGTCGGCTGTTCAGGGAATGGCAAGCCAAGCAACTTCACATATTCACGAACTTTCTGGATACGTGAAAATTCAGGTGGCTCATGCACACGGTACAACATTGGAATGTCATTTTCTAATGCATATTCTGCTGCTGCAACGTTGGCCAGCAACATGCATTCTTCAATCAGCTTATGCGCTTCATTGCGTGAACGAGGCAGAATTTCTTTAATTCCGCCCAACTCATCAAAAGTCATATAGGTTTCAACAGTTTCGAATTCCATCGCATGGCGCTGTGAACGTAAACCTTTGAGAATCTGATAAAGCTGGAACAGGGTATTCAATGATTTGTGCACACTGCGGTCGTCAGGAATCGCATCGCTTTCGCCATCAAAATATTGCGCAACCTGTGTATAGGTTAAACGAGCTTTTGAATGCATCACCGATGGATAGAACTGGAAGCCAGTCACTTTGCCTGCACGAGACAAGGTTAAATCACACACCATACATAAGCGATCTAGGTGAGGATTGAGTGAACACAGACCATTGGAAAGTGCTTCAGGCAACATTGGCAAAACATAGTGCGGGAAATATACCGAGGTGCCACGTTCTTTGGCTTCCTCATCCAGAGGATGATCGGTACGGACATAATGACTGACGTCTGCAATAGCCACCACCACGCGGTAACCGCCACCTGGACGTTTTTCTGCATATACTGCATCGTCAAAGTCGCGCGCATCTTCACCATCAATGGTCACTAATGCTAAATCGCGTAAATCGATACGACCCTGAAGATCCTGTTCGTTCGGTTCCTTAAAGCTTTCTGCTTCACGAACCACTTCTTCTGGAAATTCATACGGCAAACCAAATTCTAAAATGGTTTGTGGAATAATGATTTCAGTGTCGGCCTTATCCGCCATCGATTGCACGATGTGTCCGGTAGCTAACTCTTCACGGGTCGGGTAGTCATCAATGGCGACACGAACAGAATCACCGACTTTGACTTGGGCATGCTCAATCAGTTCTTTTTCTAAGGTAATCGGCTGATGTGCATTTGGATTCGCGGGTTGAATAAAATATTCGCCGTCATATACCGCAACTTTACCAATAATCTCTTTTACACGATGCTGCACAACTTCGGTAATAAAACCCCAAGCTTTACCTTTACGGTCAACAGAAGTCTGACGAACTTTAACGCGGTCACCATTAAAGACCAAACGCAGTTCACGTTCAGGCAATAAAATATCATCATGATCGGAAATGTTCGCAGTACCTAAACCTTTCGAGTTGATGTACACGGTGGCTTCATGAATCGGCTGGCTGGTTGCGAGCACGAACTTAAAGCCATCTTTCATCAACTGACCATCGCGTACCATGGCACTTAAACGATGGCTGAGTGCTTCTATACTTCTTTCATCTGCAATATTAAAGTGTTCCACTAAATCTGCATGAGATTGTGGTGCTTGTAATTTTTCAATCGTTTCTGAAATGAGAATACGGCTGGGAATAGGATTGTCATAACGTTCGGCTTCAGCCTTGGCTTCAGGATCGACCCAATTTTTCATAATGTCTTTGGCTTCATGTCAGAAGATAGGATTAGCATAAGTCATGCAGCATGATACTGCACGAAAATGATTGCAATATTGTGTTTTCAATTCCAATTTTACAGGGAAGCCGCACATTTCACACGAGCAACTGTCGAGAAAAGCGAGAAAAGAGGGCAATAATCTAGGAAATCGTTTAAAAAATAGATGATTGATTAAAAATATTGGAAATTTTTGAAATGTCACTTGAAGAAGTAGAGTTTAGTTTGTATTATGGCGGCTCGTTACGGTGAGGTGGCCGAGTGGCTGAAGGTACTCCCCTGCTAAGGGAGCGTGGGTCTTAAAGCCCACCGAGGGTTCGAATCCCTCTCTCACCGCCACGAATAACTTGAAATGCGCTCATAGCTCAGCTGGATAGAGCACTTGGCTACGAACTAAGGGGTCGGGAGTTCGAATCTCTCTGAGCGCACCAATCAAGTTAAACGTAAATGTAACGAATGCTGAAAGGCAACTCAAGTATGCGCTCATAGCTCAGCTGGATAGAGCACTTGGCTACGAACTAAGGGGTCGGGAGTTCGAATCTCTCTGAGCGCACCAACTTGAACACATCGACAGATGTAAAAATGGAAGAAACCGCACATGTTGCGGTTTTTTTGCGTCTGAACTTTTTAGCATTGACATAAGCTGAATAATAAACCCCAGTACGAGGCTATAAAATAAAAATGCATGGCTGATACGAGAAAAATAAGAACAGAAAGATTATTGTTTAGGAATTTATAACGCTAGATGCTGTGATTCAAGCACCAGGCGAACCAGAAGAAGATTCATCCAGCGAGTTTAAATAGGGCGGCTGGGTTGCGCCTTATTTTCTAACACAGAAGAAGTAGTCGATACCATTATGCAAAAATGGATGTCGTCTATAGATATTCTTTTAGAAAAGAACACCTTGTTTTGTCTTTTTGAAAAATGTCGATGATCTGAAGAAGCTTAAAGCCTCAGAAGGTGCTGATCTCAAAGTTCATGGCAGTGCCAATCAAACCTGATCTGGTTGATGAACTTGGTTGGATGACTTTTCTAATTATCCTGGGTACAGATAAACGTTTACTTGCTGAGGGTTTAGCTGCTACGGCTTTTGAATTAACGGATCACTTGGTCAGCTCAAGTGGTGTGGTGTGCACTTATTACCAGGGAGTAGGAAAGATGAAAACGGCTAGAGTGGGGGAATACAAATCATTAAATCATGGTTTTTTATGGGATCAGTTTTGATCTGATGAAAAATGACGAACATGGCTTTTGTTTAAAAAATAGATGAAAAATCCAATTTTGCCCAATAACTGTTCACTTGGTTACGGATTTGTTAAAAATCACTTAACAGAAAGTTAAAAACGCGTATAATGCAGCACATCAAGACGTCGCGCTCATAGCTCAGCTGGATAGAGCACTTGGCTACGAACTAAGGGGTCGGGAGTTCGAATCTCTCTGAGCGCACCAACTTGATCACATCGACAGATGTTAAAACTGGAAGAAACCGCACATGTTGCGGTTTTTTTGTGTCTAGCATAAAGTAAATCTGTTAAAGAATTATTTCATCTTCTGCTTAATCTTTAATGCCAATACGGTATTGCCACCCAACGCAGGCAACATGTCGTGATAAGGCATGCTGCGCATCGCCCGAAGCAGGAATGGTGCTTTGTCGTGAATTTTCATGGCGCTGGTGATCTTTAATAAAGTACCGTTGCCTTGAGGAATCAGCTGCATTCCGCCTTTGACAAATTTTAAATCGCCGCCGACGGCCTGAAACTCATTTTCTAAGCTGGTGGGGTAATCAAAACGCAGCTTAAAATCGAATGGAATATTGATTACGCCTAAGCCGACTGAAATTTTATAATCTGCATCAAAGGTGTTGGGATCAATTTTTGTGATCTCAATATTTTTAATCTGGCGTGGAAAAATTTCCTGATAAGCAGGCACACTCAGCCAATGCTGTAACTGTTGTGGGCTTTTGGCAAAATATTGATAGCTGCTACTAAAACGCATGCTTTCCAGGCCATGCGAATAGCGGACTTTATTGGATGGCAAAATAAACGAGACGGGTTCTTGCGAGGACTGGCTCAATGCTGCAATTTTTTGAACCTGAGTTGAACTTAATGGGGTTTCAGGTAATTCTCCAGTTTTGAGAATTTGAGAGCTAGACGTTTTAAAATGTTGTTGCAAGGCTTCTAATAAAAAAGCGTTGGTGCCAGACGGAATACCCAGTTTGGCCTCTGGAAGGGCATTTAAAATGGTGCTGAATAAAAAACCTTTGGGATGGTTTAAGTCGCCCCATTGAGTAACGGTAATTAAAGTCTTGTTTCCGCCCAAGTCAAACCATTCAATTTTACCCGCGCCGTAAGGAATCGGGGCATCCAGTACAAGGGTGGAAATACTGTTGGCTGTTAGATGATGCTGCATCAACACATTTTCTTTAAAGTTCAAGATTGGAATGGGGGTGGGGATCGACACCTGATATTTCATCTGGGTAATGTTGCCTTGTTGCTCCAAGAGCTTTGCAGACTTTAATACCGGAAATAGTGCATTGTACTGGCTGTAGTTGCTTAAAAGCCGCGCTACGTTTTGGCTATTTGTAGGAACAACTACTGCACCCGTATAAAATTTGCCTGTCATACTTTGCGGATTTTTAAAGGTCGGTAAAGTAATTGCCTGTGCAGGATGGGCATAAATCAAAATACGGTTTGCAGTCAAATCTGCCAGATTTTGCGCCTTCCCTTGAAATACACTTAAGCTACTGGGAATCTGTTCTTTCCATTGAATGATTTTTGCAGAAGTCTGCATGCCAATCAGGCAGCACAGAATCAATAGGCTGCATTTTTTTTTATGGGTTTGCATATCACATCCTGTTTATGCTTTTTATCAGTGAATGCTGATGTTTTAATCAATTTTTACAGCATTGGGAAGCAAACTTATGTAATTTTGCCCGGTAAAAACCACAAGGAAAAGGCTAATCTGGTGTAATATCTAGCTTAATTGTTGTAATAATTTGATGATGAAATATGTCAGAGACCCAGCCCGCGCTATCACTACGTTATTCCTTAAACCTGGAAGAATCACAAGATGGTTTTGCCCTTGCGACTTTTGGTAAAAAACAATTAACTCGTTTTATTACCCCGTTGGTGAGTATCGGAATCATTGTGTGGGGTTTTTACCTCGGCTTTAATGGCGTAGGTCGCTATTACGTGGCGCTTGGCGCTTTCTTTTTAATTCTGCAATTGATTATGCGTTACTGGTTTTTACCGATGATGTTTAAACGTCAATTTGTAAAATACCAGTTTGGTAAAAGTGAACAGGGCATCGAATTATTTCAAGATTATGCGGAAATTTATGCCAATGGTCGTAAGCAGATATTCAACTATAGTGAAGTGCAAAATTTTGCTATAGGTAAGCTGACCTATATGATCGAACTGAAAAACCGTACCGTCATTATTATACCGAAACGTGCTTTTGCGCATGCTGCAGATCAAACCGTATTTGAAAATACATTTAAAAAATAAGTTTTAAAATATTTAAAGGTAAATTAAAAGGAAGATCATGAATACACGTCCATCTAAAATTGTCTGTGTCGGTCGTAGCTATGCAGACCATGCCAAAGAATTAGGCAATGCTATTCCTGATCGTCCAGTTTTATTTATTAAGCCGCCCAGCAGTCTGGCAAGTTTAGCGCAAGGTATTTCATGGAATCCTCAGTGGGGCAATTGCCACTATGAATGTGAACTCAGCTTAAGGATTGACCGTACTTTAAAAGCAGAAACTGACCCAGCCAAAGCCCTGCAAGCAGTCGGTGCAGTAACTTTAGGTTTAGACTTGACCCTGCGAGATTTGCAAGATGATTTAAAGAAGAAAGGTCAGCCTTGGGAACGTGCCAAAGCCTATGATGGTTCGTGTGTGTTGGCAGACTGGGTGACACTTTCAGAAGTTAAAGACTGGAAAGACGTACATTACACCTTACAGGTCAATGATGAGCTGCGTCAAAAAGGTGATACTTCTTTATTGATTTTTGATATTGCGACTTTGCTTGCCGACATCAGTCAGGTCTTTACTTTAGAACCGGGTGATGTGGTGATGACGGGTACGCCATCAGGTGTGGCAGCCTTAAAAGCAGGGGATCAATTAACCATGACCTTACAAGGTCAAACCCAGGATTTTGTCTGGAAAACCTATGTTCAGGCTTAAGCCTTGAATGGAAAAAAGGACTGCTTAGGCGGTCTTTTTTTAAATATATATGACGCAAAATACTTTTCAAATTATCACCAATCGGATCATCTCCAATTTCAAAATTGAGAAGCTTAGCGTATCTTTGAACGCATAAAAATACGCTAAGTTTCAAGGAAAAAATAGTGATAGAACGTAAGGCGCTGGATGTACAAGCATCGAGCATCATGTTTGGCTTGTGTATTCTTTGGGGCTTACAACAAATTGTCTTAAAAATGGCGGCGCCTGATATTTCTTCTTTAATGCAAGTTGCCTTGCGATCAGGACTTTCTGCCTTGATGGTTTATCCACTGATCAAGCTTGCAGAAGGGAATTCACTGTGGAGCAAAGAATATTTGTATCCGGGCTTGGCGGTGGCTGTATTATTTGCTGCTGAATTTTTTATGCTTGCTCAAGCCATCCGCTTTACTTCTGCATCGCATACTGTTGTGCTGCTTTATACTGCACCTATTTTCGTGGCTTTGGGTCTGCACTGGAAATTGCCTTCTGAACGTTTATCTGTTTTGCAGTGGTGCGGTATTTTTATCGCATTTTTAGGCATCGTGGTGACGTTTATTGGACGTGACGGCAGTTCAGAGCAGGACCTATCACAAATGCTGTTTGGAGATTTTCTGGCTTTATTGGCAGGCATCCTCTGGGCAGCCACCACAATTGTCGTTCGCTTAAGCAAGCTATCTGATGCACCGGCGACACAAACTTTGTTCTACCAGTTGGCTGGTGGTTTTGTATTGCTGTTTCCTTTAACTTTTATTTTGGGACAAGCCAGCATTCATTGGACAAACCTGACGATTGGTAGTTTGATTTTTCATAGCGTGGCAATTTCATTTGCCAGTTATCTGATCTGGTTCTGGCTGCTGAAAAGTTATTTGGCTTCACGTTTGGGTGTGTTTTCATTTTTAACGCCGTTATTTGGCATGCTGTTTGGCGTATGGTTGCTCAATGAAAGCATCGAAATGAATTTTATTATCGGTACAGTCATGGTGATGACGGGCGTATTGGTGGTGAGTTTACAAGGTTGGTTGAAACCGAAAGATAGCAACACATGAAAGCATTCAATCAAGCCACCTTCATAGGCTTGTCATCTAACCCGATTTGGGCAAATCTGGTTGCAGTGATTAAACTGATTACTGAATCCTTAAGTCCTGTTTCAGCCATAGTCCTGATTTATAGTTTTAGTACGATGGCTATTTTAGTATTGAATGGAACACCACATTTTTAGCACATCTCGAAAACTTATCTGTGGGGTTGTGGCGCTTTATTTGTGGCATATGAGATTTTATTTTGCTTTCGATTGCTCTGTCACAAAACCATGATCAGGTGCTGATTAGTGCGATGATCAATTATCTATGACCACCGCTGACGATTGTCTTTTCAATACTGCCCAAGCAGCTGAATTATCGTTGGCCAGTTATTTTAGGTTTTGTTATTTCTGCTTGGGTTATCCATCTATCCTTCCACTTTTAAGGAGGAAGGATAAATGTTTCTATATTAAGTAGAATTTCTCAATAATTGGCGGGTTGAGATACCTGGAATTCTATTTCTCTTCCAGAATTTTGGATAAGGGAATCGCCAGTTTGGCTGCAAGAAAGTCATCTGCGTCAATCAGTGCAGGTCCCAGTTTTTGCATCCATTCATCGTCCGGGTGAATATTGCCCATATCCTGACGGCGTGGAAGCGGGTAGGGTAACTGGGTATAGAAACTCCAGAAATCGACGTGATCCAAATTTCTTGCGAGAACAAACTCATCTTTGTCAGTACGTTTGACTAGATTTTGTTGCTCCAGCATCAGTACATAAGACGGCCAGCGTCCAATTTCTCCACGGCCCAAAATACTCAACGCTTCTTCATCCGAGACACTTTCGCCTTTGAGCTGTTTTTTATAAAACAGTTCCAATAAATCCAGCAGCATAATCACCGGATGGCGTTTCTGTTCTTTGCCTGAATAAAAGGCGGTGAGTGCATAACTGATTTCAACCCCTAACAAGACAATGTTCCAGGACAAGAAAATCCATAACAGAAAAATCGGCACGGCAGCAAAAGCACCATAGACAATTTCATAACTGGTGAAATTGGACATGATTACGCCAAACAGATTCTTTAATAATTCAAAAACCACCGCACTAAATGTCCCGGCAATCAAAGCTGCCTTGATGGGAACACTACGGTTGGGAATGGTCCAATTTAAAATGAAAAAGCCCACAATGGTCAGGGCAAAGGAAATACCCCAAAAAATAAACTCGCCATTTAATTCATAACCGGCAAAATTATTGCTCAGTACATTGAATGAGGCCACAGCAGAGGAAATAACGAAGGCACTGCCCAATACAATTGGACCAAGGGAGATAATGGTCCAATAACGCATGAATCCAATAATGCCGCCACGTGTTTCACGAACGCGCCAAATTCGGTTAAATACCGTTTCAATACTGGTCAGCATCATGACTGTGGTGATAAACAGAAATATAATGCCGATGATGGTCAGATTACTGGATTTATCGGTAAAAGCATTAAAGGCTTTATCAAACGCAATCGTGGTTCTGGGTAAGAAATTACTATAAATCAGTTGTTGTAATTGTTGCCTTGCTGGCTCAAGCGCTTTAATGGAAGAAATGATGACCAGGAAAACAGTCAGCATGGGCACCACTGCAAATAGCGTGGTATAGGTCAATGAACCAGCCTGTTCACGGCAACGATCGGCTTCAAAACGTTTTATGACAAATAAAACAAACTGAAACCAATTCTTGTCATAAAAAGGGAGCTTTTTTAAATACTTTTCTAACATAGGTATAAAGTCTCAATTTTTTTAATCATCTTTATGAATTTTCATGATCAAGCTTAACCAAAAAAAAGGAAAAATACCGTATAGTTTTCTTTTTTAGCTTTGTTTATAAAAATTATGCAGCCTTATGTCCTTGTTTTATATTACAGCAAATATGGTTCAACGAAAGAAATGGCCTATTTAATTGCCAACGGCATTGAATCTACAGGTATGGCTGTAAAAATCCGCACTGTTCCCAATTTATCGACAGTAGTCAAACAAGCGGAGCCAAGTATTCCTGCTGAAGGAGATATTTATTGTACTTTAGAGGATTTGGCAAACTGTTCCGGTTTGGCACTCGGTTCTCCAACCCGTTTTGGCAATATGGCATCTGAAATGAAATATTTTTGGGATCAGACCACCAGTCTTTGGCTGAATGGTGCTTTACACCAAAAACCGGCCTGTGTCTTTACCTCATCGGGTTCCATGCACGGCGGACAGGAAAGCACATTATTGACCATGCTGCCACCCTTGTTCCATCACGGCATGATGATCATGGGATTACCGAATGCAAATCCTGCCTTATCCAATACCAAATCGGGTGGTACGCCGTATGGTGCAAGTCATGTCAGTGGTCCACGCCATGATTTAGGCCTCAGCCAGGATGAAAAAATTTTGTGTGAAGAGCAGGGCAAGCGATTGGGCGATGTGGTCAAAAAGCTACAGACAAACTCATGATTTTCTAAAGTGGAAAGGAAACATAAGTAGGTGACTTTCTAAATAGAATTTTTATCGATCTATAAAAATAAAAAGACCATTCTAAAACAAATGGTCTTTTTTAATTCCAGGATAAAATTTAGGCCTTAAAGCATTATACTTTTTCTTTAAAACGATGTTTGCACTTAAGGCACTTATAATCCAAGAACACATTTTTATCGATAATGACACCGGCTTTTTTGCCGAAAATATTCCCTAGAATACCGCCAGTGACCCCAACGGCAATGGCCCCTACAAATGTGCCAACGGTGCCACCGAAAATAACCCCTAATGGTCCAGCAACAGCACCAATTGCTGCCCCTGTAGATGCACCTGTTGCTGCGCCGCCGACTGTGCCTGCTGTTGCACCCGCGGAAGTAAGAAGGATGCCACTTATGGTCTTGATGTTTTTCTCATGATCTCGTTTTTCAACTTCAGAAGATGCGCATTTAGGACATTGCATAAATTTTTCCATCAATTATTTATCTTTTAGTTATCTTGAAATGAAGCCAGTTTATTACTTCAAACAGATAATGGATCATCACAATTTAGAGTATATATGTTCTAACCTACCAGATCAGGAACATTTCATAGCAACTTGATTCTAGCTGAATGAAACTCATAAAAGTTTATCTGAGTTGTAAATTGCAATCGCTTAAAAAATTCAACACAGTAGCCGTTATCAACTAACTATAGCTAAATACTAAATAAATCATTACGGTAATCTTTAAATAATTTATCCATATCTTTAACTCTAAACTTATTGCGAAGAGCTTTGACTCGCGACCACATTTTTTCTATTGGATTTAAGTCTGGACTATATTTAGGAAGCCACACAATATAATGACCGGCGCAGCGTAGCCATTCTTGAAGCCTTATTTGATGAAAAAGTTGATAAGGAGCTAGAAAGACTGAAAAAGAGATATTTTAGAGATTACAGAAATTAAATAGGAAGTAATTTGATAGACAACGAACAGGAGATCGATCTCACATAGAGTCTTTTATAACAAAGATCAGGTATAAAAAAGAGCGCCTAAGCGCCCTTTTAAACATTAAGTTCGAAACTTAGTCACGAACAAATTCAACCGTGCCATTTTCCAAAGATTTTACGCGTGCCAAAGATTCAACACGATATCCTTTGTCCAGTAACATCTGGCGACCTGGCTGGAAAGATTTTTCAATCACAATACCAATACCCACAACTTCAGCATTTGCCTGATGAATTAAATCGGCAAGACCCAAAGCAGCTTGACCATTTGCCAAAAAGTCATCAATTACTAATGCTTTATCGCTAGAGCTAATGTGCTTGTTTGAAATGGCAATGGTGCTTTCAATCTGTTTAGTAAAAGAAAATACTTTTGAGCGGTATAAATCGTCTTTTAAAGTTAAAGACTGGTATTTACGTGCAAAGATCACAGGCACGCCAAGTTCTAAACCTGCCATTACTGCTGGAGCAATACCAGACGCTTCGATGGTAATAATCTTTGTAATCCCTGCATCTTTAAAGCGGTCAGCAAACTCTTTACCAATTTGCTGCATTAATACAGGATCAATTTGATGATTCAAGAAAGAATCAACTTTCAGAACTTGATCAGATAGAACGATACCTTCACTTAAGATTTTCTGTTCTAGTGCGTGCACGGGAGAATTCCTCTAAGGGCAGATGCTTCTTCAAGCAAAAGCGTATTTTAAAAAGGCTCTCAAAAAATGCAAGCGAAATTGATCAAATCGATTAACTCGTTGAGCCTTTATAGCCAGTTAACAGTAAACCATACGAAGTTTTGCCATCTTGATGAGAAACCTTCACGGGAGCATAGTCAAGTTTAGGCGCTAACCAGAAAGTTGTGTCACGATTTGGCTTGTCATGTTTCAACACGACTTTAATGGTGTCAAAAGTACCGTAAGAGGTTTTAACTGTTTCTGAACCTTGTTTTACAAAGCGGCGTGATTCAATTTCTTTGGCATCGGCAATTGCATAACTTGACTTCAAACCCGAAGTTTTTAAATCTTCACGTAATTGTAATTCAGCATTTAACTCATCCAGAACCCCAGATTTCCAGGCAAAAGAGCGGGCCTTATCATCTTTCTTGGTGTTAATAGTCTTGGTATTGGGATTAAAATTAATGCTCATGCTGTTGTTGTGCACTAAAATCTTACTGCTACGGTTAAAGCTGCCGGATAAGATTTGGTTGCCATTTAAACTAAAACGGCTTGTTTCAGTTGCAGAGGCAATCGCACCGGCTTTGGCAGCAAAAACATAGGTCCAGTTGTTTCCCGACTTGCTTAAAGTACGTGTTGCCGAGCCCATATTTTTGCCGTTATAGCTAAATTGATAACTTGCCTGAAATGGACTCATGGCAAATGCTTGGCTTGAGAAACCAGTCAACAACAGTGTAGTGCTTACACCAGATGCCAAAGCAATCGTTTTCAATACATTGTGAGCCATAAGTCAAATGTTCCTATGAAGTTTAAATAAGGTGCAAATTTTTGCTTGATTGCTATTATGCGCTTTGATTATGAAGATAAAATTCGATTTTTTATTCAATCTGTATCTTTATGTATTCTTTTTCAGTTAAAAATACAGATTTTAATCAGCAAAAATAATTTAAATCATGCGCTATTTCTGCTTGATCGGGCTAACTTGAGTTTCTTCCAGTTCTTCTTCAGCTGACCAGTCTTCTGCCGGCTGTTCCGACATTTTTTTAAATAATGCGGTCAGATTGACATTGCCCATCATGACCAGTTCAGCCTCGCGTAAAACGGCATGATTGACATGAACTTTTGCCAGAGTATCAATGATAGAGCGGTTTTTACCGAGCCAGCGGTTTAAGTCCAAATAGAGTAAATCATCTTTGACTTTAATCACATTCAGCTTTTCCAGAATCATGCCCAACGGATCTTTATTCAAGACTTTTTGGTAGAAAAACAGGGCAAATTTTACCGCGAGTTTCTGGAAAATATTTTTGAATTTTGCTTCAATGACTTGAGTGTCACTGATTTGTTCAAAAACAATAAGCTGGATATCTTTATTCAGTTCCATTTGTACCAGTTTCAAATCGACTGAAAGGGTAATATAGAGACCCTTTACATCCAGGGTTGCGTATAAACGTAACCAGTCTTCATGCAAGTCAGCATGCAAATCTTTGAGCATGGAGACATTGTCGGTGACAAAACGCTGAAATGTAGCATTCAAAAAAACTTGAGAAAGGGGGAATTCACGCTCATCTTCAATAAATCCTTCGGCCCTTTGATACACTTGGCGTATACGTTTAGAAATATTGGATAGTAGCGTTGGCATATGGGGCATCCTAGCAAGTTAACTTTCTTAGACTTCGAGAGATTTTGTCGAAAGTATTAAAAATAAAGATATTCCATCTTGCAGTTTAGCAAAATTAATTGCACCATTTTCATGATTTTACTTGTCTACAGTTGGCTTGTTGATTGAGTTCTCGTTTTTCATTCAAAAGCAGCAACTGTTTTTATTTATACTGTGTTTATGCAGTTTGGGGACCAGACTTTTTGTCGGTTTAATGTGATGCTTAAAAAAATCAGTTTTGCACCTTTAATGCATGTGTGGTGGAAAGATTCAATTTTCACATGCGCGGTGATTTTAGCTGCGGTTTTGCATTTGCTTATTTTGACCCTGCAATTTGCCATGCCGCAAGAAAGTGATGCGGCGGTGAAAGAAATCGCGGTGACTTTACGTCCGAATAAAGACAAAGTTGAAAATGCTGATTTTCTCGCACAAGCAGATCAGCAAGGTTCAGGAACATTCCGCGAAGCACATCGCATGTCGAGTGATATGCCCGCACCGATGCTTGAACAGAGTGCAGGCGAGCAACAACAAGAAAGTTTAGAGCGATTACAGCAAAAGCGTGAACTCAGCTTTGAAGAAAAAGTGTTAATGACCACCTTAAGCTGGAAAAAGGAAGCGGAACAGAATCAGCGTAAAAAAGCCATGCAAGAGCTGAATAGCCAGTTTCAAGCCAAAGCAGCTATGGTGGCAAGTTTAGAAGCCCAATACTTACAACGTCAGCAAAATTTTAGCCGTCAGCAAAAAATTAAAACAGTAGATGGTATTCAAGCCAAACAGGATATTTCAGCAGCTTATTTGGAAAAATTCCGTCAAAAAGTTGAATTTTACGGTAACCGTTATTATCCCGATGCTGCAAAAGTGCAACACTTAGCAGGGGAAGTTCGTTTAATGGTGATCCTGAATAAAAATGGTGGAATTCGTGCCATTCGCCTGATTGATAGTTCCGGACATGCCCTATTGGATGAAGCTGCAAAAAATTCCGTACGTAAAGCCGCACCTTTTGGTATTTTTGATCAAGCGATGAAAGATATTTCAGAACTGCGTATTGTCCGAACCTGGCGTTTTGACCCTGCAGAAGCAGAGTTTGAAGTGCGTTAAATCTCTATTGATCTCCCTTTGATTTGAGGTTAAGTTGTTATTTAATATAGGTAAATTCTGATTTTTGTAAACTTGCCTCTAATTTAATTTTATTGGATTTACCTTCACTCTCTTGCGGAATATATTCCTCAGCCCACAGGGAAGGTGGAACTACTGGTTTTAAATTAATATTGAAAGTTCCCTCACCGTCAAGGAGAGGGTTAGGATGAGAAAAAGCCCGAATGTTGAGTATAAAAAAGCGAGCCTAAGCCCGCTTTTTTATTGAATAGATTTTAGTCTTGCTCGGTATAAGGATTTTCAAGTCCTAACTTTGCCAAAATTTTAATTTCTAACGCTTCCATTTCTTCAGCATCGGCTTCAGAAGTTTCATGGTCATAGCCCATTAAGTGCAATACACCATGCACCAGCATATGGGTGAAATGCTCAATCGGTGTTTTGTTTTGATCAATGGCTTCTTGCAAAACCACAGGAATACAAATCACCAAATCACCCATTGGCCATGCATCAAGCAGCGGTAACACTTCTTCTGGAAGATCACTAGGGAAAGACAGCACATTGGTTGGCTTGTCTTTTTGGCGATATTCCAGATTCAATTTATGACTTTCGTCATTATCAACACAGGCAATCCCGATTTCGCAATCTTGATCGACATCAATATAACGAAGTGTCGTTTCAATCACTTTCTTGATATAAGCACGTTTCAGCACAAGCTCGGGAGCTTGAAAGTCTTGTTGGAGCGAGAGACTAAGTTTCA
Source organism: Acinetobacter sp. ANC 4779 (assembly GCF_004331055.1). Taxonomy (NCBI): domain Bacteria; kingdom Pseudomonadati; phylum Pseudomonadota; class Gammaproteobacteria; order Moraxellales; family Moraxellaceae; genus Acinetobacter; species Acinetobacter sp. ANC 4779. The sequence continues at coordinate 64,771 of NZ_SJNU01000014.1, forward strand.
AAATGGATCCTTAAATTGTCTTAGTCCTGGGCATCGGCAGCCGCATCATTTTCAGCAATCATGGATTCCTGAAGCGCTTTGCGTTCTGCACGTGCTTCAGCACTAAGACGGTGTTGTTCACTGTCCCAGCCCTCATAGGCTTCGACAATTTTCTGTACCAGCTGATGACGAACCACGTCACGAGAATGGAAACGCGTGATATGAATTTCAGCAATTGGCTCAAGTACACGTAAACAGTGGGCCAGACCAGATTGGTGACCACGTGGTAAATCGACCTGAGTAATGTCACCGGTAATTACGGCGCGTGAACCAAAACCTAAACGGGTCAGGAACATTTTCATCTGTTCAGGGGTGGTATTTTGTGCCTCATCTAAGATCACGAAAGAATGATTCAGGGTGCGGCCACGCATATAGGCGAGGGGCGCAACTTCAATTACCTGACGTTCAATCAGTTTGGCGACTTTTTCAAAGCCCAGCATTTCATACAAGGCGTCGTAAAGCGGACGCAAATATGGATCGATTTTCTGGCTTAAATCGCCGGGTAAAAAGCCAAGTTTTTCACCCGCTTCAACCGCAGGACGAACCAGCAGGATACGCTGAATTTCATTGCGTTCCAGCATGTCGACTGCGGCTGCCACAGCAAGGTAAGTTTTACCTGTCCCGGCAGGACCAATACCGAATGAAATATCGCTTTGTAAAATACGTTGTACATAGCGTTTTTGATTCGCGCCGCGCGGGTTAATCCGGCCTTTACGCGTCTGTAACCAGACCTCATCCAGACCCGTATGTTCCTGATCTGGATCACTTTGTAATTCACGATCTGTCTGGCTACCCTGAATCATCAGATGCAAAGTGTCCGCACTAATTTGCTGGCTAATTTCAGTTTCTTCATACAGACGCATCAAGAGGCTTTCCGCTCTCTCTACTGCATCGAGATTCCCATCAATGTAAAAGGCATCACCTCGATGGGAAACGTTGACATCTAAACGTTGTTCGATTTGTTTCAGATGGCCGTTATAAGCACCCAGCATGCCCTTTAAACGCTCTATCGAAACACCAGGAAAATTTACTGTACGTCGAATCGCTGCAGTCAAGAGAATTCCTTATAAAATGATCTAACTGATCACCTTACATTACGCCACGTCAGGCTCAAGATTCAAGAGTTCACCGTAAACAAAATTCAAAGTTTTGATTTCAGTAATCTCGATCTCTGCAAAACGCCCAACCCAAGCAGGATCACCAATGAAGGACACATAACGGGTGTTATCCGCCGTACCCACCAACAGGTTTGGATCTTTGTCGGAAACCTTTTCAATCAAGACACGTTGAATCGTTCCCAGCATGGCATCTGTTTTATCAATGCTTGAACGTTTGATCCATTTTTGTACTTTGCCAAGACGTTCTTTTTTCACATGTTCAGAGGTGCTGTCTGGTAATTCAGAGGCTGGCGTACCTGGACGTTTTGAATAGATAAAACTATAGGAATGGTCGAAATCTAAATCTTGAATGAATTGATAAGTCTCTTCGAAGTGTTGATCGGTTTCACCCGGGAAGCCAATAATAAAGTCACTTGATAAATGCATGTCTGGGCGCACTGCACGTAACTTTTTAATTTTATCGATATAGACATCGATGGTGTGGTTACGCTTCATCGCTTTCAAAACATCATTGGAACCACTTTGTACCGGTAAATGCAGATGTGAAACCATTTGCGGCAGGTCGCGGTAGCATTGAATCAGGTCATCATTAAATTCAAGCGGATGTGAAGTGGTATAACGTAAACGACCAATGCCCGGAATTTCAGCAACTAAACGTAGCAAGTCGGCAAAGGTACAGATATTGCCTTCAAAGGTTTCACCACGGTAGCCATTCACATTTTGACCCAGGAGTGAAATTTCACGCACGCCTTTTTCAGCCAAACCTGCAATTTCCGCCAGCACGTCATCTAAAGGACGCGAAACTTCCTCACCACGGGTATAAGGCACCACGCAGAAAGAACAGTATTTTGAACAGCCTTCCATAATCGAAACAAAGGCTTTGTAACCCTCAACGCGCGGTTCAGGTAAAAAGTCGAATTTTTCGATGTCGGGGAAAGAAATATCCACCAGCTTAATTTTATCTTTCTTGGGTGTATCAATTTGATCGCTATGCTGATCCAGCATTTGCGGCAAACGGTGCAAGGTTTGTGGACCAAAAACCATATCGACATACGGCGCACGTTTTTGAATGTTGTCGCCTTCTTGCGAAGCCACACAACCGCCGACCCCAATTATTAGGTCAGGATTTTTTTCTTTCAGCTTGCGCCAGCGACCGAGTTCAGAGAACACTTTTTCTTGGGCTTTTTCACGAATCGAACAGGTATTCATCAGCAGAATATCGGCTTGTTTCGGATCAGTGGTTAATACATAACCGTGTGAGTCGCCCAACAGGTCTGCCATACGATGACTGTCATACTCATTCATCTGACACCCTTGCGTTTCGATGTACAGTTTTTTCACTGATCCGTCGGCTGGGGTGTGCTGTGGCTGGGTAACAGTGTTTTCTGAAGCAGCTTGGGCACTATTTGGAATGAAGGTTTGAACCGTCATGTAGGCTCCTAAAAGATAAATCGTAAAAATCCCAATTTAAGACGTCCCATACTTCGGGTCGGGCAGGCATTTTTTCTTTTTCCCTTTCAAGCATTAATTGAAAAGTATTCAAGAAGTTCATGCTGGCTTGGTCTTTTAAAAATTGTGATTTGAATTGAAGAAAGGCGCATATTTTAGCAGGAATCGAAGCCAAACTTATAGATATAAATAAACCGACAAGAAGATTGATTTATGGAGTAAAAATGATTGAAAATTAATATTGTCTAATCATAAGGTTACACAACAGAACAGTAGAGTAGTTTAATAATAATTAAACTATCCAAAAATGATCAGGTGCGACCAGGGCAATACTAAATGACGGAAGGTAAGCATATGTTTAATCAGGGAATCAATAAAAAATATTATAAAATGCTTGCTTTAGGTTTGGCATCAACTGGTTTCGTTTCTATTTCGCATGCAGCAGATGAACAATTTAATGATGCTTTACAAGCTGCTAATGCGGGAAATGTTGGATTATTACAACAATATCAGGCCTCAATGCAAAATGATGTGCTCGGCTATTACCCTGAATATTGGTCACTGAACGCGAACTTATCTGCACAACCTTCCACTAATATTGTTAATTTTGCCCAGCGTTATCCGCAATCTGCCATGGCGGAAAAACTGGCCGCAGATTATGTGGAAGAAAAAGTAAAACAAGCCGATTTTGCAACCGCGCAGCCGCTTTTGCAGTATGTCACCAATGCTGATCAGGCCGAAAGCTGTGCCGTAGCACAGGTTCGCGCAAAGTCGGGCGATCCGCTGGTCTTTGCTGAATATAAAGATGTCTGGCTGACCACCAATACCCAGCCTGAATCATGTACGGGTTTGGGACGCATGATGCTGTCCAGTCCACTTATGACCGAGCAGGATAGACAGCAACGTCTATGGGGACAGCTTCGTGCAGGTCAGTCTGGTCTGGCTTTAGCTACAGCACAGACTTTGGGCATAAATTTATCGCTGGCGCAGCTCAATCAGATTCAAGCTAATCCTCTAAATTACTTATGGTCTGCACCGAAAGCATCGGCTGTTGATCATGCCTATTTGGTTTTTGCTATGGGGCGTTTAGCAGATAGCGACTTGAACTCTGCCATGTCTGCAGTAAAAAATGCTGCCCAAGGTGCACCGGTACAAGTGCAAAAAGCATTATATCGGGCTGTGGGCTATATTGGCGGTACTACGGTGATGAAAAACAACTTTAATCGTGACGTACTGAATTATTTAGATGCCAGTTATGGATTGCCATTCAGTTCAGAAGAAGCGGAAATTTATGCGCGCCAAGCCATTCGTTTTAGTGGCTGGGAAAGTTTAATTCGCGCCATTGATGCAATGAGTGTGACGCAAAAACAAGAAGACCGTTGGCAATATTGGCTGGCACGTGCCTCCGAAAAGCGTGGCGATGCAAGTGCTAAACGTACTGCGCAAGAAATCTATAAAAAATTGGCACAAGGCGATGATTACCACAATTTATTAGCCAAAGATAAATTGGGGCAAAGTTACAACAATATTCCGAATAATGTTCAACCCTCCAATAGTGATGTACAGCGCTTAAGCCAGGATATTCATTTTAGCCGAGCTTTTGCGTTACGCCGTGTTAATGCACCGGATAATTATATTAATCGCGAATGGAATTGGGCAGTACGTCAGGCTTATTTAAAACATGATGATGGTTTACTGCTTGCTGCAGCGAAGCGTGCCACAGATATGGGTTGGTATGATCGGGCAATTTATGCAGCTGATCGTACTGAAAACAAACATAATTACTCATATCGTTATGCGATGCCGCACCAAAGCTATGTGGTGAGCCATAGCCGCAATGCAGGTATCGACCCTGCATGGGCCTATGGACTGATGCGCCAGGAAAGCCGTTTTAATACAGGTGCACGTTCCCATGTGGGGGCGGGTGGTTTGATGCAGATTATGCCGGATACCGCAAAACTGGTGGCACGCCAGATGGGGGAAGCCTATAATCCTGCGGCTTTGACTGATATGAATACAAATATTCGTTATGGCACCTTTTATTTGTCTATGATCCAAAGCCAGTTGAGCAATAGTCCCGTTTTGGCCACAGCCGGTTATAACGCGGGTCCAAACCGAGCACGACGTTGGCAACCTGATGCTCAGCCGATTGCTGCGGATCAATATACCGAAACCATTCCACTGACTGAAACTCGTGATTATGTGAAACATGTGATGACCAATGCAACGCATTATGGCGTGTTGCTTGGACAAGGTGCACAATCTATTGAAAAAAGAATGAATATCATTCCATTGAGAATAAATCCTTAAATTTTAATTTTATTGATAGGGGATTGAGTTATTAATGATTTTTTTTGACTCCACACCAGTTTTAGCCAGATTGGCACTGTTCGTCGCGAGCGGTGCAGGATTAGGGCTGTGTTCATCTCATAGTTTTGCAGCGCCATTGCTAGGTTATGTGATGGTGGTACAAATGACGCCTGCGGTGTGTATGTTAGATAATCAAAAATCAAAAAAACGGAAATGTTTAGAAGGTTATTCTCTTAATATTGCAGGTTTGTTGCCTGAAACAGCAGAATCGGAATGTAAAACCTCAGCTTCAGCAGTTTTATCTCCCTTGCAAGCGAGAGTGGTGGCGCGCGTCATGCCGGATGAAAATGCGCGAATTCAACTTTGGCAGACGATTGGTGGTTGTGTGCCAATGAATGCCAGTCAATATTTTCGCACTGTGATTAATTATGCAGAACGTCTAAAAGTACCTTCGGAACTCACCAGTCCTGAAAACCGGACCATGCACATCACCAATCTTCGCTTACAGTTCTTGCGTTTAAATCCGTCTTTACCTTCTAATGCGATTAAGTTTAATTGTGCAGCGGTGAATGGAACATCTATTCTTACAGAGGTCAAACTTTGTTATAAACCAAATGGACAGTACAAACAGTGCTCCGCAGCAGTAGAGATGAATTGTCCAAGCTCATTCACCATAAAAGGTTCTTACTAAGCTTTTTGGCATATTTTATTTATATTTCCTATCAGACTTTTGTTGAAGTTCTATCTCTTTTCCATGCATCAGGCCAACGATTGGAGTACAATCTTTGGCGTTTATGATTATTAGATTAAATGGACTAACTATTTAATCGCATTGACTATCCTCATTGGAGATAATTAGATGAAGCAAGCCGTTCGTGTTGCCATTACTGGTGCTGCAGGTCAAATTGGTTATAGCTTACTATTCCGTATCGCAAGCGGCGAGATGCTAGGTAAAGATCAACCGGTTATTTTACAATTGTTAGAAGTTCCTTTTGAGAAAGCTCAGCAAGCGCTTAAAGGCGTGATGATGGAACTTCAAGACTGTGCATTTCCTCTGTTAGAAGATATGATTGGTACTGATGATCCTAAAGTTGCATTCAAAGATGCTGACTACGCGTTATTGGTTGGTTCACGTCCACGTGGTCCAGGTATGGAACGTGCTGAATTACTTAAAGTAAACGGTGAAATCTTCATCGGTCAAGGTCAAGCATTAAACGAAGTTGCTAGCCGTGATGTTAAAGTACTTGTTGTAGGTAACCCTGCAAATACAAATGCTTACATCGCTATGAAATCAGCTCCTGATCTTCCAGCGAAAAACTTCACTGCGATGTTACGTCTTGACCACAACCGTGCGGCTTCTCAAATTGCTGCAAAAACGGGTAAAGCGGTTAAAGACATCAAAAACCTTACAGTTTGGGGTAACCACTCTCCAACCATGTATGCTGACTACCGTTTTGCAACAATTAACGGCGAAAGCGTAAAAGACATGATCAACGATCAAGAATGGAATGCAAACATATTCCTTCCTACTGTTGGTAAACGTGGTGCTGCGATCATCGAAGCACGTGGTTTGTCTTCTGCTGCTTCTGCTGCAAATGCTGCAATCGATCACATGCGTGATTGGGCGCTTGGCACCAACGGCGAATGGGTAACTATGGGTATTCCTTCAGACGGTTCTTATGGTATTCCTGAAGGCGTGATGTTCGGTTTCCCTGTAACCACTGAAAATGGCGAATACAAAATCGTTCAAGGTCTTGAAATCGACGAATTCAGCCGTGAACGTATCAACGTTACGCTTGAAGAGTTAGAAGGCGAACGCGCAGCAATTGCTGACATGCTTAAATAATTTGATCTTTTAGATTGAGTTGAAAAGGCACTCCATTTGGGGTGCTTTTTTTATAAAATACAAATACTTCATAACAAAAGATAACAAGAACACATACCGCCGTAATTCTAATTTTTCCTACATTTGTTAAGTTATAAAGATCATTTAATAACAGCAGGAGAGAATCGCATGATACTCGAGCAACAACCGACATTAGAATTATTATTTGAACAATTAGGTTTAGCTGCAGATGAAGCTGCGATTGATCAGTTTGTTAAAACTCACCAGTTGCCTTCTGAAGTAATTTTGCCAGATGCAAGTTTTTGGAATGAAGGTCAAAGTGCTTTTTTACGTGAGCATTGGCACCAAGATGATGAATGGATTGTCGTGATTGATCAGCTTAATCAGCTGTTGCATGTGGAAAGTGACCAGCTTTCTGCGCCATAACTTTTAAATAGATTAGGCCCTTCAACGGGTCTAATTTTTTGCTACAAAAATATACAACAAGCGCGATGCCAAAGCTGGGCTTTACGCGGTAATTCTTATAACTTGATAGCTGGATCACAATATACCTTAGCGAGGAGAACAACATGTTTGATCAACAACCCACATTAGAACTGTTATTTGAACAATTGGGTCTCGACGCGAGTCCGGAAGCCATTGATCAGTTTATAGAAACCCATCAATTAACCCTGGATATTCCTTTGCATCACGCTCCCTTTTGGTCGCCAGCACAGCACGATTTTCTAATCAGTCACTGGAAAAAGGACGACGAATGGGCAATGGTAGTGGATATTCTAAATGAGCAATTGCATAATAAAATTCAGCCGCACCCATAAGATGAATGATTAATCACAAATTGAAACAACATAATGGGAGTGATGACTATTATTGTTTGAACATTTCTTATAAGTTAATTGAATAATAAATGACAATTTAACGAATAAGGAGTTTGTAAAATGATGAGTAATAAACCATCCTTAGAATTATTGTTTTCGCAGTTGGGGTTGGCCAATAGCCCAGCGGCCATTGAGCTTTTTATACGTACCCACCAACTACCCGCAAACCAGAATTTACACGACGCACCTTTTTGGAATAAGTCCCAGCGTGAATTTTTGATCCGTTATTTGATTGAGGATGCTGATGAATGGGTGATCTGGATTGATGAGCTTAATCAGCAACTGCATATGAATGCCAATAAATTAAAAATGGCTTATAGTTAGAATAAATATTTTTTAAAAATATAGGGATATAAAAAACTCTCCAATTCGGAGAGTTTTTTTATTTTTGCAATTAATGCAATTTGCTTTGCAGCAATTTTATAAACCAGAGTTCTTGGCGTACAGGTCTAAAGCAAGGGTGTTTCTGCAGCAGTTCTAAATCAAAGTCAGCGGATTGACTATATTTAGTCAACCAGTGTCGCGTTAATGCGGTTTGATTTTTAGAGATCGATGCATACGCAAGGAAAAAATAGATGTCACTGTGTTCATGTTGAGACAGCGGTTTTAAAATTTGCTGAGTAATTAAAGCAAAACGCGGTTCTTTGGTAATCTCGAAATACAACATATAAGCTTTCGCCAGATTTAAAGACAGATTCAAATACAAACGCATCGGCATTTCTTCATATTCAATGCGGGCTTGCTCTAACAGCACCACAGCTTCTTGCAGAAAATGAATTTGTTCTTGACGTGAATTGCTGATTACCACCAGTTGTAAGCGTAAATCAGCACGTTCCAAAGCGAGATCAGGCGTATTGTTTTCCAAATACAATTGATCCGTCTCACCGATACGCTCGATAATTTTTTTTGTATTTTCAAACATTAGCCAATACCTCATTGATGAATAATCAGTATATAGGGGCAAAACCAGGAATTTAAAGCTAAATGTACTATTCTGATTTTATAATAAACAATTAGAACAAGACATTAGCACTACGTAACCATGCCGTGATTGATAAGCGTTGATGCTTGGCTTTAACCACTTCATGCAATAAATCGCTTTGGAACATTGCAATACGATTCGGTTTGGGTTGAATAGTATGCCATTGCCCATTTTTATCCTCTAGATGTAATTCTCCACCCCAGTCATCTTGCCAATTTTCATGTAAATAATAGACTGTAGAAATAATACGACCATTTTTCCCTTGCGGATTGTCGCGATGCAAAGCGTAATATTCTCCCGCGTTATAGCAGGCAAAATGTGCTTCGACTTCTTGTATGCCTAAATAAAAATTACGGTTTAATAATTGAGAGATTTCTTTAAGAGTTTCAGTATGATGCTGTGCAGTTTTTAGTTCTCCGCTAATCCATAAAATATGGTCACTGCGGATATTGCTCACCACGCCGTTTTGAATGGCCGCCTCCCGAAAACGGTTTAAATTGGAGGTACATTCTTCAGCTAGAGCAAGTACATAGTCTTGAGGGTAGGCATTGTCAATCAGGGTAAAACCATGTTGATCCAAATCTTCAATAATTTGATCAACATTCCATGACTTTGGGAGCTGAATTGCATCCATATACATATACTCAAATACAATCTGAAAAAAGGTGGCGTATTCTAGAGCAAGATATCCTGCGGAATGAAACATTTTTTCATGCTAAAATGTCCGTTGATTACAGGAATTAAAGAAACATGAATTACCGTCACCATTTCCATGCAGGCAACTTTGCCGATGTTATGAAGCATGTGTTATTGCTCCAACTTTTAACACGTTTAAATGCCAAAGATAAACCGTATCGCTATATAGATACGCATGGTGGTGCAGGTAAATATGATTTATCTACCGCTGCTGCACAAAAATCGGGTGAATTTTTAACCGGTATTCATCGTTTGGTGAAACTTGATGATTCAATTACGCGTAATGCCCCAGAAGGTGTGAAGCAATATCTTAAAGTGGTTGAAGATATGCGTGCCGGTTCAGGCAAAGGTGCTTATCCAGGTTCACCATGGTTTGCATTAGAAGGGATGCGCGATATTGATAAAGCAACCATCTTTGAAATGCAAAAAGAAGTTTTTCAAGAATTGTATTTCAATATACGTGACCGCCGTGCGGGTCTGCATGAACGTGATGCATATGAAGGTTTGTTAGGGGTTATTCCGCCGCAAGAAAAACGCGGTTTGGTAATGATTGATCCGCCTTACGAATTAGAACGTAAAGATTTCCCTCAATTGGTTGAATTATTGGCAATAGCACACAAAAAATGGCCTACTGGTTGTTTTGCTGTTTGGTATCCAATTAAAGACCGCGCCATGATTGATCGTTTTGAAAAGAAAATGATGAAAACCGGTATTCGCCGTCAATTGGTGTGTGAAATCTGTGTATGGCCTGATGACACGCCGGTCGGTTTGAATGGTTGTGCTTTGCTGGTGATTAATCCGCCTTGGAAATTCTCACAGGATGCCGATGAAGCATTGCAATGGTTATTCCCACATTTACGTATGAGTGAAAATGGCGGGCATGCTGCTGTACGCTGGTTGGTTGGTGAATAAGTAATACCTTTAAGAGAGATACGGTTACAGTTAGGATAGACAAGAATGACAAATATAAATAAACCTGAGAGTAAATCTTCTACCCGTGATGAACATAGTTTCGATGGCATCACTTTTGAAGTGGAAGAAGAAGAGCAAACCCATGAGGGACAAAAGGTGAAACGTCGTGGGATCTATCTGTGGCCGAATCTGATCACGACAGCAGCATTGCTGTCGGGGTTTTACTCTATTATTGCCAGTATGAATGGTGATTTTACCCAAGCCATTTACGCTATTTTTCTTGCCGCACTGTTAGATGGTTTAGATGGTCGGGTTGCTCGCGCGATTGGCGCACAAAGTGCTTTTGGTGAACAGTATGACTCTTTATCCGACTTGTTAGCGTTTGGTGTTGCACCGGCTATTTTAATGTATAGCTGGAGCTTGCATGATTTGGGTCGTATTGGTCTGGCATGCTGTTTTGTCTATACTGCCTGTGCGGCATTCCGTTTAGCCCGCTTCAATGTGCAAATTGGTGTGGTCGATAAACGCTATTTTATTGGGGTTGCAAGTCCATTAGCGGCCATTTTGATCATCACCTTGGTCTGGGTCGGAAGTGATTTCCCTGCAATTTTTGATTTGCGTGAAGTGGGTATTCAAATTGTCAATGCGGTGCTTATCGTGGCAGTAGGCTTGTTGATGATCTCGAATATTAAATATTATTCATTTAAAACATTGGATCGTAAACGCGTACCTTTTGCGGTGCTGCCAATTGCTGTATTTATCTTTGCTGCGATTACTTATAATATTCCAGTAGGAATCTTGGTGATTTCTATTATCTACGCCCTTTCTGGTTTCGTAACCACATTTATGGCCAGAAAAAATAACCCTATATAAAAATGAGACATCTATACCTAAAATAAAAAGGAGCATGATATGCAGTTGCTTCAAGATTTATTTGACCAGTCTAAACAACTCAATCAGGCTCCCTCTCGGGCGCAGTTGGCTTATCATGCGCAAAAAGGGCGATATAAAATTATTCATCAAGGCTTGATGATCCCGAATTTGCCAGCGCCCTTACATTATTTAAACTTTTTAAGTGTGATTGGTCAGCCCAACGTTCCTATGCTTCGCAACGAAAGTGCAATTCATTCCACTGCTTTAGATACAGCGACCATTATTGCCAGTGTCAGTCCGCATATGATGGGGCAATTAAATTCCTATTCTGTTGAAAAAGAATGTCAGTTTAAAAAAGAATATTTCAAATTTTCAAATCGGGAAATGATTTCAGGAGAATTTCCTTATTTCCGTATTCAGCGCGAAGATAAAGAACTAAGTTTTGATTTATCTATAACAACCAGCCATCTCATTTCTTATTTTACCAAGTTACGTATGGGGTTGGCAGATCACTGGTCGATAGTATGTCAGTGTGAAGGTCAAATTACGTATAAAGCGCAGAAATTTGAAATTCAGCAAATGGGCTGTTTCGACTATGCACGCTCCATAAACTTTTCCTATTTGCCACTCGCATTTTTTACTTATCAGATTATTAATCTGGAAAACAATCGTCAGCTTCTGTTAGCACAAATTCGTGATCCTTTTAATCGTATTGTGCAATCTCGTTTGTATTTACGGGATGCCCAGACGGGAATAGCACAAATGTTCGATGATAATGTCCGTTTCAAAGTCCATCGTGTTTATCCGAAGGTGAAAACGCCGAATGGCCAATACATGTATTTGCCGCGTGAGTTTGAATGGGGTTATGAAGGGAAAGATGGCACCTGTATTTCAGTTCAGGCACAAAGTCGCGGAGATTTTAAATTTGGTTTGGGTGCCGGTTATGTGGGTAGCTTTAAATATCAAATCAAAATTAATCATCATGAAGAAAGGGGTGAAAGTGGCTACTGCGAATATACGGATTGTCGTTCATTGAATTGGCAGGAAAAAGATAAAGAAGAAAAAATGCGTGATGAATTGGTGAATACAGTTCCTTTTGCATGCAAAAAATAATAAAACCGTCCTGTTTTGCAGAATAAATAACCATTCGAGGCATTATTGATAAAATAATAGGGAAAAGGGGTTGCGTGAGGATTTTTTTCGCCTATAATGCGTATCCATCGGCGGTGATGTTGATTAAAACTTGTTGAGAAACAAGGATTTAGCCTAAAGGGTTTAAATCTGGAAGTCTTGAAGAAGTTTGGAAATAATCAATAAAACCTGTTGACTATTCTTGAGAAGAGAGTAGTATAGCCGACCTAGCTTGCTGGTGACGAATCAGCAAGAAGATCATTAAGAACTTATGAA